>JABHBJ010000068.1 GCA_018673955.1 Chloroflexota bacterium | reverse complement strand
GGTGGGGTTGCCAGCAGGTACGACAGCCGACCGAAACAGCGAATTAAATCGTGCTATCGCTGTAACTACGCGAAAAGCCCCCGCATTTCTGCGAGGGCTTTTCCAGTTTGTCGCCAGTTTGGTGGAGCTTGAGGGACTCGAACCCTCTACCTCCTGCTTGCAAATTAGACGACCCCTGTTTCAGACGTTACCAGAGGTTTTCTAATAGTCCGTTGGGGCAACTTAGGGCCAACCAGCGTCAATCTCGGGGCATATCGTTGAGCTGCCCGCATGATTCAATTTATCCCATCAAGGCAATCCAATGAGCAACAGGAACCGACAATATCAGAACAGCGAAAACTACTGCAAATACACCGAAACCCTTGAACGTTTGACCCCATTTAGATTCAGCCATTTCAGGAGTCATTTCTTGTGCAAGCACTTTCATGTCCATAATTCCCGACAGGGTCATCATCAAAGTCATAATCGAGAAAGCCACAGACATAATCATCAATGGAACGTCAAAATCGCTGTTTACTGACCCAACATAGATCACTAGTGGAGCAAAAAGCGCGAAAAATGGAACCAAAAATGCGAATATATGCCAAGTACGTAGACTCATCCAGCCCATCAATTCTTTGTTATCCATAACTTCCCTTTCATGTTGTTCGTTGAACCATAAATTTCAAGTGAACACAAATCTATATGAACAATTGGGCTTGCGTCTATCGGCGGTAGGTGTTGCCAGCAGGTACGACAGACGACCGAACCAGCGAATTAAATCGTGCTATTGCAACAGTATTGCAACAATTAACAGAAAAGCCCCTGCATTTCTGCAAGGGCTTCTAAGTTTGGTTCGCTATGGAGCGGAAGACGAGGTTCGAACTCGCGACCCTCTCCTTGGCAAGGAGATGCTCTACCACTGAGCCACTTCCGCTAGCACTTTCAACAGTAAGCAATCTGAGCCGTATGGTCAACCCGCGTAGCGGTGATTTAGTTCGAGAGCCGGCTAAATCACCTAAAAATGTTCAGCTAAAACCGTTTGAACAGTTCCATGCAAGCAGCAGCCGGATGGTAATCCGTCTTCGATGCTGGACTTTTTAGATTGTCGTATCGCTGATTATTATTATCGAGAATCCGATACCAGCCGCCGTATTTCTGATCAACGAGATTATCTAAAGACCATTGCCATGTTAGCTCGTACCACTCCCAGTACAGATCATTCCCCGTGCGCTTCGCCAATAAACCTGCGGCGGCGATAGTTTCAGAGAGCACCCAGTAATACCTATCGGTATCGATGATTCCTCCAGAAGGACTGATCGAATAATTGAACCCGCCGTTCTCTTTATCCCAACCTTTCTCCACCGCCGCATCGAATAGTTTTTGCGCCTGAGGAAGCATCCAGTCCTGCGGATTGTGCTCTTCGAGGATAAGTAAAAGCTTCGTCCATTCAGTCCAGTGTCCTACAAGATAGCCATACGGACGGAACAGGTTTTTTTTATCGTCGAGGTTGTAGTTCCAATCAATTGCCCAATCTTCCGAGAAGTGCTCCCAAATCATGCCAGTCGATTGACCCGCAAGCTCTATGCACACCCGCTTCGCTAGAATCGTGGCGCGATCAATGTACTTACGCTCGCCGGTCGCTTCGTAGGCAGCGATCATCGCCTCGCATGTGTGCATATTGGCGTTTTGCCCACGGTACGGATCCGTGATCGACCAATCAGGTGATATCTCATCGACGTAAAGCTCGTCATCACTTCGCCAGAAATAGTCGTCCATTAGTTCGAAAGTTTCTACGAGAGGCTGTGCAGCTTCAGAAATGCCAGCCTTCAGTGCGGTGGCAAACGCCAGCAGTACAAATGCATGTCCATAGCAGTGGTTCGTGGCATCAGCTATATCTAGACCATCGAGCACCCATGCATAGCCACCATTCGGTTGCCGGTGATGCTCTAAAAGAAACTCCAGACCGTGACGGGCTGCTTCGAGATAGTCAGGGTTGTCGAGCATCGTTGATGCCGTGGCGAAGAGATAGACGAATCTGCAAGTGCCAACTAGATGCTTGGTTTGATCATCGAATATCGAACCGTCGTCACGAAACTGATTTATGTAGCCCCCTAGTTTGTTATCGATACAATCCGGATAGTAGAAGTTGGCGATCTGTTGAACTTGTTCGCTCAGGAACGCTTTGGATCGGAACTCAGCCGAGGTTGAATAGGTACTCATTGTCATCGTTTTAGCGGACCTACATCCTTTTTCAACTAACCGCTCTAACGTCCTCATTTAGTTGTAAGGAGAGCAGTCACTGCTAGTCGCTGAGTTTCACAAGTAGCTTGCCGAAGTTCTGACCGTTTAATAGACCGATGAATGCTTCAGGAGCTTTCTCGAATCCTTCCACGACGTCTTCTTTGTACTTGAGACTTCCGTCTTTGATCCAATTAGCAATTCGTGTACGAGCGATCTCGTGCTGTAGCTCGAAGTCGTAAACTAAAAAGCCTTCAATAGTAGTCCGAGTTCGAATCAGTGCTGCCATGTTTCGTGGACCTTGCGGGGGAGTGGAGGCGTTGTATTGCGATATCTGCCCACAGATGGCAACACGTGACTTGAGTGCAAGGTTTTCGAATACTGCATCCGATACCGGGCCACCTACATTGTCGAAGTAGCAGTCGACACCCGTTGGTGAGAGACGTGCTAGTTCAGCAGAAACATCTTGGGTTTTGTAATTGATACCGGCGTTGAATCCGAGTTCATCAATGGTGTAGGCACATTTTTCATCGCTACCCGCTACGCCGATCACGAAACAGCCATTGAGCTTGCCGATCTGCCCAACAACAGCTCCAACAGCACCCGAAGCGGCTGAGACGACCAGCGTGTCGCCAGCTCGCGGCTTCAATACTTCAAGTAAGCCGAAGTACGCCGTCATTCCCGGCATGCCAAGAATTCCAACGGCTGTAGAAATAGGACCTAGATCCGAATTAACGGGGCGAACGGTGTGCGCACCGACGGCAGCCCATTCCTGCCAACCGATATTGGCACGAACGGTGTCACCGACTTTGTATAGGTGCGATTCAGACTGCTCCACTCTCGCTACTACTTCACCTGTCATCACTTCGCCGAGTTGTAACGGAGTTGCGTACGACGGGCCCGATCGCATGCGACCTCGCATGTATGGATCCAAGCTCATGTATTGAGTCCGAATTAATACCTCACCGTGTTTCGGCGTTGGAATTGGTGATTCCACGATTTCGAAGTTCTCGGCTATTGGCTCACCGTCTGGTCGGCTTGCCATTGTCCACGCTCGGTTTACTGCTTCTGACATTTGATACTTTTCTATTTAGATTCTTGGCTGGTTGATTAACTGGTCTGAATTAACTGTTGATTTCGATTACAAGGTTCCCAAATTCATCGATAGTGACGGTCCAAGCCGGATGAATAACGGTCGTACAATCGGGTTCTTCAATAATTGCCGGCCCGTCGAATACGGCTCCTGCAGGAAGTTTTGAACGATCATACACCGGCGTGTGTACAACGCCTTTTACACCTGAATTTTCAGCAAAATAGACAGGTCGTTCTCCTTTAGGAATCACCGAAACATCTGACCCAGTGCTTTCAAGTTTTCGCATTTGGGGCCGGGCGATTTTTCCGATTGTCGTTAGGCGAAGATTAACGAGCTCGACGGGTTCATCATTAGCTCTAAATCCGTAAGCCATTTCATGAGCACCATGGAACGATTCCGTCAGATCATCTATCCATGTTTGGTCTATCGTTGGTCTGGCTGGAGCCGGAACGCTCAACTCGAAACTCTGTCCCCAGTAGCGCATCTCAATAGCACGTTCAAATACAGGAGGACCCGATGCTGAAGCCGCCACTCTATGCGCTTCTCGCCCCGCTGCTTCAAGACGGTCGAATTCGCTAGTAATTCGAGCATGTTCTATCTCATCGGCACGAATGATCAGCGTCGACGAACCTTCCATTCGCACGTCGGTCACCAGTAAGCCAAGTGCTGAAGCGGTACCGGGACCTTGTGGGATTAGTACACGAGGTATTCCTGCTTGTTCAGCAAGCCGAACGGCATGCGCAGGACCCGCTCCTCCGAATCCTACGAGCATGAAATCACGCGGATCGTGCCCGCGTTGGACAGACACTAAACGGAGAGCGTTGACCATGGCAGTGTTTGCGATTTCTATGATTCCGTGAGCTGCTTCTTCAATCGAAAGGCCAAGTGGTTCGGCACACTGTATGCGAATCGCGTCTCTCGCCGCTTCAAGATTCAACGACATTTCACCGCCTGCAAAATATTCAGGGTCAAGCCGACCAAGCACGAGGTTCGCGTCGGTAATCGTTGACTGATCGCCTCCGAGTCCGTAACAAACAGGACCCGGGTCTGCGCCCGCTGACTGAGGTCCAACTCGTAATGCTCCACCAGAATCAACCCATGCGATCGAACCTCCGCCAGCCCCAATTTCAACAAGATCAACCACTGGTGTACGGATCGGGTATCCGGAAGCTCCACCAAACGCACCCGTACCGCTTTGTGCGGCTCCGCCTACGCTGTAGTCCTTCGTAATGTTTGGTTTTCCATTACGAATCAGACTCGCTTTCGCAGTTGTTCCTCCCATGTCGAACGATATGACGTTTGGGTGTCCGAGGGCAGTGCCAAGAGATGCCGCTGCAACTGCACCGGCTGCCGGACCAGATTCAACCATGAAAACGGGATTCTCTGAAGCTGCTTCGGCCGGATAAACCCCTCCATTGGACTGCATAACAAGTAGTTCGGAAGTTATTTTCGCTTCTTGAAGTTTTTCACTAATCGATGCCAAATATGTGCTAACAATCGGTGCCACAGATGAATTTATAACTGTGGTCGAAGCCCTGAGATATTCTCTGAATTCAGGAACAACGTCAGACGACAAAGAGATGATTACGTTGGGAAGTTTCGCTGAAATCGCTTTGCCGATGCGTTGTTCGTGATCCCCATTGCGGTACGAGTGAAGCAGGCAGACAGCTACGGCCTCTACCCCTGATTCCGCGATACGATCTACAACTTTGTCGAGTGCGGCCTCATTAAGTGGAGTTACCACTTGACCCTTGGCATCAAGTCGTTCTGGTACTTCAAAACAGAGCTGGCGCGGTACTAAGGGGGCTGGCTTTTCGAACTGTAGATCGTAAAGAGAAGGTCGTATTTGCCGTGCGATTTCGAGCATGTCTCGAAACCCCTCAGTGGTAACGAACGCTGTCTTCGCTGTTTTGCCTTCGATGATTGCGTTGGTTGCGACTGTGGTCGCGTGTACAACGTGTTCGATATCTTCAGGTTTTACTGAATCGTCTAGATCAAGCAGCTTTTGGACCGCAGAAATAAATCCTGAAGCAGGGTCGGAAGGTGTGGAAAGAACCTTAGAAGTTGTAACTCGCCCCGTGGTTGAATCGACCAGAGTTCCATCGGTGAACGTGCCACCGATATCGACACCAATTCTGTATCGGCCTACGCTGTTTGCGGTCAATTTGTGGTCCTAGAATTTGTCATATTAGTTCTAGTTTTTATGGTTGCTGATTCGTCGACAGAATCAGTATTCGAATCAATTATCACACCGTAGAAATCTTTGGCGCGCTGGCGGTTGACCTTGCCTCCGATCACATCCTTCAATACAGCACTTGGATCGCGTTCTGTAGGTGGTCCGTAACCACCACCACCAGGAGTTTGGAAACTCACAGTGTCACCGGGTTTAAGCTCAACGACGCACTTCGATGTGAGTTCACCTGACTCTTGATCGGGATCATCAGGATTGAGAATGTAGTAAGCCTTTCGACCTTCCATTCCACCAAATATTCCTTGAGGTCCTTGGATGTCCCGATCCGATAATACTGTGAACGTAGCTGGGTCTTCTGGAAAGTGATAATCACGCCTCATACCAAGTCCGCCACGGAATTTACCTGGACCTTCAGAATCTTCGATCAAAGAAAGTCGTGATACCCGCATAGGGAAGTGAGATTCAACCTCTTCAACTGGAGCATTTTCCGTATTTTGTCCGTGTTGCTGAACAGCATCCGGACCGTCAGAAGTCGCTCTGCCTCCGTAGCCACCTGCAAGCGCTTCGTAGTTACAGTGATACTCGCCATTATTGCGATCGATGATGCCGAATCCTGCCTGAGCCATCATCGCTTTTGTCGAAGCGGCGATCTTCTCAGGCATTCCCGCAGAGAACGCCTTGAATAGCATGTCGTTGATACGAACCTGAGTCTCCCAGCCACCCACGACGGGAGCTGGATGAATCGCATGAACGACCGTTCCTGGTTTCGCGTTCATCTTGATGTGTCGGTAGAAACCGTCATTTACTGGCATATCAGGCGCCATGAGCGCTCGCAGCGCGTAAGCACATGCCGAAAAAGTCATCGCCTTCGTGGAGTTTACTGGTGCTCGACGTTGAGGGTCGCACCCGTCAAAATCAAAAAATACTGATTCGCCTTTGACCGTGATTTCGACTTTAAGATTCACAACTTTGTCACTGAAACCATCGTAGTCAAGGAAGCCTTCAGTTCCGTAAACGCCATCGGGAATGTTGGCAATTTCGGAACGAGTGCGGCGGTCGGTGTAATCGACAACAGCAGCAACGTAATTGTCGAAATCATTCACACCGTACTTTTCGACAAGATTTACAAGTCGACGTGCGCCAACAGTGTTTGCTGCCACCTGTGCTCGGAAATCACCAGTGGTTACCCGCTTAGACCGTATTTGGGCGAGAAGGAGTTTGAATACATCCTCATTCATTTCTCCACGCTTCACGAGCTTCACGGGAGGAATGATGACGCCTTCTTGGAATATTTCTTGAAAAGGGCCAATAGATGCTGGGGCACCCCCTCCGACATCTACATGATGCGCTAGCGATGCCACGTACCCCACAAGTTCACTGTTGTGATGCACCGGACCAAACACCGTAACATCGTTGAGGTGTGACCCTCCACCGAAAGGGTTGTTCACGACCAGCATGTCGCCAGGTTCCAGATTTTCAGCACCGTATTGAGCGACTGAAGTAGGAATTAGTTCTACGAAAGATCCGAGATGAACCGGCTGGGTGAATGCTTGTGAAATCGGACGGCAATCACGGTCGAAAAACGCACATGAGAAATCTTGTCGAGTCTTTACATTCGTTGAATATGCAGATCGTCTTAGTGCGGCTGCCATTTCCTCGGCAACTTGCGTCAGTGCTGAACGGACCACTTCGAATTGAATCGGGTCGATCTGCTGAATAGCGCTGGTCTCAATGCTATTTAGCACTACGCAGTTCCTCAGTTGTTTGTTTGTTCACTTGCTGTCTCGAAATATCAATATCAACGCCGTATCGTTCACGTGCACGTTCTATGGAAATTTTGCCCTGCAAAGCATCTTCGAGAATGACTTGTGGGTCTCGTTTGAACGGTTCTCCATACCCACCCCCTCCAGAAGTCCGGTAGCTAATGACATCACCGGGCTTAAGCTGAACTGTCGTTTTCGACGAAAGATGTTCTTCCTCGCCGTCTTTGATGATTGCATAGATTGATTTACTGCCGTTCTCACCGCCAAATAAACCTCGAGGACCGAACTTGTCACGGTCTGCAAGGATCGTGAAGGTTGCTTCTTCAGGGAACATGTAATCCCGACGTAGACCGAGTCCGCCCCTAAATTCGCCAGGTCCCTCGGAATCAGGAACCAGTTCGTATCGAGTGATTCGAACGGGATAGTTCGATTCGGTTTCTTCTACCGGGGCGTTTTCAGTGTTTTGTCCGTGCGATTGAACAGCATCAGGCCCGTCAGAAGTCGAGCGTCCGCCATACCCGCCAGCAAGCGTTTCGAGGAAACAGTAGTACTCGCCTGTCTCGTGATTCTCACCACCAAAACCTGCGTGGCATTGCATCGATTTCGTACCGGCACAAACGGCGTCTGGCAGGGCAGAGGAGAGCGCTTCGAAGATGAGGTCGTTCAAGCGAACATGAGTCTCCCAACCTCCAACGACAGGTGCCGGGTGAACGCAGTTTGTGACGGTGCCTTCTGGTGCGTCGACGTGGACATAACGATAGAAACCGTCGTTAACAGGAAGGTCACGATCCATCAGTGCCCTTAGTGCGTATGCGCAAGCTGAAAAAGTTTGAGCAAATGTTGAGTTCACAGGAGCACGTCGTTGTGGATCAGAGCCGGTGGTGTCGAACCTGACTCCGTCATCATCGATCGTAATTTTCACGGCGAGTTTCACAACATCATCAGTGAAGCCATCGTTATCGATGAATCCTTCTGCCTGAAACACACCGTTTGGTAGCTTTGCCACTTCGGATCGGGTTCGGCGATCTGTGTATTCAATAATTTCGTCTATATATTGATTGAATTCATCGATGCCGTATTTGTCGATGATTTCTCCGACACGGATGGCACCTGTGCGATTCGACGCTATCTGTGCTCGAAAGTCCCCCGCTGTCTCGCGTTTAGAACGAATTTGCGATAGGACGAGCCGGAAAAGATCGGCATCAAGCTCGCCATTCACCACGAACTTAATCGGTGGGATGATGATGCCTTCTTGGAAGACTTCTCTGAACGCACCAACCGAAGCTGGCGCACCACCACCGACGTCAACATGATGCGCAAGGCACGCCGTATACCCAACTAACTGGTCTTCATAGAAGACAGGGCCAATGAGTGAAATATCATTTAGGTGAACTCCCCCGCCATACGGATCGTTCGACAAAATCATGTCGCCGGGATCAAGATTTTCTGGTCCATATCGTTTTACGGCTACTGGCACGTGACGTACAAATGAGCCGAGATGAACCGGTTGTGTAAATGCCTGCGCTACTGACCGAAGATCCTTGTCGAAAAATGCACAGGAAAAATCCTGACGAGTCTTGACGTTGGTCGAGTACGCCGAACGGCGAAGGGCAATCGCCATCTCTTCTGCCGCCTGCGTAAGAGCGTTGCGAATGACTTCGAATTTAATAGGGTCAATTGCGTGAGTTGTCATGATCGGGCGATGATAACTAGCCCGATCAGGAATGTGTGATGATTTAGGACCAAAATGATGTATCTATCAATGTGAAAACGACTACAGAACTAGAGCGCTTTCCACACCGATTTTCCACCTTCAGAAACGACTTTACCGATACTCGAACCAGTCGCAAGATGGCCTGTGAAAATGATCCAATCCTGAGTTGTCGCTAGCATGAGAATGCCTTTACGGGCTTGAGTGGACATTGTGGTATTCCAGTCGAACGTCGGGCACCAGCTCTGCTCAGTGACCTGTGCAACGCTATGGAACAGATCGCCGGTGATAATAGCTGTCTGACCACCAGATTCAACGAGTATGCACTGGTGACCTGGAGTGTGACCGTTGGTTGGCAACGTTGAAATTCCAGGAGCCAATTGTTCAACGCCAGCGATTAGCTTTAGTGCACCCAGGGATTCAAGTGGTTTGACTGACTTATCGAAGGCTGGATTATCGTTCTCTGACTTCGAATAATGTTCCCAATCACGAGACGCAATCCAGTGAGTAGCGTTCGGGAACGTCAACGATGGGGTGTCGCCATCGTAAGCAACATTCCAACCGATGTGATCGCCGTGACAGTGAGTCGTAACTACGATATCGATATCTTCTGGCTGCACTCCGAGATCTGCGAGACAGTCGAGTAATTTGCCTCGTTCGCCAGTTTGTTCATTAACAACATCACCCATACCAGCATCGACCAGAATGGTAGGGCCTTCTCCGCTAGTCGATCGGATCAGGTGCCCCCGCCAGTCGGGATGCCACTTGCCGTCCACAGTCAACGCAATCGAACGGTAGGGATCCCACGCCTCTGGAGGTACGTCTGGGAAGACTGTCGACGGATCGCGCGGTAGCGAAGACCCATCGCTGACAGCTGTGATTTCGTAATCGCCGATAACGAGTGAAGTGGTCATTTAGATTAGAGTCCTCGGTCTTTCTTCACACGACGCCATTCTTCAAATGCTGGTTCTCGCGGTGGGTAGTACTTACCGGGTGCGACACCTTCGGCTTCGATCTTTTCCTTGAGGTAATTCTCGACTTCTTCGTGTTCTGTGGCGTGTTCAAGAACTTCCTTAGCCATCCATGACGGTACGACAATAACTCCATCGTCGTCCCCGACAAGAACGTCTCCGGGACGAACAAGTGCGCCACCGCAGTTGATCTGGATACCTTCTTCAGCTGGTGCAGCTGTTGGTCCGCCGTGAAGGCTTCGTGCCGTTGCATAAACCGCGAGGTCATAGTTTTCGTCACGTAGTACATCGAGATCACGGATTGCTCCGTCGATCACTACGCCATCAGCATTATTCATCTTTAGCTGGAGTAATTTTACGTCACCAGCGACAACGGTTTTGGTATCTCCTGCAATATCGGCGACAAGTACATCACCTGGGCCGCATTTCCCCATAGCGCGGTACTCGGGAGAAGTTTCGCTGTTTGGGTTTTCTGCAAGTAGATCGGCGCGGTTTGGTAAGAAACGTAACGTGTGGGCACGTGCGGCGAGCTTTCGTCCCTTGGTTAAGTTTTCGAGACCTTCACATACGCACAAGGTTGATCCGAAGTAGCGAACTGCGTTGTAGACAGTTGCTGTCGGGAGCTTTTTGAACCCTTCCAGAACTTCGTCGGGAACGTGAACAGGCTTCATTTCGAAAGTAGGTATGTCAGACATTGGTACGTATATCTCGTTTCGGATTTTTAATCGCTGTTATTGATTGCCCGCGGTTTACCGGCAGTCAGCAGTTTGAAAGGCGTGAAGTAATGGGCGGGATACTACTCTCCGATTCAAAGAACCCGCAACATGAACTGGCTTATTGGGAAGACGATTTCGAGATGCCAAACAATCTGTTCATCAGCAGTATGTCGGGCGTTTTGCGAGTCGTCACATGGATAGTGATCACCAATTGGGATCGTAGGGAGTCGACATGGAGTTTTTCGACCGATGTGTTGAAGCCGAGTCTGAATCGAACGCTGGGTCGAGTAGTTCGCTACGCCCAATTGGAATTGCCGCAACTGAACGCGTAGCGGTCTCCGAACCTCAACCAAAAAGAGTATTGTGGGCGGCAACTCCGAGCTTCACCCAGTTTTACTTCACGGGATATTGCAAATGTTGCCACCCGGTATGCCACTTTCTCGTTTCACAGTTCTCGACCTAACTAGGGTTCGCGCCGGGCCAACCTGTGTGCGCCAGCTCGCCGATTGGGGAGCTGACGTCATTAAGATCGAGGCTCCGCCTGACGGTAAAGAAGCATTGGGTGGTGACCGAGACAACTCCGATTTTCAGAACTTGCACCGCAATAAGCGATCACTCACTCTGAATCTGAAATCTGACGTTGGACGAGATGTCTTTTACAAGCTGGTCGAACAGGCCGATGTTGTTGTTGAGAACTATCGCCCCGATGTAAAAAATCGACTTGGTGCCGACTACGAAACCCTCTCGAAGATCAACGATCGAATCATTCTGGTTAGCATTTCCGGGTTTGGTCAGGATGGTCCTTATGGAAACAGACCGGGGTTCGATCAGATTGCGCAGGGCACTGGTGGACTAATGTCGATTACTGGAGCTCCCGGAGAAGGCCCCATGCGAGTCGGTATACCGGTTGCGGATCTGTGCGCCGGAATGTTTGCTGCGCAGGGGGCGATGTTGGCATTGTTAGAGCGCGAGGTATCGGGTCGTGGTCAGTGGGTGCGAACGTCGTTACTTGAAGCGATGGTTCAGATGCTCGATTTTCAAGCAGCGCGCTATCTTAAAGAGGGTGAAGTGCCGGGGCAGGCAGGTAACGATCATCCGACGAATATTCCGACTGGGGTGTTTCCTACAACCAATGGCCACATCAATATTGCCGTTGCGGGAGCGATTATGTTCGAACGCTGCTGCCAAGCGTTGGGGCATCCTGAGTGGAACTACGACAAGCAATTTGCAACTTCAGCCGCTCGATCGAAAAATCGGGCTGAGATGAATTCTGTAATTTCAGAAGTGACTAAGACGAACACCAGCGAACATTGGATCGAACTGCTGAACGGTGTTGGATGTCCGGCAGGGCCTATTAACTCAATGGATCAGGTATTTGCCGATCCTCAGGTGCAGCATTTGGAGATGGCAGTTGGCGTAGATCACGCAAGGCTTGGAAAGTTTGATGTTGTGAATCAGGCGATAAAGATGAGCAGGACACCGTCAAACATTCGCACGGCGAGTCCAGATCAAGGTGAACATACGGATGCTATTCTCGCTGAGCTTGGGTACGCAGAGTCGATGATCGCACAGATGCACGAAAACGGCGCTGTTTAGCGATTGCGAAATTGTGTGTCGACTGATCTTTTGATTATTTGCGGACGAAATACGAAGGAATAAGAATATGAGGCAGTTGCAGCTGCGGACCGACAAGATGCTGGCGCACGTCGAGGACGGCGTTGGGTGGATTACATTCAATCAACCGAACAAGCGGAATGCTGTTTCTTTAGCAATGTGGCAAGCGATTCCAGAGATCATTGAGTATTTCGCAGGAAGCGACGAAGTACGAGTCGTGGTTCTGAAGGGATCTGGCGATAAAGCGTTCGTGTCGGGTGCCGATATTTCTGAGTTCGAAGAGGTTCGTAATACCCCTGAGCAGGTCGAAATTTACGAAGCGGCGACGGGTGCTGCAAACTTCGCTTTGAAGTCGCTTGAAAAGCCTTTGATTGCGATGATTAGAGGCTTCTGCATTGGTGGGGGTATGGCGATAGCGTTGACCGCCGATCTACGAGTGACGGCCGATGACGGCCAGTTCGGTGTTCCTGCTGCGAAGCTGGGATTGGGCTATGGGTACGGCGGAATTAAGGAACTGATGAACATCGTTGGTCCTTCATTCGCCAAAGAAATTTTCTTTACTGGTGGACGGTTTAGTGCCGCTGATGCCGAGACGATGGGCTTGGTGAACCGCGTAGTGCCGGTCGACGAACTAGAGGCGCTAGTTACGTCTCTCGCTACGACGATCGCTGAGAATGCACCGATGACGGTCAAGGCTGCCAAGGCGGCGATAAACGAGGGAACGAAGAATCCAGACGAACGAGAACTGGATCTAGTCGCCGTAATGGTCGAAGCTTGCTTCAACAGTGAGGATTATAAAGAAGGTCGCCGTGCGTTCATGGAAAAGCGAAAGCCTGAGTTCCAGGGTAAGTGATCCAAATAGGGCGCTTTGAGCCTTTATCGGTGACTACCTAAGTGCCGTAACTACGGCAGATCGATAGTGGACTACCTGACTCGCCGGTGAGAGCATTTATGCACCGCAGGTACGGGTGGATTAGGGGATGTCTGAGCCCGCATCACCCAATTCTCTCTTCATATTCATGCTTGACCTGCGCTTCTTAAAAACTCTCATCGATAATAGTTTTTCTAGGGAAGATACGGATAGTGCAAACTTTTCTACCATACCCAGATTTCAAAAAAACAGCTGGATGTTTGGACCGGCGAAGATTAGGTAAGCAAAGAATTGAAGCAATGCAAATCTTAAGAGCATTGGAAAACCATAACTATGGCTGGCAGCACCATCCGGCAGTCAATATGTGGCGAGGTTTTGAAGCGATGCTTGCGGTATACCACAACACAATTATCGAAGAGTGGATATCTAGGGGGTACCGAAATAGTATGAAAATAATTGCACCAAATAGCGCAGTGATTTCTCCCTCTTGGCTGGGTAACTCCGACTTCCATGCGAGCCACCGAAGTAATCTTCTACGAAAGGATCCTGAACACTACGCACAATTCGGCTGGACCGAAAGCGATAACTTGCCTTACGTATGGGTATCTGATCAAGAATTAGCAGATAAATAAGTGGAAGAACAATTATCAATAACTCGTGGAAAAGACGCCTGCTATGAGCTGCGTTCTCAAATAACAGTAGAGAGCAACTTAAGTGACACTTTTGCCTTTTTCGCAAATGCGGAGAATCTGAATTTAATAACACCTGATTGGCTAAAGTTCACGATAGTCTCCGATACTCCCATCAAGATGTCCTCTGGGACCCAGATTGAGTACCGACTTAAAATTCATAGTTTTCCTGTGAAATGGAGGTCGGAAATTTCATTGTGGGACCCTCCGCACAGGTTTGTGGACACGCAAGTTAAAGGTCCCTACCTCATGTGGTCACACATGCACACGTTAGATGTTTCTCCAGACGGTCAAACTATCGTGAACGACTACGTGAAATATAAGGTCCTATTTGGAAGGCTTACAAACAGGCTATTTGTAGCACGAGATCTTCGAAGGATATTTAGGTATAGAAACGATGCGACTCAAAAAGCACTGAGCTTCGAATCCCGATCGAACAGCCGAATTAAATAGGTCGAGGTCGGTTTGATCGGCTAACAGCCGATTCCGGTAGATGGCCGGTTTTAGGGGATTGCACCGGCAGTCGAGTTATTGACACAAGTGATTCGTTCTCAAAAGGTGGGGTGTAATCGAGATTGGGAATATACGCCGAAAACGTGTGTTCCCCCCTTGTGCAACCACTTGTAGTCCCCATGACCTGCCGTGATAAACATGTGTAGGCACTTCTGCCAACGAACAAGGGCTGTAGACTTGTGACGCTCGACGTCAGTCGATTCACATCGGCATCACCACCAGTGTTTGACGACGAAAGAAAAGAAGAGTTTTTTTGACCACACCTGATAGGCACTCGAATCTCCTGATTGCTCGATTGTGCGTGCTAATCGTCGTTGTTTTATTTGCAGCGTCCTGTGGAAGCGATGGCGGAGGCGGCAGTGCCCTCGATCTTGATGAAAGTGATCTCGTGGGTACCCGGATGATCGACCCGGAACGTCAACTGTCGTTTGAAGATTTCAAGACAGTAGGATTCAAAAAAAACACTAAATACGATGTTTCCGAGCTTCGAGAAGCGCAGGAAGCATATTTCGGATTCTGGGGCATAGATCCCTACGACCGGAAAGACTTTGAGCTTAGAATTTACGCCTCGCAATCCGACGCAATCGCACATGGGACAAAGCTTGCCAGCGAGAGAACATGGCCAAACGAGTTGTTGACCAAAGACACCGCAAACTGGCTTGTCGGCATCGATGACGCTCGTAAGTGTCAGGGAGTTCAGGGTATGGGGTTTGCGACGTGCGACGTGCCAAAGTACTACGACTATATGTTTGTAGGAAATGTCATTCTGTTTTGCCCCGGCGCGTCTCTCGCTGTCGCTAAGGAAAACTGTGACGAATTAGTCACGGCCCTGAACCAGTGAGCACTTACACGTAAGCGGCTTACATAGCGTCGCCCTGACTGTAACGTGAGAGCCATCCTATGTACCTTTCATGGGCTGTCTTCGTCTTGAAGAAAGAAATCTGCGGTAGCAGACAACGGATCTAGTTTGGTGAATTTATCTAATACGCCCGATAAAACTGAACGAAATACAGACTGGTAACTCTTAGCCCCGTTCTGGTCCCAGTTACTGTCAAATCCACTATCAAAACAAAAATCGGCCAGTCCCAAATTAATGAAGCTGACCGATTCTTAGTTTGCAAACGTGGTGCCGAGGGGCGGACTCGAACCGCCGACACATGGATTTTCAATCCATTGCTCTACCAACTGAGCTACCTCGGCATTGGCATCCACTTACTGTGCTATCAAGACCTGTTCGGTCGACTGCACGGCAATCAATCGTAGCCGCGGCGTGGTTCGTAGGCAATAGAACTTACGACGAGCCTGAGTCAGTTCGGGTGATTCCTCACCATGTTTACTTATATTTGAGCGTTGTCGGCGATGCTCACTGCTATAATTTCGCCTGCTTAACCCACGTATGTTTCTTGACTGGAACTGGTGCGGGTGTAGTTTGAACTCCAGCGGTTTCTAATCTGTTTTGTTCGTAGAGGAAATTAATGGCGACTCTGATCATCGCTTCAATCTCGGATCGTTCTGGAAAAACGGCTATCGCAGCCGCACTCGCTTCAAAGCTGAGCAGTGACGATTCTCCAGTGGCAGTTGGTAAAGCTCTGGGGAATAGCCCCTCGGACGATAATGACGCAGCTGTTTTTGCAAGTTTGTTGCCTGAAAACCCGGCAGTAAGCGTTGCGGCAGCCGATATTGCTTCGGCAATTACAGCAAACGCTGGCTCTAGCAAGATTGCGATTGTCGAAGGATCAGCAAACGCCCAGTCGAATGTCGACATGGCGAACTCTACCGACGGTCTGGTGCTGCTGATTGCTCGCTTTGGGGAGGATGTTGCTGGTGCAGCCCAGACTTACGGATCACGTCTCGCTGGCGTAATCATCAACGGAGTTCCTAAGTTTCGTGCGGGCGAAGTTTCGGGTGCTCTAGCCAGTGAAATGGAAGCTGATGGAATTAAGTTTCTTGGAGCAATTCCCGATGATCGACGAATGCTCGCTCCGACACTTGGACAGGTTGCTGAATTCTTAGGTGGACAGTTCTTGAGCGGCGAAGACGAATCGCAACGCCTTCTCGATAACTTCCTTATCGGCGGTTTAGTTCTAGACTGGGGACCGTTCTATTTCTCGAGTCGTACTAATACTGGTGTGATCGTTCGTGGTGATCGTCCCGACGTTCAGCTCGCTGCGATTCAGACTGATACGACTAAGGCGTTGATCCTCACGAAGGGTGTGCGACCAGTCGAGTACGTCATGTACGAAGCTGCTCAACGCGGTATTCCATTGCTGGTAGTTCCTGGCAACACGCATGACGTTGCTGAGCAGATCGAGGGCTTGCAGCCTAAGGTTGAGTTCGATCACACCTCTAAGTTGGAGCGGATGATCGACCTAACTTCTGATAATGTCGACGTTTCGGTACTTGAAGATCAACTCGCTCAGCCAGCCACTCGTTAGTAACAGCGCATTAGCTGCATTTCAAATCTATCCGTCTGATCCATAGCTGAATTAAAGTTATATCCAAAGCTTTGATTTGATTGCACAGGCTACTCAACCACAGACTTATTTAGTACAAACTGTAATTATTGTGAGTTTATTAGATACTATCGCCCCATCAAGAGGGTCAGGCCGAAACAGATTTGGCCCTGTGTTTTTTGCAAAGACGGCGTTCTTTGTGAGTGTTGTCGTTGCTGGTATTTTCGGTGTCACATCATTTGTGTTGTTCGACGGGGATCGAGAGCTTCCAGTTATTCCCGCAACACGAATAGAGTCGGAGATACTTAATACGGTTAAAGAATTCCTTATATCGTCTGATGTTGAGTCGCTCGATGACCGTTCGGTGATAGTGAACTGCTGGAGAGAGTTTGAAGATATTGAATTCAATGTCGAATATCTCGAACAGGGTTCATGGCGAGTTGACGCCTTTTACAACTTAGTTCGGTATTACTGGCGAGTCGACGACCTCACACTCGAACTGACGCAAGGCAAATCGAATCGAACTACGAATCCAACCATCAGGTGCTAATCGAATCATTAGTGATGCTTTGCGATTCGTCGAAAATAGTGTCAGTCGTCCGGAGATTTTCTCCGACTGCGGCTAACATTGCTGGATGCCTTCGATTTCATCCACAGAGAACCTACTTGCCGACCTTTCGGACCGACAGCGTGAGGCTGTCACACACACGGACGGTCCACTACTAATCGTCGCCGGACCCGGCTCGGGGAAAACTCGAGTTATGGCTCACCGTGTCGCCTATTTGGTTGGTGACAAGGGAGTTCCACCGTGGAAGATTCTTGCGGTAACTTTCACCAACAAAGCGGCTCGTGAGCTTCGAGAGCGATGCGAGCGATTGGTCGGTGTTGGATCGAACAAACTTCAAGTTCGAACGTTTCACGGATTCTGCTCGCGAGTGTTGCGTGCTGATGGTGAAAAGGTTGCTCTAAAACCTGAGTTCACAATTTACGATGCCGACGATCAGGCGCGAGTGGCGCGTAGGATCCTTGATGACTTAGATGTCGACCCAAAGCAGTTCCCTCCTCGGTCGCTTCTGAGCGTTATTTCCGACGCTAAAAACAACATGCGAAGCCCGGCGCAGCTTTCGCGTCGAACCGAGACGTATCGAGACGAAATTACTGCCCGTGTATACGAAGCTTACGAAGGTGCACTTCAGCGTGCCAACGCAGTCGATTTTGACGATTTGCTGTTAAAGACCTTCCAACTTCTTGAAGGTCATCCCGAGATGCTTGAAAAGTACCAAGAGCGATTTGAGCATCTATTGGTCGATGAGTTTCAGGACACGAACGCGCTGCAGTTTCAGGTTGCCCGACTTCTGGCGATGAAAAGTCGAAATATTTGTGTTGTTGGCGATCCTGACCAGTCGATCTACTCATGGCGTCACGCCGATCCTACGAATCTGACCGATTTCCAGAGTACGTTCAAAAACGCCAAAATTGTGACTCTTGACCAGAGCTACCGTTCGACACAAATCATTCTCGAAGCTGCCGATTCGGTTATCAGCAATAACGACGGTCGAATGAAAAAGACGCTGTGGACAGAGAACAGCCGCGGCACACGCATTACCGTTGCCGAGGCTTACAACGAAGCGGAAGAGGCTAGCCTCGTTCTCAAAGCTGCCACAGATTTAAAGAGCAAGGATGGTATCGGTCGGAACGAGGTAGCGATTATGTATCGCGTTAACGCTCAGTCACGAGCGTTTGAAGTGGCGTGTAATCGAGAGGGTATTCCGTATCGATTAGTAGGTGGCATAAAGTTCTACGATCGAAAAGAAGTCAAAGATATTTTGTCGTTCTTACGAGTCGTCTCGAACCCTGCCGATGATGCAGCGCTAGAGCGAATTATTAACGTTCCTGCTCGTGGAATTTCTGCCCGTTCTGTCGCCGAACTACGCAGGGTTGCGATAGCGAACAACGTGCCCGCTTTGGACGTGATTCTCGATATCACCCGTGTTAACTCTGGTGATGAAGACCCGCCTACTTACTACGCAGAGCTGAACACACGGGCTATCAACTCGGTTACAGCTTTCGGCGATATGATCACTCGATTTATAGAGCAGTCACTTGCACTCGATACGAACGAACTAATTGACCTCATCGTTGAACGAAGCGGTTATGGTGCCATGCTCCGTGAGGACAAAGAACGCGGCGAAGAGCGAATGGAAAACCTTCAGGAATTGAAGGCATCGGCAGAGCAATTCGCTGGTTCGGAAGAACGCGGGCAGCTAACCGAATTTCTAGAAAACGTTGCGCTTGTTTCGGATGTTGATGGATTACAGGGTGGCGACAGTTCTGACGTTGATGAAGAGGCGATAACTCTCATTACTCTGCACCAAGCCAAAGGGCTTGAGTATGACGCAGTGTTCTTAGTCGGACTTGAAGAGGGGATGTTGCCACACTCCCGAAGCGTCGATGATCCGACACAGCTACAAGAAGAACGTCGGCTACTTTATGTGGGTATGACACGTGCTCGTAAGCGGTTGTACATGTTCAGGGCGTTTCAACGTAGTTTCCGTGGGCAGTCTGGTTCACAGATGGCTTCTAGATTCCTGCTTGAAATCCCCGATTCGCTGGTGACTACACGAGATATTCGAGGACACGATAGAGTTGCTGATCGTATGCCCGATCCGATGTGGACCAAGCGAATGGCGTCAACACCTGGACCTCGCCCGACTTCAAAATTGAACGATGGCTACACTGCGGGTGAAAAAGTGCGCCACAAAGCGTTTGGTGAGGGTGTCGTTGTAAGCTCGTCGGGCGTTGGCTCCGACACTCAGGTGACAGTTGCTTTCTCAGGTCAGGGCATAAAAAGGCTTATGCTTTCTTTTGCACCTCTCGAAAAAGTCGTAGAGGAAGAATCGAAGCAACAGTTTGATCCTGACGAAGAAACATTCGAGATACAGGATCCAGAGCTTTTTGCACCATAGCCGATTTCGTTGACTATGGAGGATGTATGAGCCAAGTTCAGGAGAAATACCTAATGGCACCAAAAGTCGTTGCGGTACATTTGAGCCCTGCGTACACAATGTCGAAGCCATCAGCCGATTCGATAACGCTTGTGACTGGTCTTGGTGTCGAAGGTGATGCGCATAACGGGGCGACGGTGAAGCACCGTAGTCGGGTTGCCAAAGATCCGATGCAGCCGAATCTTCGACAAGTCCATTTGATTCATTCAGAACTGTTCGATGAATTACGCTCAAAGGGCTTTGGTGTGTATCCGGGGATGATAGGCGAGAACATTACGACTGTCGGTATCGATCTACTGTCGCTTCCCACAGGCACAATGCTCAAAATCGGTCGTCAGGTAACAGTAAAGATCACCGGGTTGAGAAACCCCTGCGCTCAGTTGGATGGGCTCATACCTGGATTGATGAAGGCCGTGCTTGGCCTTGAATCCAATGGCGAAGTGATCCGGAAAACTGGTGTTATGAGCGTCGTTGTCAGCGGGGGTGAGGTTCGGCCAAGTGACCGCATCACTGTCGAACTCCCCAAAAGTGAACACCTGCCGCTTCAGGCGGTTTAGAGATTGCTGAATGTTTGTATAGGGAATTGAAATAGCAGCGGTACTTTTCGATTTAGACAATACGCTTGTTGACCGTAATGAAGGGGTTCGGAATCTCGCTCGCAAGATGTACACCGGTCTTGGGGTTACTGGTCCCTCCAAATCTTAAGAGAACTTTATCGCTGAATTCGTGCGAATTGACGCCGGTGGAACGATTCCGTATAAACGGGTGCAGATGACAGCGGTAGCGAGCGAACTTTCGACTCCTGTCAACGACGCCTAGCAACTTCTCGATTGGTGGAATCGAGAGTATCCGACGGCGTTATCACTAGCTCGAGCCACCCGATTATCCCTCGACCACCTTGTCGAAATAAGTATTCCTTGGGGAATCGTTAGCAATGGAAGTCCGCTTCAGCAAACCGTGGTAGAAAGTCTCCGGTTACATCGAGAAGCTTAGGTGGTACTGGTTTCATATTTGGTCGAGTCACGAAAGCCGGACAGGCGGATATTTTAACTAGCGTCAGCGTTGGTTTCTCACGCAATGGCTGCTGGTAAGTTCCTGTTTGTTGTCGACAATCCTACCGCTGATATCGTGTGGAATTCAGAGGCTGGGATGAAAACAGCATGGGTGTCGAGAGGCAGAAATTGGGCAGTCAACGATAGCAAGCCTGACGTCGTTATCGCATCGGTTGGCGATTTGGTCAGAATGTTTTCGGTGTAGTCGTTTTCAACCCACATTTTCTGTGATGAGTTGCAAGTTGGCATCGAATACGATCATTATTCCGCTCTAAATCTGTGTAACTCCTAATACAATCGGTTGCCATGACTACGCGTCGATGGGATCGAATTTATGTCTTTGTGTTTTCGGCAACTTCGTTTGCCGCATTGAGCTTCGCGTCGTTGTTCGTCGTGCCGTTGGTAGAAATTACCAATTCAGAAACTGGCGAAGTAGTCAGAAAAACGCTCGCTGCTGATCGTCAGTATCAATTGATTCTGATCAGTATGTTGCCCGTATTTCTCGCAGGGAGCGCGCTGTGGGTGATTCCCAAAGATGGTATGCCAGACGGGGCCGCAAAGATCAACTTGTGGGTCGCCACATTCTTGATATACGTATTCGTTGTTCTGTTCATCCTTGTGAATGGCATACTGTTCTTTCCGACTGCAATATTGATGACTGCCGCGGCGGTAGGTTCGCAGGTGCGTCGGCGTAAACGAACGATATTTTCCGAATCGCCAGCTGAATCGAAATCAGGATTGGGTGGCGGCAAACGTCGGCGACGGAAGAACGGTTAGACTGGCGCCAACTTCGGCACGCAGCGGTCGGAGTTCACAAGTGATCGATTGCATGCCTAACTTATAGCAACGGTGGGGAACGATATGACGATATCAGTGTCGTCTGATGACACGGTTATTTCTGAGGAACTTCGATCATTTATTGATCTAGAGTCGAACGCCGTCACCTACGACATCGAACGACACGCGATCGAGCGATTCGCTTGCGCTATTGGTGATCCTAATCCGCTGTATACGAACAGAGAATTCGCCGAGTCGAGTTCGTACGGTGGCTTGATCGCACCCCCTACGTTCTTTAGGTCGTTATTACCTCGCGACTACCCGGTACCTTATCCCGAGCCGTTCGCACATATTCTTGATGGTGGCAGCAAGTATCGATACAACGAGCCAGTACGGGTTGGAGATCAGATAACTGTAGTGCGCAAGATCACAGATCTCTTCGAGAAGCACGGGCGAATGGGCGCTATGTTGTTCAAGATTTCCGAGATCAGCTACACGAATCAAGAGGGTCGATTGATCGGTACTCAGACCACGACTACGATTACTTACGGCACTGGTGAAAAGGACTCAGGCGTTGGCGATCACTAAATCTCAAACACCGATGTTCGAAGACGT
>JABHBJ010000066.1 GCA_018673955.1 Chloroflexota bacterium | reverse complement strand
GAGGATCATTGAGCGAAGGTTGAATGAGAGCCTGAACAGATTCCTCAGTAATCATCCATGATTTACCGATACGACTCGCCGGAATAAGCCCGGTCTTCAACCACTTGTAAACGGTTTTCTCGCTTACGTTCAGTCGAACGGCCACATCTCTAACGCTCAAGTTCATTTTAGTTCCATATGTTCGTTATTAGTCTATATATTTCCTAATTATTCTTAAATAAGACTAAATCATCTTAATAATTTGATCAACGGCTGAACAGTCCAAAGGCTTGAAAAAAAACCGCCCACACCGAAGTGCAGGCGGTTTTTCATTACGGTCCAATTGGCTACTTGAACTGTTCCAATGGCACTTAGTACCCGACGGCCGAGCCGTCTTTACGAGGCTCAGAACCAGCAACAAGTACGCCGGTCTGAGGGTCGCGAGAAATCACCTGACCACCACCGAAGTTTGCTCGGTCGTAACCAGAAACAACGTTCACTTTGTGTCCACGTTTCCCAAGTTCCTTGACGACGTCAGGTGAGAGGTCTTCTTCAACCATCACATCTTGATTACCTTCGACTTCGATCTTGAATCGAGGAGCATCGAGTGCTTCCTGTGAGTCCATGCCGTAGTCGATCATGTTCGATGCGACCTGCAGGTGACCCTGTGGCTGCATGTATCCGCCCATAACACCGAAGCTCAACCACATCTCGTCGTCCTTAGTCGCCATCGCAGGGATGATCGTCTGGAACGGTCGCTTGTTTCCTTCGAGGTAGTTCGGGTGGTTAGGATCGAACGAGAAGAGTGATCCCCGGTTTTGCAGCGCCATTCCGGTGCCAGGAACTACAAGACCTGTACCGAATCCGTTGAAAAGGCTGTTGATAAACGAAACTGCGGTTCCTTCACCATCAACAACTGTCAGGTAAACAGTGTCGGCGCCGCCCATTGGGTCTCCGTAAGAAACGTTCGGGTCCGCCTGAACGCCAGAAATACCTGCACGACGTCGGTTTGCGTAGTCCTTGCTGAGCAATGGCTCGATTGGAACTTCCGCAACACGAGGGTCGGCAACATACTGGAATGCGTCAGCATAGCCGTGTCGCATCGATTCGATCAGGTAATGATATCGATCTGCCGACTGCGCACCCATCGATCCGATGTCGTAGCCTTCGGCAAGGTTCAAGGCGATCAGCGCTGCGATGCCCTGTCCGTTTGGCGGGCATTCCCAGATATCTACGCCACGGTAGTTCGTGCTGATCGCTTTGTCCCAGTCGGAGTGGTGATTGGCGAGATCCTTCTCGGTAAGCCAGCCACCCTCTTTCTGAATAAAGTCAGCGGTCTTCTTCGCGATCTCGCCCTTGTAGAACGCTTCGCTTCCGCCTTCAGCAATCGCCTGTAGAGTTCGTCCTAGCTCAGGGAGCTTTACGATTTCGCCGTATTTAGGGCCACCGTTTTTTGCAGAACCAGGAAGCATTTCCCTCCCTGAAGGTCGGTGGTTCAACTTCGTGATCGTGTCTTCCGAACTCCAGAAGTGAGCAATCACTTCCGAAACTGGAAAGCCGTTCAATGCGTAGTCGATAGCAGGCTTGAGCACTTCACGAAGGGTCATTCGACCGTACTGATTTAGAGCGGTCTCCCAGCCGTGAACTGTACCAGGAACGCTTACTGCGAATTGACTGCCTTCACCGTTGTTCTGAATAGATTCGTATCCGGCCTTCCGAACATCAGCGACGTTAGCTGCGGCAGCTTGTCGACCTGAACCGTTTAGCGAAACAACTTTGCGCTCCGTTTTGTCCCAGATCAGAGCGAACATGTCGCCACCGATACCGGTCGACATTGGTTCGACGACGTTCAGCACCGCAGCAGTTGCGACTGCAGCGTCGATAGCGTTTCCGCCGTCTCGGAGTATCTGTAATCCGGCTTGTGCCGCAAGCGGCTGGCTGGTTGCCACCGATCCGTTCCGGGCGACAACTGCGGATCTTCGGGACTTAAAGTAACTCATACAACGATGCTCCAAAACACAAAACTACTCACGCATTGGCTGTGAGTTCCGACATGGTAGCACCACAAAAATTCATTTATTGCCGAATTTGGCAAGCGAAAGTTCCCTAGAGACCAAACGCTCCACCACCCGGCTTAAAGGGCGCTTTCCAACCGGCTCGGCGTGTAGCTGATTCCCCATACCGTCGTCCGTGTAGAGCTACACGGTTGTGGATACACGGAAACGAATATGTGTGAG
>JABHBJ010000023.1 GCA_018673955.1 Chloroflexota bacterium | reverse complement strand
TCAGGAAACTCGGAGAGCGCTCAGCCATTTTTTACTGAGCAATTGCGAATGTGAATGGTAGCGATGGTGGGACTTGAACCTACGACCTCGCGCTTATGAAGCGCGCGCTCTAACCGGCTGAGCTACATCGCCGCGCCATTCGATGCGATCAGTAACCGAAATTAACAACCGCAATCATTTATGGTAGCCACGGTACAAACGCCGGTCAACGAAATTGCAAGCCACTACGCGGGTAATTGGCTTATCGGTAGGCGTTATTTGATGTCGAGGCTGAAAATACTCGTCGACATTCTCGATAGAAAATGCCGTCAGCAACTCATTCAGCTACGTAGTCGCCGCTCTTGCCGCCGCTCTTGCTAAGCAGGCGCAGTCGATCTACCCGCATGGCACGGTCAACCGCTTTGCACATGTCGTAAACGGTCAGGGAAGCAATACTCGCCGCGGTAAGCGCTTCCATTTCAACACCGGTTTTACCAGAGGTCCGAGCGGTGCTGGTAATAGAAAGCCCAACCCCGTTGGCGAGATCGCCAAAGTCGATTGTTATCTGATTTAGAGCCAACGGATGGCAAAGCGGAATCAGATCCGATGTCTTCTTTCCACCCATAACCCCGGCAATTCGAGCGACACCGAGAACATCGCCCTTGTCGAATCCGCCCGAACGGATCAGATCTAGCGTCGACTGTTGCATGTGAATTTCGCAACCGGCAGTCGCCACACGTTCGGTGACTTCTTTCGAGCCAACATCAACCATCCGAGCCTTGCCCGACGCATCGATGTGGCTCAGTCCGTTTGTGACATCTGGTGATTCCGACATATTCGTAACTATCCGTTCAACTTCATGAACTCTTCGTCAATAATCTGACCCGATGCAGGACCACGTGCAGCATCGTTCGCTAGCGTGTCACACCGTTCGTTCTCAACGTGACCTGTGTGCCCACGGATCCATTCAAAACTTACATCATGTTTGGCGCACGCATCGAGAAGTCGCTGCCACATGTCCGGATTCAGAGCACGCTCTTTCTTGTTGCGCATCCAACCGTTAGCCTGCCACTTCTTCGCCCAGCCCTTCTCAATACCGTTGATAACGTATTGGGAATCGGTGGTAATAACAACGCGCTGCCGCCCTTTAAGAGCGTCGAGAGCAGTTATCGCCCCGAGCAACTCCATCCGATTATTGGTGGTGTGCTTGAAGCCCTGGCTGAACTCTTTGACGTTATCGCCGTACTTGAGAACGGTGCCGTAGCCGCCCGGGCCCGGATTGCCGATAGCTGATCCATCGGAGAAGGCGTAGACAGTGTTGTGATTATTGTTGGTCATCGCAACCCATTGAAACAAACATTCGCTTCAGCCACAATCTGCACAGACTCGAAAAGCTTTCAGATACCTACTGAAAAGGCGCATCCATGCCTGGCGACAAAATAGTACCTCTCGAAACACCAACGCTTTCCGCTGGTGAATCGATCGCGCTGCAACCCGCTGAACTCGATGACGCCGAGCGGTATCTCAAGATGGTTGATGACAATTACGAACAACTAACCCAATGGATACGCGCTCCTAAACCACCAACGACAGTAGAAGATCGTCGGAAAGCACAAGCTGCCGATCTCGCCAACGGTGACGACGGGAAGGGCTACTGGTGGCTAATAGAAGAAGATGGCGAATTGGCGGGAACGATCGCGCTTCATCACGTCGAATCAACTGAAAAATGGGCGTTAGTCGGCTACTGGCTCGACACGAACTTCACCGGCAAAGGCATCATGACCCGCAGCTTGAAAGCTGTCATCGACTGGGCATTTGCTGATCTCGGACTCAACAGAGTCGAAATTCAAGCCTCACTGAACAACAGGGCAAGCGCGTCCATTCCTGAACGACTCGGCATCAGACGTGAATCGATCCGCCGACAGTCCGAAATCATCAACGGTGTATCGCTCGACATGGCAAGCTATGCAGCATTCGCCGACAACTGGCCCCCGAAACCGCCTGCCCGTGCGCTGCCGACCGATGAATTACAAGTAGACAACGAAATTCTTCTGCGCCAGCACAGCGATAGCGACTACAAAGAAATGTGGACGGCATTCGAAGCTGGTCGTGAATATCTCGGCAAGTACCTGCCTTGGATGGCAGCCTACGAAACCAAAGACGATTACACCCGCCTATACACAGCACGCCGATTAGAAGGTGACAACTTCGACGGCTCACGCGGCTACGTCGTTCAATACAAAGGCGAATTAGCCGGAACGGTAGGATTCGGAATACCTAATCGCGACAACGTGATCGAAGTCGGCTACTGGCTCCGTGAAGACCTTCAGGGCAAAGGAATCATGACCCGTTCTGTCGAGGCAGTAATCACAATGCTGTTCGTCGAAGTCGGCATGCACCGAGTAACCATCAGAGCAGCCACAACGAACCTAGCTTCACGCGGAATACCCGAACGACTCGGATTCAAGCACGAAGGCACGATGCGAGACGGAGGATTCGTAAACAACGAATATCTCGACCTCGAAATCTACTCGATACTAGATCACGAATGGCTCGCCCGCTCGACGAGAGCGTAGCGTCCGTATCCCACTTCTCGACCGGAGTGCATCCTGAGCTAGTCGAAGGGCAAAGCGCAGTGGAGAGATCTTTGGAGGAGGGCTCGGTACGTGGCTAGCCCGGAACCCCTCGAACCAGCATCAGACCAATCACCGCTACGGAAACCGCAATCAGCAAGTTCAATCGAGCAAGCATGATTAGGCGTTTACGAGCTGAAACCACAGAAACTGGCGGCTGCTCTCCCCGAGGAATCAACTGCATCGCAGCTGCAAGTCGTGGACCCAGAATGAAATCGTGAACTCCGCTCATTACAAGAAGAATTCCAACCAGAACGATCTTAACCCCGAGCGCAGTTCCGATCTCTGTCGACCAGAACCCGTCTTCGGTAAATCGATCGAATCCAATGCCGCGACTCTCTAAGGCTGCCGCTCCTGATACAACCAACAGAGTCATAAGCACCCAGGCGATTCCTCTGAAGCGTAAAGCTGCCTTACGCAGGAACATCAAACCCATTGCTGGTGGTTCCATACCGCGAGCGACTGGAACCATTACGAGTGCTAGAAATATCGATCCGCCGATCCAAATAATCGCGGAAAACACGTGAACGACTACGACGATAAATTGCCAGATTGGCACGAAATGCTCCGTTTCAGTAAACCAGCCCGCTTCAATTAAAAACTAGCCACCGATGTAGTACATCTCGACTTTGTCGCCATCGCCCGAAGAACCAGCCTTGAACTTAGTGTCCTTAGAACGAAGATCCGAATAGCGATCATCTCGTCCCGTCCAAACCTTAGCGATAATTTCGGCAATCTCAGTGTCACTTGCACCTGAACGTAAAGCCGACTTCAAATCAGTTCCGCCAGTAGCGAACAGGCAGGTCACTAGCTTGCCGTCTGTCGATAATCGAGCACGAGAGCAACTTCCACAAAACGGCTCGCTAACAGACGAAATAACACCTATCTCTCCTTCGCCATCGAGATACCGATACCGGCTGGCAACCTCGCCATCGTAGTTTGCATCGACCGGCTCCAGAGGGAACTCAGCGCCGATCATCTCGACAACATCCTTAGATGTCACGACCTGAGATAACTCCCAGCCGTTCTTGGTTCCGACGTCCATGAACTCGATGAAACGAACGATAGCCCCGGTACCTTTGAAATATCTGGCAGTGTCGACCAACGTGTGATCGTTCACTCCACGCTGGACAACTACGTTGATTTTGATCGGATCGAATCCAAGTTCACTCGCAACCTTGATGCCTTCGAGAGTGTTCTTCGGACCTTGTGGTCGACCCGACATCTTCTTGAAGATGTCTTCATCGATTGAATCAAGCGAGATAGTCAAACGGTTCAGCCCAGCGTCTTTCAACTCCTGAGCGTACTTTGCCAGCAGATAGCCGTTGGTGGTCATCGCTATATCGTCGATGCCATCGATGGCAGAAAGACTCGCTATCAACTCGGGCAGATTGGCACGAACCAGCGGCTCACCGCCTGTAATCCGCAGTTTGGATACACCGGCTTCTGCAAAAATCTTCGCCAATCGCTCGATCTCTTCGAACGAAAGAATGTGTGGTCGAGGCAGAAACTCGTACTTTTCACCAAAAATTTCCGCCGGCATGCAGTAGGTGCAGCGGAAATTACAACGATCTGTAACCGAAATGCGCAAATCGCGCACGGGTCGGTTCAGCTTATCGGTGATCCCTTTAAGGAATGGGAATTCAGATGTTTTTGACATGAAATTAGAAAAAGCAGCTTCAAATACTTCGATACGTAAGATCGATGTGATCGCTTAATAGTAACGCCGTCAGCGTCAGCCCTCGGCGACTCAGCGACAGTATTCGAACCGCATCGCCCTTATTAGCTCAGCGATTTCAACGTATCGGTCAAACCCCGCAAGGCAGCGCCGCGGTGGCTGATTTCATCTTTCTCTTCACCAGTCAACTGTGCAGTGGTCTTTGCGTGCGATGCCAACCAGAAAACGGGATCGTACCCGAAACCGTTCTCACCAATAGGCTCGTGCATGATCGCACCATTCACCACACCCTCACTCGTTGCCAAACCGTTAGGAACCCCATCGCCAACAAGAGCCAACACAGCGACGAACCGAGCAGTGCGCTCCCAACCGGGCAGGTGCTTCATCTTGTCGAGCACCAACTGCACCCGACCTTCATCATCGAGACCCTCGCCGCCGTATCGTGCCGAAAGAACCCCTGGTTCACCATTGAGAGAATCAACTTCCAACCCGGAATCATCGGCAAGCGTAAGCTCGCCCGACTCTCCCGCGTACGCACGTGCCTTCAATATTGCGTTTTCCTCGAACGTCGAACCTGTCTCTTCGACCTCCAATGTGATTCCCAAATCATCGAGTCCCACAACTTCAAAGAGCATCCCAGTAAGCATTCGTGAGAACTCGCGCACCTTGCCAGAGTTCCGTGTCGCGACGAGTAATTTCTTAGTCATAAGCACAAACCTAACCCGAAAGACTAGGCACGGGGCAATCAAAGCCAATGAAAAAGGTCAGTTATTCGGGATTCATTGACCGTTGCGGGCATAAATACCGAGTGTTACGCTTTTCAAGCTTTAAAGCT
>JABHBJ010000078.1 GCA_018673955.1 Chloroflexota bacterium | reverse complement strand
GAAGCGGGAAGTCGTGTGAACTCTTCGAATTTGCCCGACTCTACACCCTTTGGACCTTCCATTACTTTCAAAATCGCAGCGAGATCGAGTTCGAACATTGAGACCGTCTCAACTTCGGCGTCGAACTTCGAAAATACTTCTGAGGCAACTTCACCAACAACGCCGATCACGACGTGATTAGCAGCAGCAACCTTGATGACCGCCGTTCTACCCGCAGCGAAAGTAGCGTCTTCAGCAAGTTCGAACGTAGCTTGAATTCCCAGATCGTCCAGAACAGCTTCGGCGGCGCCTTTGGCATCGTAGAAATCTGATGGTGCGGTCGAAGCGTCCCAATGAAGTTCGTTTCGTGGACCCGCGAACGCACCGGTAGCCATCTGGCGTTCTTCTGGAAGACCTTCTCCATAGTCCAAAAATACACGGCCTGTCTCGAACAGTGCGATCGGACCTCGCCAAGTTCGCGAGTTGCGAGCAACCGTATCGAGAACCGTTTCTCGCAGCGTCCGACGCATCACTGCGTAGTCGGCTGTAATCGGATTCCGCAGCTTGATAGCTGAAGCGGTGTCGGCAGGAAGTTCCACACGATCTTCGCCCTCACTCGTGGTCGCTGCGTAAGAAATAATCTCCCGCATACCTGCCTGAGCTAGCGAATCGGTTACCCGAGTTCGAAGATCCATTTCCGGCTGCGGCTGCCACTGAGGCGGTCGCCCCCCCAAGGTGGTCGTAGGAATATTGTCGTAACCAACGATTCGGGCAATCTCTTCAATCAGATCTTCAGGAATCGAAATGTCTGGACGCCAGTACGGAATTCCAACATCCCATCCATCGGCATCTGCTTCAAGAGTGAATCCTAGATTGCTTAATGTCGATTCGACATCTGATTTGCCTATTTCAACCCCGAGCACTCTGAGGATATGCGCACTATCAAGACGCACCAGTTCCTGTTCTTTACCCTTGCTTGGGTACACATCGATGATCCCGGAAGCGACAGATCCGCCAGCGATTTCCTGAATGAGCTTGGTAGCCCGGCGAAGCCCAACTTCACTTAGGCCAGTGCGTAAACTCTTCTCGAATCGCAGTGTCGCCTGACTCGCCAGTTCAAGCGATCGAGCTGTTCGTCGGTTGTTCACGCCTTCAAATGTAGCCGACTCAAGAATCACGTTAGTCGTCGAATCTGAAATCTCAGAATTCGCACCACCCATGACACCTGCAAGACCAATTCCTCGTTCAGGATCGGTAATAAGAAGCATCTCGGTATCGAGCTTGTGTTCCTTGTCATCGAGCGTAGTAAGTTTTTCGCCTAACTTTGCCCGCCTCACAATAATTTTGTGATCGACAACCTTGTCGTAATCAAACGCGTGCAGAGGCTGACCAAGTTCAAACATGACGAAGTTCGTGATATCGACCAAGTTATTGATAGGCCGTTCGCCAATCGCAATAAGTCGATCCTGCAACCACTTTGGTGAAGGACCAATCTTCACGCCCTGAATAACCGTCGCCGTATAGCGAAGACACAAATCAGGATCAGCAATCTCTACCGACGCCAGCGTGTTCACATCAGGGCCGGTCGCTTCGAACTCAATATCAGGCTGTTTTAGCGGCTTGCCAGTAATCGCAGATACATCTCGAGCTACTCCGACCACACCAAGGCAGTCGGGACGGTTCGGCGTGAGTTCAATGTCGAGAACCGACTCGCCAAGAACCTCTCCGATCGGGGTTCCAATCTTGAGATCGTCGTCCAACACGAGAATGCCGTCATGATCGTCCCCAATACCGAGCTCACGTACTGAACAAACCATCCCTTCGGACACCACTCCACGAATCTTCGATCGCTTGAGTTTCTTTGTCTTTCCAGTCTCATCGGCGTACGCGTCATGAAGAACCGCACCGATAGAGGCGTATGCGATCTTCTGGCCTTCAGCCACGTTAGGTGCACCACACACAACCTCGGCTTCACCGTTGCCATGATCGACAGTTACAAGCCTCAAGCGGTCCGCATCCGGGTGCAGAGCGACGTTTTTCACATGCCCAACTACAACATTGTCGATCCAACCGGTGCGTTCAATATCTTCTACTTCGTTACCGGCCATCGTCAGACGATGTGCCAGATCATCGAGATTTATCTCGATGTCTACGTACTCTTTCAGCCAGGAAAAAGGAACCTTCATGCGTTTTCTCAGTTATTTATCGAATTACAAATGGAATTAATTGTGACGAATCACTTTGGTGGAATCGGCGTGTTCGCCGTTCCTAAAACTGAGTTAGGAACCGCAGGTCGTTCGAAAAGAAGTGTCGAATATCGGTAATTTCATTCCGCAACATCGATATTCGCTCAGGACCCATTCCAAAGGCGAATCCGGTGTACTTAGTCGAATCATAGCCAGCATTTTCCAACACTTTAGGGTGAACCATTCCGGCACCTAATATTTCGATCCAGTTGCCATTCCATTCGATCGACATATCAACACCCGGTTCAACGAACGGAAAGAAGTCGCAACGGAAACGAACCTTGCGCTGTGATCCAAATATACGACGTGCGAATTCGTAAAGAGTTCCTTTTAGATCGGCAAACGTAATACCTTCATCAACAGCGAGACCTTCAACTTGGTTAAAGTGCCATTCGTGCGTAGCGTCGGTCGATTCATACCGGTAGCACTTGCCGGGAACGACGACTCGAATCGGAGGATCATTCGCCTCCATCGTTCGAGCCTGCATGGGCGAAGTGTGCGTCCGCAACAAAACATCGTTGTGGGTATCGGAATCTACCCATATAGTGTCCCACTGATCACGAGCAGGGTGATTAGCAGGAATGTTGAGCATGTCGAAGTTGTACTTCTCAAGCTCAACCTCAGGACCTTCAATGGTTTGGAATCCCATTTCGTTGAACGCCTGGGTAATCTCTCGGATCATCTGCGTCGACGGATGCAGACCACCCAATGCAGGTCGTCGACCCGGCAGCGTGATATCAATCGATCCAACAGGTGCCTGGGATGATTTCGACTGTTTAGATCGTTCTTCGTAAAGTGCTTCAAGTTCACCACGAAGACTGTTCGCCGCTGCGCCCACAACCTTCCGATGCTCTATATCCAGTGAGCCGAGTCCGCGTAACAGTCCGGTCAGCCGACCTTTTCGACCAAGGAATCCCACTCGCCATGCTTCGAGTTGTTCGCCAGATTCAGTGGAATCTAAGGCGGTAATAGCGGCAATTTTCAGTTCCTCGACCGACTCACCGGCCTGAGTTGCTTGAACACCATGATCTTTTGGCAACGACACTTACCTGACATAAATACTTGTGAACCGAAGACAAACGATCAATAGGGTAATCTGCCGCCGGGGCTTTTCGACTCGAAATTATAGTGGATTATGAGCACAATGCTCACTCTTGCCGCAATCTCTACCAATGCTGGGAAACAGCCAATTTGGCCTAAAGTAGTGATATTTGGGCATATTTAGGTGTGATTTCCATGAATTGCCAAAGCGCAGCATTACCAACACAAATACGGGAAATATTACGTTTTTCGTAATATTTCACACCTACAGCGTTACGATTACAGCACGCATGCCTACTTAGGAGAACGGCGGTAACAGCCATTTCGCTAAGGCTTACCCTTTCGAACTAGCGACAAGTTCAAAAAGTTGTAGTAGGGTCGAACCACGATCGATGATCAGCCGCAGCATGCACGATGTGTACATTGTGATGCGGTACAACAAATATAAGAATTAATCGGGGGTCCAAAATGGAAGCCTATTGCATGAAGTGCAAGACCAAACGTGAAATGCAGAACCCAGAACAGATCACAATGAAAAACGGTCGACCTGCGACTCAGGGCACATGCCCAGTCTCTGGCACAAAGATGTTCAAGATCGGTAAAGCTTCGTAAGCTTTCTACTACTGAACTAATTGACCCGTGCTACGGCACGGGTCTTTTTTTGCCAAATTTCAAGATAAATTTCAGTCAACACCCTTCAGCCGATAGTAAGATTCAGTCTATGACGCCACCACTCTAGGAGAAACCTGCCATATGCAAACAATTCGGTTCGGAAAAACAGGATTCAACGTCAGTCGCCTCGGCATAGGACTTTCAGAAATTGGCTCACAGCTTTCTGTCTCTGATCAAGATCAAGCCACAATTATGATCAACACTGCTCTCGATAGCGGCATCAACTTTCTCGATACATCAGCCTGCTACGGCATATCGGAAATGATGGTCGGCAAGGGCGTGGCAGATCGACGCGACGACTATTTCCTCGCTACCAAAGCCGGGCACATCGCACTAGGCGCCGCTGGCGAAGAATGGACATACCAAACTGTTGTCGATTCAATCGAACGCAGTTTGCGATTACTCCAAACCGATCATGTTGACCTAGTTCAACTCCACTCGTGCGGAATCGACGTCCTAGAGCGCGGGGACGTAATTCGTGCGCTGCAAGAAGCTCAAGACGCTGGAAAGACTCGGTTCTTCGGCTACTCGGGCGACAATGAAGCTGCTCATTGGGCGGTCGATTCAGGGTTGTTCGCTACTCTACAAACCAGCTACAACCTCGTCGAACAGCGAGCTCGAACATCCGGCCTGCTCGAAAAGGCAACAGCGCAGGGCATGGGAACTATCATCAAGCGACCTATCGCCGGTGGCGTATGGGGCAAATCACGTCCGGAAGCCGGAATAGACAATGCAGGTCAATACAACACGCCTTACCTCCTACGTGCAAAAAAAATCCGAATGCTAGGCCCAATCGAAAACGAGCCTGAAGACGGAATTCTCACTGCACTCGGTTATACACTCGGCGATTCGAACGCTAACGTAGCGATTGTTGGAACCACTAATCCTGATCACATGGCTACCAACATCAAGCAGGTAGACAACGATCTACCGATTCCTGAATCAGTAATCGAAGAACTGAAATCTCGATTCGAGAAGCTCGACGACGACTGGGCGCAACGCACATAGGAGCCAACGGCTCGTTTTATGTTTGTCTGCTCCAGCATTGACCATCCGTTCACTTAGAAAGTTCGTTACTCCCCAATGAAGATAGATCGCATCGAAGTCCGATTCGTTGAAGCCGAACTCGATCAACCGTTCGGCTGGTCACAACGCTGGACCAACACGCGGAGCCTGGTTGTATTAAAAGTCTTCACCGACCATGGCATTGTTGGCTGGGGCGAAACATACGGCTCTCTCGAATCGGTAGCGGCTATCGCCTCGGTTGCACGATTGGCGATAGGCGAAAATCCGGAAAACATTTCGCAGATCTGGCACAAAATCCACAGAGCCACGTTCCAAAGCCACATGTACACCGGCGCAGCAGTAATGGCAGCAAGTGCGATAGACACGGCACTGCACGATATCCTCGGAAAATCGACCGGTAAGCCCGTTGCTGAAGTGATGGGTGGCAGGCTGCACGATTCGATAGCGGTCTACGCAACGGGTCTTTACTACGTCGACAACTACGCGCTGCCCACTCATCTTGAAGAAGCCGCTGGATACGTCGAGCAAGGCTTC
>JABHBJ010000061.1 GCA_018673955.1 Chloroflexota bacterium | reverse complement strand
CTTTCAGAATCTGTTCAGCTTTTTGAGCGTCAGCTTTGCAAGCAGGAGGTAGAGGGTTCGAGTCCCCCATCGCCCACCAAACGTAAATCAAACTGGAGAAGCCTCCGCAGAAATGCGGGGGCTTTTCTGTTAATTGTTGTAATTTTGTTGTAACCGCACGAATTAAGTCGGCTTCTGGAAGTACTGACAAGACCTACCGCTTATCCAGTAGCTTCAATTGCTGCCTGATCGAACGTGCGTGTTCCATGAGCATCTACACCCATGAACTCAAGGAAGACCTAGAACAGGTACGAGAGGCTATGGCGAATGCGCTACCTGATCTCCGATACTAGTTCAATCAATATTTTGGATCTCGAGATTCAGCAGGTGCTAGTTTGATCAGAAGTGTACGCAAATATCTGCTTTATCTTTCCGGTTTATTGTTTCTTGGTCTTGGTATAGCCGGTTACGTTTTGCCAGGGCTTCCGGGCACGATATTCCTTATTATTTCTGCCTCGTGCTTTGTCAGATCAAATGACCGAATGTATCGTTGGGTAACTGAGCATCGTATATTTGGAAAATTGGTTAAAAATTACCTAGAAACAGGAAGTATGCCGATAAGAGCCAAGGTTATATCGGTTCTTTCTATGTGGGTTTTTACCGGCGTATCGTTATGGGTTCCCGAATATGGACTTCTATTCAAGATCCCGATAATTTCTTTGGCGATTATCGGCACTTGGTACATACTTTCTCGAAAATCTTCAACAGATTCCACGGATGATGATTGATTCTGTTCTTTAATTGGATCAACCCAATCTGATTATCAGGCATCTCTCGGATCGGCAATTATCAGGTTCGCTGGTACTTCATCAACCTGAGGTTCAATCACCGTCACGGGCTTCGAATACATCGCTGCCAGCAGCAGGCCGATCAGGACAATATCGTTGAAGTACGTCAACGGGATGGATCTGTGACCGAGCATTACGAGCAGCACGCCTGCAGCCAATATGACTTCGCCTCGTCTTATTCGACTCACAACGAATGCCACCGTCACCCATAAAGAAACTATGTAGGCGATGTACGGCAAAATTAGGATTAGTCCGAACGCCCAATTGGCGATCAGAGGTACCGAATCTGCTCGACTAAACCCCAGGCCGTAAACCAGTATCGAAATCACACTTGCGATAACTACGGATCGACGATCTAGTTGTGCTTTTCGTCCTATCAACAATGGAAGCAGTGCAATGAACGCGATCACCGACATCCATTCACCAAGCGACAGCACATTGATTGAGCGAATACCAGATTCAGCTAACTCGGCCGAGCCAAAGCCTTTGAATGAATAGATTGCCAGATACGACAGACCGGTGAGGAGGATAAAGGCCGTGATCGGTAATCCTGCTCTCCTGCGAACCGCAAGCAAGAAAAAGGTAAAAAGTGCTAATGATGATGCTGCGTAGTAAGCGGTCGACAGGGCTGGACCCGACAATCCAATCATCATCAATAATCCAACACCAGCAACAACTCCGATAATCCCGGAAAGAGCTGTGTATATCGGATCAGGCCGCTTAGTCCACGCCATCACCGCGATAAAACCGAGGACAAGCAAAGCTACAGGTGCTGCAAAATTGAACAGCGTGTTACCGCTGAATACCAGTGACGTGTATCCGTTTTTTATCACGGCCGGTGTCGCATCGCTGATGAAGTAGACCCCACCGCGAGCGAAAATCCGAAATAGTAGCGTTTCAACGAGTACCGATGCGGCGAGAATGACTGCCAGTACGGTGATCAATTTGGTGCTCGATGTTGCGGTCATTTTGAAGATTCCGGCAGTCGACTATCCTCGGAATCGACTATCGCAACCAGAGCGTCAGCCCCTGCCGCATAGATACCACCTTCGGTCGCAAGTTCCCGCAGTGCGTAGCACAACTTCGGAACCCATCTTACGAAGTGAGTTTCGACAAAATTGGCGAGTGCGTCGGCAGTAACTGCGGCCTGTTCGGTCCAACCGTTTTTCACTGCGTAAGCCTGTTTGAGTAGCATCAAATTGATGAAATCTAGCTCGGTGCCTACAAAATCTGGACGTTCACCAGTATCGTCATTGACCTCGAAACCGAAGGCACTGTAGAAACCCGCGACATCAGCAAGCTTTTCAGTCATGCTGAAAGATAGTTTTTCGTAGTCGTTTTCGTTGGCACGGCAGAGTCCTGCACCAGTGAACAGACTGCTGTATTCCAGCGTAATCTGCTCGGCACTCGCATCGGCCACCGCCCGTTTGAACGGCTCGGCGTTGGCCCGCATATCGGTGTTCAGCACCTCAATGGGCAGTTCGGGAACTCCATCCTTTAGAAGAGTGATTGTCTCTTCATTCGGGTACCTGAATAGCAGAGAGAACATCTTGAACCACGCTGCCCGGTGCACTAATTCATCTGTAACTGTCATTACGCTCATATCTCGCTCACTCCCAGTTGCTAGGCGCTCTTTCGTCGGTCGGCAATGAAGATCACTGCTGGCACGAAAATCAACAGAGCTGCAAGTACCGCCAACGCTCCCGACAATGCCCAGAGTGCGGCATCTGACGAGTTGTCGATCACTACCGGCGCTCTCGAAAAATCCCCACCCGCTGGTGGCGAGTCGATCGTCGGACCTGCGGCAGTTGGTATCTTTTCTACGGCCACGTTTATCCACGCCGAAACAGATTTCTTACCATTCACGTCACGCTCTTCACCGTTCCAAACGGCTAGAGCGACAGGTGTTTCGGTGCCTGTCTTGAACTGGGTGTCCTGCACATCGTTCGTAATCAGGGGTCGTGCAATAACCACACTCCACGTCTTTCCGTCCCAGTTACCCCAACCTGTAGTGTTCACCTGCTCTTGCGATTCGATCGTTCCGAATCCAGTTGCAATCAAATCCTCTACAGCCGAAGGTTTTTCGCCTGCAGCAATCGGGTTGCCAAGCGAACGAGCCGTAATGAACTTCGGATCATCTGCCTGGTTGTAAATATTCACCTTCGCGTCAGGGAAGATGTTGTTGATTCCCAATGGACCATCTTCGATCACTCGTTGGAAGTCGGCTCGCCAGTGAAGAATGTTCACTTCGGAATCTACGAATCCCATACAAACGAATGGTTCGCCGCCGTGGACCGGGAACTGTAATGCAACCGAATCACGGTAGTCATCCGAACCACCACCCTCGTTCATCGTCGAATCGTCCCACTCCATCCTGAACGCCACCCAAGTGCCATTGTGAATTGATCGAGTCCGAATCGTATCGATACTCGCGTTGATTTTGAACGGCGGTGCAACCGTTTGCCCGCTGAGCGGAACCTCGGCTTCGGGAGCCAGATCCCACAATGGGCTTGAACCATCGCCAACAGGTAATTCATCATCGACATATATCGATTTCAGATCGGTCTGAGCCGCGCTTACCATCGATCCTCGATCAAGCGTCACCAGCAAAGCTACAACGAACAGCAAGCCAACCGTTAGATAAACAGCCGCTTGCCACCTATTCGTTTTTGTAAGTACAGAAGTCATTTAGGAACTCTTCATCGAATATCAGTTTGGCTCTCTCAGCCCCCGCCAGATCAAGCCCGACTTAGGGCTCGTTCAGCCGTTGCACGTCGAATCTAACGTCGATCTCATCTCGAACAAAGATTGGCTCATCAAAAGGCATCCGTGCAATTTCTTCACCGGCTTCGTTCCAACCAATCGCCTCTTCGTCGTTGACCTCGAAGCGAGTGATAATTTGTTGCGTCACTCCGAACAATCGCAGCAATCCAAACAGCTTGTCGTCTGGATTCGTGTACGCCTCAATTGCGTGCTCAACACCAGGACCAAACAACTGTTTCAAGAACGGGCGAGGGGCCCAACGTGGTGGGATGTAGTACAAGTTGGGCTCGGTACCAAATTGTGGGTACAAAGGAAGCGCAACTTTAGCGATATGCACCAGGTAGTCGAGTGGACTATTCGGATCGGCATTTTCAGGTGTATTCACCCAACCCTGCAGTCGAATTTTTCCGACACACGCAACCACACAACGTGAACCAATTCCATCTTCAATTCGAGGGAAGCAGCCGATGCATTTTTCAGTCACACCCTCGTTAGGACGGTACATTGCCTTCTTGTAAGGGCACCCCTCAACACACTTCCTGTAACCCCTGCAACGCTCCTGGTCGACAAGCACAATGCCATCTTCAGGTCGCTTATAAATCGCCTGCCTTGGGCAGCTACCTAAGCAACCCGGATACGTGCACTGATTACACGTACGTTGCAGATAGAACATCCACGGATCATGAGCTGGAAGCGATGTACCGTGATCTAGCGAGCCTGCCGGGGTGTCTTCGTACATGTTTGGGTAGGCCCAATCATCATCCGAAGGCATGTGTCCCAGAACTTTTTCACCGTCAGGAGCCTGCTCAAAGATGGTCTCACCTTCGAACTTGTCACCATCCCAAGAACCTGGGCCAAGCATGTTCAGCAGCTTGATATCCCAGTGCCGTGGATACCCGCCGTATGGCTTCGTCTCCACATTGTTCCACCACATCTGCTCCTGACCTTCGCTGAAAGTCCAGGTGTTTTTGCACGCCATTGTGCATGTCTGACAGCCGATACATCGGTTGATATTGAACGCAATTGCAAACTGCCTATCCGGGCGAGATTCCTCGTACGGATATTCCATGTCACGTCCAAGTTGCCAATTAAAAACTTTCAACATATCTATTCACCCCTCTGTGGAGTGGAGCGTCGACGTGGATAGACACCCGCCTCAGCTAGCTTCTCTCTGCGTTCTCCGATGAAGTCATGGACGTAGTCAGAGCCCTTCATCTTGTAGACAGGGTGCAATCCCATGTAAAAGGGTTTGCGGAACATCTGAAATAACATCGAATCTGTGTAGCCCATCGTTATGTACTCTTCGACATAACAACGAGCTGCTTCGAGCAGACCCTCTTCCGGGTTATCAAACGGTACCCGCATCGCTTCAGGATCAAACGGATCCTCGATATCGACAGGCTTCTCAGATGGGTGCGAAATCGGCTGGCCATTGAACCAACCAACGGGCGCACCACCTACAGGCCTACCGCTTCTTCCATTAGAACCAGTCCGATTAGTCATCGATGTTGCCTCCAGCCAGGAATCGCTTCATATCGTCGTTCTCGTTGCCGGGAGTAAACCCGCTCGTTGCCGGTTCCCAGGTTCCTTCGCCACCCCGGCCGCCGTCCTCGGCGTGAGTGATTTTCACCATCACCTCTTTCGGAGCGCCGGTCGGCGTGTGGGTATCCACGGTGAAGCCCTTCAATATCTTGTTCGTGAAGAAGTCTTTGTGAGCCAGCGACTCTGTCATTTGAGTCGGTTGCAACCACGACCGCACCACACTCTGCTGCGAACCGCTACGGAACGTTGCGATATAGCCGGTATCGGTTCGTGACGAACCATCGGCGTTCTCAATCTGAGCCTTTTTCGATCGATGCGTCGCAGCGTTGCCGCCGTGAATGATGATCGTCATGTTGCGGGGTAACGCCGGGTTGTAGTGAACCCTCACCATCAACCTGGCTATAGCAGCCAGCTCGGGTCGATCTTCATGACCGTAAAACGGCCTGTCTTCAGGGTTGGCATCTACCCAAACGTAGTCGCCGTCTTTTACGCCGAGCTCTTTGGCGTCATCAGGGTTTATATCGATTTCTTCCTCGCCAACCCATGGCGAACGCGTGTCTCGCCTGTATGGGTCGCCGAAGTTGCTCGACCAGATAGCGTTCCAGTCACTTGAGCTCCACGATGAGTGGGTACGGTGACGTGGTTTCGGCGTTGAGAGATGAAATTTCAAACCGAGATCGAGTAGCGGATTCTTGGATTCGAGCATCTCACCAGTCGTAACAATCTCGTTGTAAAGCGCCTTACCGTCGGTCGTGTCGGTCGGGAGGATTCCGTAATCCTTCGGCCTGAGCGACTCGAGTGACGAGTTGGCGATAATCACACGGGGCTGGTACGGAGTCGCCTCGATCGGCTCGCGGTGAACCACAAGGTTTTCACCCTGGTTAATCCACTCTTCCTCTTCCCTGTACAACTCCATTCGCCCGGTTCGGGTGAAGAACGGTTTGCTCTCCTGGATCTGCTCGTAACCCGGAATCCGCGGATATGTGCGGAACATCGCAAGATGTCCCTTGTCAGCCGCAATCATTTCGCGGGCGTTGTAGCCACGTAAAGGCGAACTGGCATCGATGATGCGCTGCAGGTAAACCTCAACGTTGTCGTCATCAACAAACTTCCAGTGCCGGGCAAATCTTTCATCACCCGTCCGCTTCGTCAATGCCTTTGCTACCAGCGAATAGACCTCGATATCTTGCCGGGTGTTGTGAATCCGCTTGATCCCGCCGCGTGGGTACATTTGCACAAATGGGTTGGTGCAAGATGCTGTCATGTCCGGACGTGAGAACTCGACCCATGAGTCGACCGGGAACACGAAGTCTGCATATTCGCAGTTCATGTTCCATTCGTAATCCTGAACCATCCACATCTCTTGCTTCGGCTGGACGTTGGCAATCTGGTTGTAGTGCCATTTCGCGACACCAAGCAGGTTTGCATTCGCTGTCCAGACGACCTTCGAAGGACTCGGCATGTGACTTTCACCGGTAACCACCACACGACCCTCTTTGGGCGTATCGATGATGAGCGGTTTGTCGCCGTGGTCCCAGAAGTGAACCGACTCGAACACGAGCTTCATCCGCTTCTTGATATCTCGACCATCGACTGTCGGGTCCATCGTCTGATCGAACGGGTCTTCGGCGATGTAGGAAGGCAAACCGTTGAATACCGGAGCCTTGTAGTTTCCTGCATAGCTTCCAACGTTTCCGCCCGGCTTCCCAACGTTTCCAGTTAGCGTGGCTACTAGGTACTGCGCCCTGTTGATCAGGTCATTGTGGAAGTACATGTTCGAGCCCATGCCGGTTAGGAAGCCGACATTCTTGGCTTTCACAATGTCGTCGGTCAGTTTCCGAATCGTTTCTTCGGGAATATCTGTCAGCTTCGAAGTGTTAGCGAGTGTGTATTCCTCGGTCAGTTCGATGTACAGATTGAACGTAGTTCGAGTATTTATCGACCCGTCACTGGTTGCGACCGTGCCCGACCAGTTGAGGTCGATATCGTCGAGCGTGTAGCCATTTGATGCGAGACCGGTCTCCAAATAGTCACCCACTGCGTTTCGGTCGAATCCGATCGGAGTGCCGTCCTTCATCACCATCACCGATGAAGTCTTGAGTTCTTCGTCCATTTCTTGAACGACTTCACCGTGCTCATCAAGCCACGTATCGCCCGGATCGACCATCGCAATTCCCGGCACGTCTTCAGCTCGCAGAACCTTCAAAGTGTCAGTGCGTATAACAACTGGATAGTCGGTGAACTTCTTTACGAAATCGTCTTTGTATGTTCCCTCCCGCATGATCAACCCGGCAATACCGAGGTTCAATGCAGAGTCGGAACCAGCACGAATCTGTACCCAGTAGTCAGCTTTGGGTGCAGAGGCGTTGTACTCGGGAGAAATAACGACGATTCGACCGTTACGTTCGATCAAAGACTGCCACCAGATAGGATCAGCCATCTTGTTCGAAACGAGGTTCAAACCCGTCATCACGATCAGATCAGAATTCCAGAAATCGTTGAACTCCTGGTCAAACGTCTGGGTGCCGTGAACCATCGGATGACCAGGTGGAAGGTCGGTGTGCCAGGCGTAGTTATCAAACCCACGTGTACCGAGAGATTTCTCAGGTCCCTTGCCCCGAAGATGGTCGTCGAGCAGGGAAAGCATATTGCCGAACCGGTACATGCCCATAAGACGGGTGGCTCCAAGGAAGCCCATTCCGCCACGAAGTTTGAACGTGCGGATTCCGGCGTAGTCGCCGTCCTCGTCCTTCAGTGTTTCGAGCATCTCTTCCGGGTAGCCCTGATCGCGCAATCGCTGTGCACCAACCTCACCGCTGTAGCTCGTTGCGACGTTTTCCAAGCCCATCGCCACGTACTCGGCAATTTCGTCCCACTCAAGCTCTACCCATGCATCTTCGCCACGTTTGAAATATTTGCGATCGGCCGTACCGTCTGCAGCTCGTGGGAATCCGTCGTCAGCCCACTGCTTCCACCCTGCTCGCACAACCGGGTGTTTGATTCGTGAGTGGCTGTAAACGCGTCGGGAATATGCGAGACCCTTCAGGCAACCACGTGGGTTCCAGTTCGCCGTAGCGTGGTTTCCATCCAGATCCTGATAGGAACCGATGTCGTACGGCTGCTCGATTCGGGTGATAACGCCGTTACGAACGGATGCCTCAAGCCGACAATTATGAGTATCGTTTGGTGCGCAAACAAACTTGAACACTTTATCGACGCGGTGTTGGTCACGATAAATGGCTTCCCAGTCACGATTCGGGTAGAAAGCGAGTGGGTTATCGATTGCCGTCGAAGTTGAGAGGAATCCCATTCGAGGAGCAGTTATCGCAACTCCAATAGCCAATGCGGAGGCGCCGATCAACTTTAAAAATTGGCGACGCTCTAAGTCTTTTGGTATTCGAATCTCCGACGATTCCATTGGTCACCAGTCCTGTTTAGGTTTTTTACCGACCTCACGCTTCGATTCGTAAACCGATTGAGAACTATTTTGGAGATGTTAAGTCAATGAATCTTCACAATCACGTGAGTAATTTGTGATTTCCATCACTACCCTGAATTTTGTGCTTAATTCTCGTGACTCACGGACAACAATCGCCTGGAAAACAGTTCCCGACCATCACCACGTAAGCTCGAAATATGAGGAATTTTCGATTCAGCGGGAAGTACAGAGTCCAGCGACGAATCTCTAACTCTGCGGCGGAATAAAGCCAATAACAGCGCGCTAGAAAAACTTTCGGAATTGACCTGCCCCCGATAGCGTTACCACTTATTATCTCGGATACCGGCCGCTAGCACCGGAGACAATAAGGCTGAAACAAGCCGTCCCACTAACATAACGAGTGGTACAGGTTATGGGGGCAGGTCAGTACTGAGAAACCGCGCGAATTTGGCTGTGAATCCCTCGTCGTATCTCGTCATATCAGACCGTTTGTGGGCAAGTTAGTGGGCAAGCGACGCACGCCAGCGGAGTTGAAGTTGTACGTCAACCGTCCGCCTAGTGTTGGCCAGTGCTGTTTTGACCTGCCCCCGATAGCAAATCGATACAGGTTCAAACTGGGTAAAGGAAGAGTTCGACGAACGGGTGAGTCGAAGTTCAAAAGATCATTCACCGAAGCCACGTTTAAATCAAGAATTATCGGGGAGAGTAAGCAGTCAAAACTTTACGAGTGGTGCGTCACGGTTCATTTCAAGTTTGACTCTCCCGATTGCGGCGACCCTCTTCGAGTAGGCATCCCTGGCCGACTGTGTCATCACCTGAAATATCATGATTGAAAATAAAATAATGCCAATAAATCCGCTTGCACCCGAAATTCCAAGGGCTCGTTCACCGATCTCAGATATTGAAAATCCGAACGCCAGTCGGATGACGATACTGATGGTCAAGAGAACAAATGCTACGTTCATTAAATGCGGATAGCGGATATCAGCACCCTCAAAAATTGGGATGAAACGAGATGCGGCTCCAAAAATCAAATTAGTCACAAATCCGAGCGTTAACACGTGTATCACAGGTAAAGAAACCTGTACGGCTACCATGTTTGTCAATCCGATTTCGTCTAATGCAATCAAAATCAACATTACACAGCCAAGCAAAAGCCAGCTAAATCCTAATCGCACGTACCAGTGATAACGCAGGTAACCGATAGGAATTCTATGGACTGATTTACTTGCTGGTTCGAACAATCGCAAGGCTACGACGAACATTCCTGCACCAACTGAACTCAATATTAAACCAACCGGTGCAACCACTTGGCCCAATTCTCCAAATCGACCAACTACGACCATAACAAGTCCTATCTGAAGCAAAACGAGTGATAAACGATTCATTCGTTCATGAGGAGGTTTAAGTAGTAAGAATCCACGAATAGCTTTTACCGACAAGCCAAAAATGAAGCTCGTAATGAAGCCAAATATAGCGACATGGATAAGGGCTTCATTCCAGGGGGGATGGGCGATTGGTTCACCGTGCATTGCCATTCGAAACATAATCACAAGGTGTATAGCCCCTGACAACACGGACCAAATTACACCCGTTACGAGCCAAATTTCCGCCGGACCTGACTTACTTGCCGAATACCGTATAACCCCGTATAAGGTCCAGGTAAAAACGAACATTGCTATAAACAATAAAATACCAGCTACTATCAGGAATAAACCGGCAATCGGTAATGTGTATAGACTCTGTCCCGTGAATCGCAACAACAACCCTAATATCACCAGCCACATGCTTAGCTGTTGCGGAACAGGATATTGAATCGGCCTGTTGAAAATCCGCGGTACAACATGATACGCGAGCCCCATTACAAATAAGCCAGCCCACCCAAAAATTTGAATGATCCCATGCGACTGCGAGTGGGTGAGCCACGTCAGGCTGCGTTCAATACCTAGCAACGGCATTATCAATATCGCCGCTCCCGTCGAAAATCCCAATACCACGGCAATAATCACAGAGCTGCGAATAAACGGCCGGTACAGTCTTTGTGTCGACCAACTTTCAGTTGTCATACCTCGAGTCTGAGGAGAATGGTTCGATGATGGAACTGTTCGACATGAAGGAAGCGTGAGTTTAATAAATCTTGATATCGGGACTGATACCGGCAATTACCTACCAAACACGATCTGAACATACTCGAAGTAGGTTATCAATCACTGTGAACGTCGAGAGAAATCCCAAATACCAAGTTGTTGTAACGATGCTGCTTTTCAAGTAACACGGCTCGGTTCGACCGATACAGGAAAATTACACAAGGTCAACACAGCAATCTGTTTGAATGTTGCCCGAGTCGTGAGATTATTCCTAAAACCTTTCTCATAGAGATCAAATAATGAGTTATCTTTCAGTACCATTTCAAAATGAATTCTGATCACCAACAATCATCCAGTTATACCCATAATTCGTCCGTCGATCGCGCGTTGAGCAAAATACCCAAACTCGCCAGAGAATTGACCGGGGCTGACTACGCCGCGATAACCATCAAACAACCCCACGGCGAATTGCGCATCTTTCACGACGGCCTCGACAAAAATATCAAGTGGCAAGATAAAGAGTTACCGCAAGGCCGAGGGTTACTAGGTCGATTAGGCCCAGTAGACTCGCCCATCATGTTGAGTGACATTTCCTCTCATCCCGACTCATACGGATTTCCTGATTGGCACCCGCCAATGAAAGCTCTTGTTGGCCTTCGGGTATTCGCTAGAAAAGGATACAAAGCAAATTTATACATAGCGAACGCACCAGATAACAGAGAATTCACTGTTCAAGACACAGAGACTCTCACCCAATTAACCCAATTTGTGGAATTCGCTCTGGAGTTTGCGGAACTGCATGATAAAGAGCGAAGGACTCGGATCATTACTGAAGCTACTGAAAACAGATTGCAGGCCGTAATAGATGGATCTTTAGCAGGAGTAGTGATAGTCAGTGCTTCAGATAAATTGCTCCTCGGGTTTAGCAAACAAGCGTGCATGATCTTGGGCTGTAACCTGGAAGTCGGCGCTCCACTCAGTGAAATAAATAAGAGCGTGGCTTTTTTCGGGACCAATGGCCAAGTTATCAGTGAACAAGATCTGCCAATCGAAAGGGCACTAACCAATGGTATTGAAACCATCGCATCCGAAATGGTATTGCATAGACCAGATGGTTCTAAATTACCGGTTCTGGTATCCGCAGCGACGATAAGAATCCACCGCGGCGAAATCGACTCATCGGTGTTAATACTTCAGGACTTATCGGACATCCTTCAAACTGAACGGATGAAAAGCGATTTCCTGTCCATGGTCACTCATGATTTGCGCACACCTCTAGCGTTGATTAAAGGGATCATCAATGGAATGGACGTTGACACAAATGCTAATGGTGAAATTCAGGCAGATTTGGAATCAATCGACGAGGAGGTCGATCACATGACCGAACTCGTCTCAAATTTGCTGGACATGTCTCGTATCGAATCTGGGACTAAAAGGGTAGACAACGAGGTTTGCCACGTAACAGACATACTGTCAGACGCAGTCCAACGGGCTTCATCGTTTCGCTATGGGGTTGATCGAACAGTGACGATTAAAGTTCCGAAAAACATGCCCGAAATGTATGCAGACCCCGGCCAGTTGGGACGAGTAATTGACAACTTGCTCAGCAACGCCATGAAATACACGTTAGGTGATGTAGATATCATTTGCTCTCACATGAGTGAAACGGACAATATCCGAACGGAAATCGCCGATAAAGGTAATGGAATTCCAGTAACTCTACATCCGGAAATTTTTGACAAGTTTTTTCGCATACGGTCCGGTAAGCAGGGAGGGCGAGATGGAGCGGGACTTGGCCTCGCAATATGTAAGTCAGTTGTGGGAGCTCATGGAGGTCAGATCGGAGTCAAATCCAATGACGCTGGCGGTTCAACTTTCTGGTTCGATATCCCCAGAGAACGCCTTGATCGGTAGTTGCTGCATCAACGTTAGAGGGAGATAAATGGACTAGTAAATATCATGACTATTACCAACGAAACAATAACAGTGTTAGCCGTTGACGACGACCCGAAAATACTAAGGCTCATCGCAAGTCATCTTGGTGGAATCGGTTTCAAAGTACTCCTTGCGTTGAACGGAAACGAAGCTATACACCAAGCTTCCCTCCATCATCCACAGATAGTTGTATTAGACTTGAAAATGCCACAAATGGACGGGTTTGAGACGCTCACACGTTTACGTGAATGGTACAACGACCCAGTGATCATTCTGTCGGCCACCGATCAAGAAGAAGAGAAAATCAGGGCTCTGGATCTTGGGGCCGATGATTACGTTACTAAACCTTTTGGGCCCGGTGAATTGGCCGCAAGAATCCGCGCGGCGGTTAGGCGGGTCGATAGACTTAGAGATACAACAGGCGTAAAAGAACCTAGAATCAATGCCGGAGCGTTTGAGATAGACCTTGCCGCACGAGTCGTTTACAAAAATGATCAAGAAATAAGGTTGACTAGAACTGAATATGACTTATTAAGAGTTCTAGTTATGAACGCGGGAAAAGTGATGACACACCAGCAGCTACTACAGGCCGTTTGGGGCCCCGAATACGGTGAGGAAACCGAATATCTTAGAACATTTGTGAAACAAATTCGGCGTAAACTCGAAAAAGATCCAACTCGCCCGAAACAGATATTGACCGAGCCGGGTGTCGGTTATCGCCTACTAATTAGTACGTAATTACGTATCAGCGAAATATCACAGGCAAACTGGTGCTTTATCTGATTAGATAAAGTGTTGGGTAGATGAAAACCCATGCCACATCAACAAAATGCCACCACTTCACAGCTCCTTCCACTGCAAACTGATTGTCGCCGATTGCAGTGGTATTCCGAATCCGAAAGAACACGAATCCGAGTGTTAAGACACCGGTTAATACGTGGGTGACATGCACGCCAGTAAGTGTGAATAGTATTGTGCCAAATCCAGTAGAGGGCGGGAAATGCTTGAAAGCTTCATGCCATTCATAACCCACGCCAAACACGAAAAGTATGCCCATGCCTATCGTGGCAAGCAGCATATTCTTCGCACCAGGAATATCACCGTGCTCGAACGCCGCTTCAGCTTTGTATGCCGAGAGACTGCTGAGAAGCAGGAGGATCGTGAGGCTTAATCCAAGCAGCTGGTCCACGTGTTCAGGGGTGTTTGTGCCCACGACGAAGAATCGCGACGACAACAGAGCGATAAAGAACGAAGCGTCGGAAACTAGGAACAGCCACAGGCCGAGCCGGTTGATGTCGAGGGAATTGAACCGGTGATTTACGAACTGCGGTACATGTTGTGTCACAGTTTTAGTCCTCTTCCCTGTCGGCTTCTGGATCGTCAAGAATCATTCCGTACCAGGTGTCGGTTATGTGTCCCCACAACTGACCGAAGTGCATGAAGTACTGAATGATTAGCCATGCCTTGGCAAGGGCTGCGACCAGGAGCAGCGTAAAAAGCCAGGGTGTGTCATCAATAACAATTGCTATGGCGAATTCAATCGCGGTCAGGATGCCGAGCAAACTGATCACGATCCAGCCGATTTTCAATGTCTCTTGAAGTGTTCTATGCATCTGTTTAGTCCCCCTCTGCCGGTACTGGCGGATGGGCGGATCCCTTTCGTCTACCAAAGACAGAGTGAACTACGCTCTCGTCACCGTAGCCGTAGGCGTCGCCAGTTACGGTGGGCATCTCTTCGAAATTCTCCAGAGGAGGAGGCGAACTCGTCTGCCATTCGAGGGTTTTTGCGTCCCACGGGTTGTCCGGGGCTTTTGGCCCGCGGATCCACGAGTTCAGCATGTTGTAGACCCATGGCACAAACGCAAGCCCAAGCCCGATCGAAGCGATAGTGGTTACAAGGTTCATGAATTCGAACTCTGGCGGGTACTCGGCGATACGTCTGTTCATTCCCACTGTGCCCGGTATGAACATAGCCAGGAACGTAATGTTGAAGAATATGAACATCAGGGCGAAATGAATTCGTCCCAGCGTTTCGTTGTACATCCGTCCGGTGATCTTCGGAAACCAGTAGTACCCTGCGGCAAAGGCTCCGAATATCTCACCGCCCATGATCGTGTAGTGGAAGTGAGCCACGACGAAGTAGGTGTCTTGCAGCGCAATATCAGTCGCAACGTCGGCAAGGAAGATTCCCGTGAGCCCACCAATGGTGAAGTTGAACACAACACCAACAGCGAACAGCAGCGGCACCTTCAGCCTGATCTTACTTCGCCACAACGTTCCAAGCGCCGATAAGAAAACGATTCCAGTCGGGATCGATATCAGCTCGGTGAGCACCATGAACGGACCGTGCAGTTCATCGCCCATTCCACTTGTAAACAGGTGATGTGCCCAAACGAGGAAGCTCAAGAACACTATCAATCCAAATGCGCGAACCACCCATCGATAGGCGAATAGCGGTTTGCGTGCGAAGTGGCTGATAATTTCAAGTTCCGCCCCGAACGCCGGCAGGATCATGATGTATACAGCCGGGTGCGAGTAGAACCAGAAAACGTGTTCATACAGCAGCGCGTTACCGCCGGGAGGCGAGAAGAACACCATGTTGAAAATGCGTTCGAAAATGATCATCAACATGCCGTAGGCGACCCACTGAGTGGCAGTGAGTGAAATGACCGATGCCGCGAGTACCGCCCATGCGAAGATCGGCAGCCGCCCCCACGTCATTCCCGGCGCCCTCTGCGTGATGATCGTCGCTATGAAATTCAACCCACCGAGAATCGAAGATATTCCGAATGTCAGGAAGGCCAGTTCAAATAGCAAACCTCCAATTGGGGTTTGTGTTGCCAGCGGTGGGTAGGCCGTCCAACCAGTGTCAAATCCGCCGAACAGGGGCGATAGAAGCAGCAGCACGACAACCGGCGGGACCACCCAGAAACTGAGTGCGTTGACCCGTGGGAACGCAACGTCTTCAGCACCAATGATGAGCGGAAGAACGTAGTTGGCAAAACCACCCATCATTATGGCCACAGCAACCGCGATCATCATGATGCCGTGAAGGCTCATCGTGGTGTTGAAGTTGGTGCTCGTCATCACGTTTTGACCGGCGTCGGCAAGCTCGACCCTGATCAACATGGCCAGCAGTCCCGCTAGCAGGAAAACCACCACGAATATGACCACGTACTGGATTCCGATCACCTTGTGGTCGGTGTTGAACCTTATGTAGCGTTCCCAGCCGCCACCCGGGTTGTTTTCGGTCGGTTTACCGAACCACCCACGGCCCCAGGTTCTCCACATCCCTACGCCCATGAGCCAACCGATTACAGCGAATACGTACCCAAGTACGATTAGCGGCTCGGTCGAATCTTCACCGGTAATGCTCGTGATGCCAAGCGAAATACCAGCACCGATTACAAACCCAATTACGGCGTAAATTGCGCCTCTGACTAACGGCATAAAAGCTGCCACTTAGAAGTCCCCTTGAACTATTTGAACTATTTGACCCTTAGGCCGCTTTATCTATTTGTAATCCACTGCTCGAACTCGGCGGGCTCAACCACCTCGACGCGTGTAAACATCAGGGAGTGGTCTTTGCCGCAGAGTTCAGCACACTGGACCCTGAAATTGACATCGTCGTTGAAATGTCCGATTTCGGTCGTGTTGACATCCATGTACGTTGTAAGACCCGGAACCGCGTCGATCTTCATCCGAAAAGCGGGTATCCAGAACGAGTGAATAACGTCCTGGTCTTCTGCCGTGATGTTGAACCGAATCAGAGAATGGTTCGGAAGAACGAGCGTGTCGTCCTTCATCAGAAGCTGAACTCCGCGCCCCTCGTACTCGTACATCCACTGCCACCGTCGCCCGGTGACGTTCACCGTGAGATCAGGTTCTTCCGCCGATGTCTGGCGTATTTCAAGCAAACCGGTGTAGCCGGGGTGAACGATAACGACAAGGCACAGGACGGTCGTCCATATCAACCAGAATCCAACCCATTTTGTGTGGGTTCTGGTCGGAGCTGAATCTTCAAGCTCATCGCCTTTCGCACGGAACTTGAAAAAGACATAGCCGATCATCGTTATCACGAAGGTTAAGATCGGGATTGCCAACAGCATCAAGAGGACGAAGGCATCGTCTATGAACTCGCCCTGCTCCGAAGCAGCGTCGCCAAAAATGTTGAGTGACGTGAAAGAAAGTTCGGCAATTATCGTCAGAAGCACCCAGATGGCACCAGCCGTCAATGTATCTCGGTTCAGAACGCCCTCGCTTTTGCCTAGCCTGATAAACGTGCTTGTATAAGGCTAAAAGCAAAGACCTGAAAGGTTATGAGTTTTTCATGGAATAATTAAATCCATTCCTTCACAGAAATATCATCCTTCTAAACCCACGCTTACGTTCGCTTCATTAATCTCACATGACGACTTCGTATATTGCTGATGCACCGTTAGATTAGGATGACCTCATTGATCACACGCCATAGACACCTTCTGATATCAATGTTTTTGCTCGGTGTTATAGGATTGTGTTTCGGTTGTTCAGATGGTGGCGATACACCATTTGCTACTACTACTCCTATTTCAGCGGTTACATCAAATATCGAAACAGACACCGAAAAACCCGGAGTCCAAATTAATGATGTTTCTAATGGGGAAAATCAGTTCACCGGACTAGGTTGTAGCGCCTGCCATTCGACAGGTAGCGACAAAATAATCGGACCAGGCCTTTCAGGAATAAAGTCGAAGGGTGACGACTATATCCGAGAATCAATAACTAACCCTGCAGCAATAATCGTTGAAGGATTTCAGGATTTGATGCCAAAGGGTTTCACAAATCTGAAACAAGCAGACCTAGATGATTTAGTCGGTTATCTCAACAGTCTCAATTAATGCGTCGAATCAAATACGGAATTGTTGCTGCACTGGTGGTTTTG
>JABHBJ010000064.1 GCA_018673955.1 Chloroflexota bacterium | reverse complement strand
GGGAGCGCTCGATCTGAAGAAAGCCGTCGAAACGATTGATGAAATGACAACTGCTGGCAACTAGTCGGCAAACAATTGGTGAACGGAAAAGATACGAATGCCATCGAAAACTTCAGTAGATAAAATTGAAGCTCTGCTGCACCCAACGCTTGAGGAAACTTACGACCCTCAATCGATGATCGCGTTGGTCCCGATTCACAACGACCATAAAGTCGCCGACATCGGCTCAGGCCCAGGTTGGTTGTCGATCCCGCTCGCCAAGTACGTTTACTCAGGTACCTGCTACGCGATCGACATTCAGCAAGAAATGCTGAAGCATGTCGCCGATCAGGCAACTGGGGCAAAGCTCAAAAACGTCAAAACTCTCGTCTCTCAGGAAAATAAAATTCCGCTCGACGACGAATCGCTTGATGGTGTAGCTCTTTCTAACGTATTGAATGAAGCAGCACGACCAAAGACGCTCATCAAAGAAGCTGCCCGACTTTTGAAGAAGTCTGGATGGATGTCGATAGTTGAGTGGTTGCCTGTCGAAGGCAAACCCGAGGTTGGTCCAGCTAGTTCAAAGCGATTGGTTCAGCAAGAACTGCGAGAAGCCGTCGAGGCACTTGGCTTTACGACTCTCACTTCACGTCAGCTCACGCCTCACCGCTACATAATCGTCGCCCGCAAGTAGACCGGAGACCCCTCGATGTTGACACGACGCGTCATACCATGTCTCGACGTAGACAACGGTCGCGTGGTCAAGGGTGTCAGCTTTGTCGACATTCGTGACGCAGGAGACCCGGCTGAGCTCGCGGCGTTCTACAACGCAGAAGGTGCTGACGAGCTTGTGTTCCTCGACATCACCGCATCGTCCGACGCTCGGAACACGATGATCGACGTCGTTGAAAGAGTCTCGTCGGAAGTATTTATCCCCCTAACAGTCGGTGGCGGCATCCGCTCTGTCGATAACATGCGACAGATGCTCGAAGCTGGGGCCGATAAAGTAGCGGTCAACTCTGCCGCGGTAGCAAACCCGCAGTTGATTGAAGACTGCGCCAAAGAGTTCGGTACTCAATGTGTCGTTCTTGCGATGGACGTAAAGCGAGTTGACGACCCAGTTATTTCCGAGATGGAAGGTTACGGCGGCATTCCTGTTGAAGCGATGTGGCAGGTCTACACCCATGGTGGTAGACGCCCGACTGCCTTTGATGCAGTGAAGTGGGGGCGCATAGCGACCGAATCCGGGGCGGGAGAGCTTTTGGTAACCAGCATGGATGCCGATGGCCAAAAGACCGGATACGACAACGAATTGTTGTCGGTAATTTCAGATTCAGTGACAGTTCCGGTTATCGCCAGCGGCGGTGCGGGTGAACTCGATCATTTTTATGATGCGCTCGTCGAAGGTAAATCCGACGCCGTTTTAGCTGCATCACTTTTCCACTTCGGTGAACTACGAGTTTCCGAGGTCAAGTCGTATCTTGCCGAGCGCGGCATTCCGATGCGGGAGGTCTAGCAGTTGCCAGTAACACTGAGATCAGGTGAGCCTGTATTGCCTGAGGCGATAGCGTTCGACTGCTACGACACTCTATTTCTCAATAATCACGATGGTTGGAAAGTCGCCTTCGCTGACATTATCGAAGATCAGAATATTCCACTCACGCCCGATGAGTTTTGGACTCACTGGCGTAAGTACGAAGTGAACTTTCGTAAGATTCGAACCGATCTTGGGCGACCGTACAATAGTCCGCCATTCAAGTCGTATCGACAGGCATGGACAGAGTGCTTCCAGCAAGTGTTCGACGATCTCAAGCTAGATAAAGCAGATGCGAACGCAGCCGGTGACCGAGCATCGTTACACATGACTGATCGTCCGGTGTTTCCAGAAACGGTCGAGGCACTCAACCTGCTGAAAGGTCGAGTGAAGCTCGGGGTATTTTCAAATGCAGACAATGAAGGTCTAATACCTTTGTTTGCGAGTGAAGGGCTTGAGTTCGACTTCGTAGCAAGCTCGCAATCTGCTCAGGTGTACAAACCCGCGCTTGCGGCCTTCGAGTATCTCTACGCTGGCCTCAAGACCGACCCGAGCAAGATTTGGTATGTTGGCGACAAGCTGTTCGATGATGTTCTTGGCGGATATCGATCGGGAGCCACGACAGTGTGGATCAACCGCAACGGCGAAGAAGTCGATCGAGAGCCAGAACCCGACATTGAGATCAGCGATTTGCGAGAGTTATCGTCGATACTCGCACATCTCGGCGGGTAACCGTTCACGTTTTCTATAATTGCTATTTACGGTTTGATTGATCTTGCAATATTTGCAGTTCCACAAAGCTTCTCTTCATCCCTAGGGGGATATTCGAAATGATTCAGTTCGATGATCGCGGATTGCTAGCAGCAATTGTTCAAGACGCCGATTCCGGTCGTGTCTTGATGCACGCGTACATGAACGAAGAAGCGCTGAAGCGAACTCTCGAAGGCCCTGACGCATGGTTCTACTCACGCAGTCGTCAAGAGCTATGGCACAAGGGTGCAACCTCAGGCAATTTCTTGAAAGTGGTCGAGGTTCAGCAAGACTGTGATGGCGATGCCATTGTCGTTCAAGTGAACCCAGCTGGCCCTGCCTGCCACACTGGCGCCGAATCGTGCTTCGATTCAGGTGTGCTTGATGCCGCGTTGCTCGAAGCCGATGGTTCGACTGAGAAGCTCGGACCCGGTGTGTTACAGGAGCTTCTTGACGTGATTAATCAGCGTGTATCCGAGAAGCCTGAAGGCTCGTACACGGTTTCGCTAATTGAAGAAGGGCCTGGTCGCGTTGCGCAGAAGGTTGTCGAAGAAGCCGGAGAAACGGCCATAGCTTCGGTCAGTCAGACGCACGATGATGTAGCCAACGAGATGGGCGATCTGCTGTACCACTGCATGGTTTTACTGGCATCACTGAAGATGCCGGTCGACATGGTGTGGGAAGTTCTCGCAAAACGACGCGGCTAGGTAGCGTGATCGCTAATCAGTTAACTCGTGGGCGGTGGATCTTGGGCGGCAGTCGTTACAGTTGCCGCGGCAGTCACCGGTTCGAACGGGGCAGAAGATAGCTCTGATTTATCGTCGCTCGGAACTGCTCGATCATCGTCCATTGCGATTGCGTACTCAATAGCTGTAATCGCAACTTCCATCATTCCATCGTCGGGCTGACGTGTTGTCAGGTCTTGAAGCAAAATGTTCGGTGAGTTGATTAACCGAATCCAGATGTTGCTCTGATGCTTTCCCGCGAATCGAATAAATTCGTAGCTAATTCCTGCAATGATCGGCACCAGAACGATCCGTGAAGCCACAAGGAACCAGAACGGATCACGTGGAAAAAACATAAACATTATTATCGAAACAATAACGACGGTCATCAGGAACGATGTACCGCAGCGTGGGTGTGCCGGAGGGAATTGTCGCACCGATTCGACCGTAAGTGGTTCACCCGCTTCATAGGCGTGAACAACCATGTGTTCAGCACCGTGATAGCCGAACACTCGTTTAATGTCGTTCATCTTGCCAATGATCCACACGTAGCCAATGAACAATACTAGACGAATTCCGCCTTCTACCAAGTTGGCGGTGAAGTCGTTCGCACCGGCATTCTCTATTACTCGAGAAACGAGTACTGGAATTAGGAAAAATATCCCGATCCCTAGAACAAGCGAAACCGTTAGCAGGCTTGCCATTGCAACAGTTGATATTTGTTGATCATCCTCAGAATTTTCGTCGGAGGCAGCTTCATTAGCCGAAATCGTAAGCGACTTCATGCCGATCAGAAGAGTTTCTAGGAGAACTAGCACACCCCGTAGGAACGGAACACCTCGGAGTGCAGAATTGGCCCAAGTTTCGAGCGGAATTGATCGACGCACGATTATGCCGTCTGCGCGGCGCACCGCGAGTGCAGCTCGGCTCTGACCTCGAATCATCACGCCTTCGATGACGGCTTGACCACCGTAGAGGACAGGTGATTTTTGTGAAGGTTGAGGTGAGGACAAATTTTTAGGATAAGAAAAGAGGCGCCATACTGGCGCCCCTATTCGATTAGCTCTTGTCGGTAGAACCGAGGCTGTAACGGCGCATCATGCGCTCGACACGACCCTCGGTGTCAACGATTCGCTGTTCGCCAGTCCAGAAAGGGTGGCATTTGCTGCAGATTTCAGTCCGCAAGCTTTCTTTGGTAGACCCGACTTCCCAAGAATTACCACAGGCACATTCAACTGTTGCATTGGCGTGGTAGGTAGGGTGAATATTGGCTTTCATATCTCTCGTATACCTGACTAGGAAACTACAGGATCGACATTGACTCGCTTGGTGTCCTTGCGAGCGTAGTCGAACCTGACTTGACCATCGACGAGTGCGTAGATGGTGTGGTCACGGCCGATGCCAACATTGCTGCCGGTGTGAAATTTGGTTCCACGCTGACGAACGATAATCGCCCCAGCTGAGACCGCTTCACCTGCGAATGCCTTGACGCCCAGGCGCTTGCCTGCACTATCGCGACCGTTGCGGGAAGTCCCGCCACCTTTTTTATGTGCCATTTAGATATTCCAGTGCTCTGCAAAGATGTAGGAGTGAACTATTTAGCCGAGATCGACTTGATCTTCACCGACGTAAACTGCTGCCGGTGACCGCGTTTTACACGCTGGCGCGTCTTGTTCTTGTATCGGAGAGAGATCACCTTGTCCGCTTTGCCGTGCTCGGAGATCTCACCGATAACCGTTGCTCCTTCAACCGAAGGTGCTCCAATAGAGAGCTTGCCATCGACCGAAGTCATAAGCACACGGTCAAAAGTGAAGTCAGATCCGACTTCACCTGTGATGGTTTCGACAGATACCGTATCGCCTTCGCGAACTCGGTACTGCTTTCCACCTGTATTTATAATTGCGTAATCTGTTGTCATTCGTATTTATCCGTTCGCTGCCCAACCTAACTATTCTAAGTACGAATCTTCTATAGGGTCAATTTGATTTTTGGTTGATTTTCACGCACATTGATACTGATATAGGCTTCAAGGGCATAAGAATCAAATTTTCGGAGCTTCCGATAGGAGTCTCGCAATGGTCCGAAATAGCTCGATGGCACTATTGCCAATATCGATACTGCAGTGCGAAGTCTCGGTCTCGAAGACGACATGAGAAAAACGCTCATTGTTCCGTGGCGAGAGATTCAAGTGCGCTCACCTATATAGATGGATGATGGCAATGTCCGAGTGTTCCGCAGTTATCGCTCACAACACAACGCGCCACGTGGTCTGTACAAAGGCACAGACGGATCGATGCGAAAGGCAGCGTTCGATGGCGCGATGAGCCGTGTGGCGGAGACAATCAAAATCCGAGGGTACGTCGGATAAATTACGGTCGTTGATCGGATGTACGGGGTCAATTCGCTAGCCGAAGGTGAATTTGGGTACGAGAACCCCTAGTTTCTTTGCGGATTCAATTTCCTCGGAGAGCTTCTCGTTCGCTTCGGGCGTGTTTACCTTGATTTGGTTCGAACCCGAGACAAGCTCTTTGACCAATTCATCGAACTGGTAATAATCAACCGCGTAGTCGTCATATATTCGGCTGCCCTGAACATCACACCACGGAGCCAGTGTGAGTTGGTCTGTGCTCGAATTACTGATCGAACGTACTTCGTTTAGTGATCCGGTAATCGACTTCTCGTAGCCAGAAATCATCGCAGCGTACGAGTATTGAGCGGAAATCTGCCGACGACCTGATTCGACTACTTCCGCTGAGTTTTGCGCAGCTGATATGACCACATTGACAGCGGCCGAAATATCGCCATACCCCACCATCGATACCCCATCGATTCGATCGAACTGCCGCAAAGCACCCACTCTGGCGCAGACTGCCGGAGTCCCGCCAGATACCGATTCGATCGGCACAAGACCAAACGACTCGACGAAAGATCCAATGCACAACGTCACATCCCCGGATGCGTAGTAGTTGGGCATATTTGATGGATTCAACCAGTCATGCAGCTCAACGATCTCACTTGCGCCTAGATCGCTTACCAAACATGCGATTTCATCGGTAGTTCCGGCGGCATCGTCCAATCCTGAGCCTAGCGGATATGCGGGCATCAACAATCTAACATTTCGGTCGGGAAGCTTGCGATCAACTTCGACTGCAGTTAAAACCGCTTCTCTCACGCCCTTTGTCGGTTCGGGACGGTGCGGGAACAACAGAATCAGATCGTTATCCTGCCTCGGTGAAACGCCGACGGGCAACTGAGGCTCTGGCGTGCTTTCTCGCACACTAATTCCGTTGGGTACAACGATAACCGGTTCGATCGATTGTCTACCTGTCATCGCTATCGTGTTTTCGACAACTCGTTTCATGTAGTCCGAGGGGACGATGGTCGCTACTGCCGGCAAGGTCAACGTCGACAGAAGCGCCTCTTCGTAGACGTAATCGTGAATCGACCTAACTATCTCGGTGCTTTCTAAGGCGTATCGCAAATAAACGGCATCTGCATGGAGATAGACCCGATCTGCCCATTCCGTCGCATTACGCAGAATTTCGGCTGTTCGAGCCAAAGCGATCGGAGAAACCTGATGAGTTGCCGGAAACGAACCTCGCAATTGAAGATCGGGATGAACAGTAACTCCATCAACTTCGAAATCGCCAAAGTGTGATTCCATTCCAGTGCACCAGATTTGAACGTCATGACCTGAGCGCTTCAAACCAGCCGTTACATCAACAAGGATCTTTTGTGATCCGCCGATGACGTAGTTTGGAAATACTGGAGCGACTGAAATTGCGGCGATTCGCACGATATTGCCTATTCAGAATCGCTGTTTGAGTTTTGGTCGGAGACGCTATCGGCGAAGCCACCAAACTGTCGCTGGAACCAGACCAGCGGATCGCCTTCACCAACCTGAATGGATTGTACTTTACCAATAAAAACGGTGTGATCGCCGGCTTTTTGAGCCGCAATAACTGTGCAATCCATTGCGGCTATGGCATTGGCAATTACAGGAGTATCCGAAAGCTGAGCAAGTTTTCCTTCAGCCAGTTCTCCACGTGATTCGGGGGGAGTGGCAAAGTGCTTTGCGATTTCTGTTTGACCTGCGTCGAGAATGCTCATTCCGAACCGGCCCGTCGATTCTATCAAAGCGTGTGTTTGTCGAGATTCGCCAATTACTGCGAGAACCAGTGGGGGATCAAGCGAAACCGAAGTGACGCTGCTGGCGGTCATTCCGTGCACTGCTCCGCTTGGTTCAACCGTAGTGATTACGGTGACCCCGGTCGCAAATCTCGACCATGCGTCGCGGTACATATCTGCAATTGATTCGGCCGTCTGCAATCCTGTCGCCCCTCGAAAGTTCGAAACCAGTGCCAATTGCGAAAGTATAAGCGCTAAGTCGGCCTATGCAGCGATGTTAGCGCCGTTGCATCCACTCGACAGGCTCGGGATCGGCATAACCGGAGAGCTCGACATACGCATCGCCAGCTATCGCCGTACCATTTTGTCGACCGCTGACGTGTGACTTCCCTTCCCAGTACGTCGAGGCGGCAGGAAGGCCACCTTTAACTTCCTGATCGTCAGCCACTGGGTTGATCGTTAATTCCATCGAGAGTGATTCGATTGATAGTGACCAGCCAGATGGATACGTTCCACCGCTCTCGGTACTTGTCCACTCACTGAGCACGCCGAGATTGATTCCGTCGGATTGTTCTCGGAGATCTCGCACGTTTCCATCAGGAGACATATATGTGCCGTACGTTTCAGCAATTTTACCGTCGATACCGCGTGCCTGAGTAATCATCAGCGAGCCACCATCGTCAAGCTGAACTGCGAACCATTGCCAGCCCGCTGGGTTGCCCAAAACGAAAAAGTCTCCCCACTGATGATCGAACCAACCCGTGCCGGTCACCTTGAACGATTCGCCGTTTAGAACCAGCTCGCCAACTGCTTCCTGCCTCGGCCAAGAGTAGTAGTAGGTCGAACCAAGCTCAGTCGGCAACCAGCCGATCTCGTTGTGAAGCATCACGGGAGTAACGGCTTTAAGATCAAGCCCGAGACCTGTATCACCACTTTTAGCAGCGAAATAATGTCCGCCTTCTACTGGAAGCAGACCATAAATCCAATCGGCTATCCCAATGGTCATTGGTTCGCTGGCGGACTTTCGTATACCGGCTTCTGCTCTTGCGAACTCGTAGTGCTCGCCGGTTTCGACATCGAAAATCCCGAGTTGAGCAACAAGGTTTGGTTCGCTGAGTTCATCGTCGGCTTTGAATAAAACGAAGTGAAATCCAAATTCTCTGCCCGATTCCGATACGAGGTGACCGCTGTGATACCACCATTCAAGCCGCGCCTCGTGGTCAAGCTCGTCATCAGGGAACGTGACGGGCGAAGGAGTAGTGGTGGGATCGGGAACTGCACCCGTAGGTACTTCACGCGGTTCGGCAGATTTCACACAAGCGGTCAGCGTGATTAATGAAGCGACCACAAGAATCATTAAAAGCGTTGAGCGATTAATCGACACGTTTCACCTCTGGCAAAATTCGGTCGAGCCAGCCCGGAAGCCACCAGTTCCACGGACCAGCGATTCGCATGATGGCAGGAGCTACGAGAGCCCTGACTAATGTCACATCGACAAACACAGCGATAGCCAGACCAAGTCCGATAGCTTTCACAACCACGACGTCAGCGAGAACAAAACTCAAAGCCACGATGATGAGAATCGATGCAGCTCCGGTAATGATTAATCCGCTCCGTTGGAGCCCTTCGGCGACCGCTATGGTGTTATCGCCTGTACGTTCGTATGCTTCAGCGACTCGGGATAACAAGAATATTTCGTAGTCCATGCTGAGACCAAAAATAATTGCGAATAGCAGTATCGGCAGAGTCGCTTCGATAACCCCCATCGCTTCAAAGTTCAGTACTCCGCTGAAATTTCCTTCTTGAAACACGAACACCAAAGCTCCGTAGCTGGCAAGGATCGACAGTGCGTTCAGTAGCACTGCCTTTAAAGGAAGCAATACCGATCGGAACAGCAGCATTAGTGAAATGTACGTCACGCCCAATACGGCGGCGATGACGTACGGAAATTTTCCATACAGTGCGGCGATGATGTCTGTAATTTCACCGGCACCACCGCTGACCTGCAGTTCACCACCCGGAGGAATTAACGCTCGAATGTCAGTTACCAACTGGCGAGTCTCTGGCCAAAACGGATGCAGGTCGCTGTGAATCAGGAACAGAATCGCACCATTTCGAACCGATTCTTCGACAATACGGGCGGCGGCAACATCGGTGATAGATTCTGGATGAGTGTAGAGAAGTTCGTACTGCTCCGTGCCAAACGTCGGCTCTAGATTAACGATACTGGTCACTCCAGAAACGCCGTCTAGCCGCTCGAACTCGCGCCCAACGTCGAATGCCCGCCTTATGTTTTCAGCGGAGAACGGATCCGCAGCGGCCGAAAGGTCGTCCTTTTCAGCGAAGGTGTAAACCACTGGTATGACGGTTTGCAGAGCGAATCCGAATTCTTCCCTGAGTACATCGAATCCCTGCCTCGATTCCAAAGTGTCGGGCAATATCGTCGCATCAACTGTTCCGAGCCGCAGTGATAATGCCGGCACAGCCAGCAGAATCAGTACTGCCGACGTTGGGACTAGCACGAGCCACGGTCGTTTCATCACCCAATTCGATAGCGGTAGCCAGAAGCTAGGCCGATTGCCCCAATTAGGAACGATCCTGAGCCTGTTGACTCGTTCACCCAGCACAGCCAGGATCGCTGGCATCAACGTGAGTGCCGCTATCAGCGCTGCAAAAATAACAGCGACGGCACCTATCCCGACTGATCGCAGCATCATGACATCGAAAAATACGAGGCTCAGTAGTCCAATCAAACTTGTGACAGCCGAAAACAGAATTGCCTGACCAGCGTGAACATGTGCGCCTAAAACAGCGTCATCGACAGATTTCCCGTTGCGCAATTCTTCTTGGAATCTCGATGTGTAAAACAGCGAGTAGTCGATTCCGATTCCGATTCCCAGCAGGCTTACGATGTTCAATGCGAACACCGACATGTCGATACCCTGCGACATGAAGAACACTATTGCTACACCGACGAGCACTCCCCCACCGCCAACCGCTGCAGGCAGGATGGCTGCGACCAATGTTCCGAATACGAGCAACAGAGCTATTGTTGCCACCGGAAATGCGACGGTTTCGCTCCGCCGCAAATCACGTTCACTTGCCAACGATATGTCGCGATACAACGCAGGACCACCGGTGACAATCAAATCGAGTGGACCCGGATCGACTGCTTCTATCACCGTATCGAGAAAGTCGAGTGAATCGTCCAGTTCCATCGCCAGCCCTGCTGAAACGTGAACCGTGTTACTAACCGCAGAAGCTCGCTTAGGATCATCGAGGTGAGTTACAACGTGGGAGATATTCTCTAAGTTTGGGAGACCGGAAACGGCATTTTCGACCGCATCTGAGAAGCGAGGATCGAATGGTGACCAATCTGGGTGGCCGAACACGAAATCGACGGTCAACGTCGTTAGCTCAAGACGCTCTTGAAGTACTTTGCGAGCTTGAACCGATGGGAACGATTCGTTCGAAAACCCGCCCGGTTTCAAATACTCGCCGGCACGAGGAAAGAACGGTAACGCAGCCAATATGACGATCGCCCAAATAGAGAGGACGTAGTATTTTCGTCGGACGATGAGTTTACCGCTAGCGGTGAGCATCTAGTAATTCTGCTCTAGTCCACTAGCGATTAGGGGCTTAATCGCAAAGCATTACGTGGAATATCGAAGACCCAATTCAGCACCGTTTGCCGGTGAGTTGCGACACCAGCCGGTTAAACAAACTGGGCTGCCTCAAAAATATTCAAGGCAGCCCGGTCATTAGTTCTATTCGAATAGTCCGGATTTAGTCTTCGGTCGACTCTTCGGTCGCAACTTCGACTTCACCGGTTGCTTCGTCTGGGGCTTCATTTTCGCCGTCAGACTCACCATCTTCGTTAGCGTTCTCCAATTGAGAAGGGTCGATCACAGCGCCCGCTTCTCGTCGTTCATCGATGACTCGAATCGCGGAGATCTTGTCACCAGCGTCCGGTACCTGAATCTTCACACCCTGAGCGATTCGACCTGTCGATCGAATTTCGCCAAGGTTCGTGCGAATGACCTGAGCTTGTTCACTGACAAGAACCAGCATGCCGGTCGAGTCAGTCCTGATGTCTTCGCTCACCACTGCCGAGTCGGCAACGTTGCCGGTTTTCGGTGTGACCTTCAGCGTGATCAGGCCTTTACCGCCACGACGCTGCTGGGTGTAGTGACGCAGGAGTGACAGCTTTCCGTAACCCTTTTGGCTAACGATCAGCAGGTAACCCTCGTCATCGACAACGTTCATGGAAACGATTTCGTCCTTGCCCTGAACAGTCATGCCTTTCATTCCGCCGGCAGCACGCTGACGTGCCCTTACTTCGGAAGATTTGAAGCGAATCGACATACCTTCCTTCGAAACGAGAATTACGTCCTCGGTATCGTCGGCAATCACTGCACCAATCAGACCGTCATCACCCTTCAAATTGAAGCAACGTAGTCCACTGCGGTTCATGTTTCGCAGTAGCGGCAGGTGCATTCGTTTCACCTGACCCTGCTTAGTCGCCATCACCAGATACGTGTCTTCGAGGTAGCTCGAAACAGCAACTACTGCCTGAACTTCCTCTCTCGGTTCCATGTTAAAACCAAGGTTTTGCACAGGCGTACCACGAGAATTTCGCGATTGGTCGGCAGGCAGTTCGAATACTCGCGATGCAAACACTCGACCTTGATCTGTGAAGAACAATAAGTAATCGTGCGTGTCAGCAATCTGCAAATGCGGCGTTACGTCGTCTTCTTTGGTCATTCTCTGACCTCGGACGCCCCTGCCACCCCGGTGCTGCTTCTTGTACGTGTCGAGCTTGACTCGTTTTACGTAGCCGTTACGACTTAGCGTAATAACAACATCTTCGTGCGGCTCGGTGTCTTCTCGACGCCAATCACCGAGCTCTTCCTTATGCACTTCTGTACGACGTTCATCGCCGTACTTTCGCTTGAGCTCTCGTGTCTCAGCGCGAACAACGCCAAGAACTTGGACGCTGTCAGAAAGAAGCGCTTCGAGTTCAGCGACGAGTTTGAGAAGTTCGTTATATTCGTTCTCGATCTTTTCACGTTCAAGCGCAGCCAAGCGACGCAGTTGCATATCGAGAATGGCTTGCGCCTGAATCTCTGAAAGGCTGAACTCTGACATCAAGCTCGAACGGGCTTCTTCAACGTCGGCTGACGCTCGAATTAGCGCAATCACTCGATCAAGATTGTCGATAGCGATGCGAAGACCTTCGAGCACGTGTAATCGCGCTTTAGCCTTTTTCAGATCGAATTCGGCACGTCGTCGAACTACCTCGACTCGGAAGTCAATGTAGTGACGGAGCGCCTGCTTGAGCGTAAGCATCTTGGGAGTGCCGTCAACCAAAGCGATCATGTTGACTGAGAACGAATTGCGAAGGTTCGTGTGCTTGTACAAGTTGTTGAGTACAACCGGGACGTGCGCACCTCGGCGAAGCTCTAGAACGATTCGCATACCTTTACGGTCGGACTCATCCCTGACTTCACTAATACCTTCGATTTTCCGCTGTTTGATCAGATCGGCGATCTTCGCAACGAGGTTCGCTTTGTTTACTTGGAACGGAATTTCGTTGAATACGAGGCGTTTGCGTTCCTGTCGGTCGATATCTTCGATTTTGTGATCGGCTTGAACCATCACACGACCGCGACCGGTTACGTACGCGTTTCGTATGCCTTCTTGGCCCCAGATATGTGCGCCAGTCGGAAAATCAGGCCCTTGCACAAACTCCATAAGATCATCAACCGAAGCGTCGGGTTTTCCGATCATATGCACGATAGCGTCACATATCTCAGCGACGTTGTGGGGCGGAATGTTCGTTGCCATACCCACGGCAATACCTGAAGCACCGTTTACCAACAAGGCTGGCAATCGAGCAGGAAGTACTGTGGGCTCTTTAAGCGACTGGTCGAAGTTCTCGCCCCAGTCGACTGTGTCACGATCGATATCTCCGAGCATCATCTCGGTAATCGACGACAATCGACACTCGGTGTATCGCATAGCTGCTGGAGGATCGCCGTCCACGGAACCGTAGTTACCTTGACCATCTACCAGTGGATACCGGAGTGAGAATTCCTGCGCCATTCGTACTTGGGCGTCGTAAACAGATTGGTCGCCGTGCGGGTGATACTTACCTAACACTTCACCTACAAGACGAGCGCTCTTCTTATACGATGAAGTTGGGCGCATGCCCTGATCGTGCATTGCGTAGAGAATACGACGCTGCACCGGCTTCAAACCGTCACGAACGTCGGGAAGTGCCCTGGACACGATTACGCTCATGGCGTAGTCCAAGTAAGACGTTTTCATTTCGTCTTCGATGCTAATTGGCCTGATGTTGCCTAGGTCGCTATTGACCATAAAAATCTCCGGCTAAAGGGTGGTACCAGCCCGTATCGCGTCAAACTGGAGCGCAATACGAAAGTTAATGACTCAATACTACGCTTTCCCACGCGTACGCGCAACGCGTGCACACACGCCCGCGAGGCCTTTCAAAAACCGCCGGTTATTGCTCGCTGCGTTCAACAAGGGCGAGCAGCAGGCTGTCGAACCCTTTCGGAGTACGCTGGTGCAGATGGGCAGGCCACTGAACACCGATCAGCCATTCACGTCCGGGCTTCTCTATTGCTTCAACTACCCGGTCTTCTGCATACATCGAAGAGAGCAATCCATCGGCAACCTGAGCTGGAAGTAAGCCGTGTGTGTGAGCCGAAGGAATGGTGACCCAACCTGATCCTGCGATCGTGTAGCCAACTTTGCCGCCCGGTGCCATGAACGATGTGTGCTTCGTAGGGTCTATGCTCGGGTCGCCATGTCCTTCTACTGCAATCGGAAGCTCACCGCCTAGGGCGATGTTGAGAGCGTGCATGCCCCAGCCGATACCCAATACAGGGAACCCGGCGTCGATTGCCTGTGCGAGGGCAATAGGCAGGTTGTCAGAAGATAGAAATCCTGCTTCACCAGCGACCATGAGGCCACCCACATCGCTAGGAAGTCCAGCATCCGATTCAATTACAACGGT
>JABHBJ010000062.1 GCA_018673955.1 Chloroflexota bacterium | reverse complement strand
TGAGATAAGAACAACGTCGCCCTTACCTTTAGCTACACCCGCGGCGATGATTCCAACGCCAGCCACAGAAACGAGTTTTACGTGGACTCGGGCGCTGGGGTTAACGTTCTTAAGATCGTGGATCAACTGAGCCAGATCCTCAATCGAGTAGATGTCGTGGTGCGGTGGAGGCGAGATTAGCTCCACACCGGGAGTTGTCTTCCTTATATAGGCGATGTAATCCGAGATCTTTCGACCCGGAATTTCTCCACCTTCACCCGGCTTTGCTCCCTGCGCCATCTTGATCTGAAGATCCTTGGCATTCGTTAGGTAGTTGGTTGTTACACCGAATCGACCTGAAGCAACCTGCTTCACCGCGCTCGAACGGTCGTCGCCGTTGTCGTCCAGTACGAAGCGTTCTGGGTCTTCGCCACCTTCACCAGTGTTCGAACGAGCACCGATACGGTTGGTCGCAATGGCAAGAGTTTCGTGAGCTTCACGACTAATCGAGCCAAGCGAAATTGCTCCGGTAGCGAAACGCTCAGCGATAACTGAAGCTGGTTCCACTTCGTCGAGAGGAATCTCATCTCCGAAGACCGGCTCCAGCATGTTTCTGATCGTGATGTGTTGGTTGCCTTCGTCGTTAGACGCAGACTCAAACTGCTTGAACGTATCGGAATCGTTGCGCGTTACGGCGTCCTGCAACAGAGCGATCGTGTCAGGATTCCACATGTGGCGTTCGCCAGTTGATCGCCAGAGATAAAGACCACCAAGATCGAACTTCAGGTTCGACGGAATGTTGTCCGGCGAGTAAGCCCGAGAGTGGTTGGCAAGCAAGTCGAGAGCGATCTCTCTTGTGCCGATTCCGCTGATGCGTGAAACGGTCCAAGTGAAGTATTCATCGACAAGTTCCTGAGAAAGTCCCAAGGCTTCGAATACCTGTGCACCAATGTAGCCCTGAAGGGTAGAAATACCCATCTTGGCCATAGTCTTCACAACGCCTTCTTCGATAGCTTCTCGGAAATTTTCTTCTGCAGTATCTTGAGAGGGAATCTTTTCTTCAGCCGTTGGGCGAAGGCGAAGACCAGCAATGGTCTCGAATGCCAAATATGAGTTGATCGCCGATGCACCGTAGCCGAAGAGTGTTGCGAAGTGATGAACTTCGCGTGGCTCACCAGACTCGACGATGATGTCGGCCTGAGCACGGTTACGTTCGCGAATCAGGTGATGATGAACAGCACTGGTTGCGAGAAGCGAGGGTACGTAAGAATTTTCGCTATCGACACCACGATCAGACAGGATCAACAGCGTGTATTCGTCTTCGATTGCCTGACTTGCTTCTTCGCGGATTCGAACGAGTGCAGCATCAAGTGCTTCTGCTCCACCTGAAACAGGGAAGAGAGTTGAGATCGTCTTTGCTTTCACACCGGGAACGTTCGAAGCCTTGATCTTGGCTAGCTCTGAATTCCTTAGTACCGGGTGATCGATACGCAACATGCGACAGTGCGCAGCAGTCGTTTCGAAAATGTTCGGACGTCGTCCAGCAGGTACAGCTCGCTGAGTAATTAGCTTTTCTCGAATAGCATCGAGCGGCGGGTTGGAAACCTGAGCGAACGCCTGCTTGAAGTAAGCAAACATGTTTTGTGGCTTATCGGAGAGAACCGCCAGCGGTGCGTCGTTACCCATCGATCCCTGCGGTTGGTGACCTGTAATCGCCATTGGGTGAACGAGCATGTCAAGATCTTCTCGAGAGTAACCAAAAGCCATCTGACGGCTAACGAGAGTATCGACATCTGGTTCAGGAACGTTCTTGGCATCTGGAAGAGTTTCGATGGTTGCTCGATTTTCTTCGAGCCATTCACCGTAAGGATTATCAGAGGCGATGCGTTGTGCTACTTCATCAGGCTCAACGATTCGCTGCTCTTCGAAATCGATTAGGAACATGCGTCCCGGCTCGAGCCGCGAGCGATACTTGATGCGGTCGGGGTTGATGTTCAACACACCGGATTCCGAAGCCATCACCAAGAGATCGTCTTTAGTCACCCAGTAACGGAAAGGGCGAAGACCGTTTCGGTCGAGTACTGCACCAACCGCGTCACCATCGGTGAACACGATCATTGCCGGTCCGTCCCAAGGCTCCATAACGTTGCCGTGGAATTCGTAGAAATCTTTCACGTTCTGAGGCATTGATTCGTGACCGTGCCATGCGGCAGGCATCATCATTGCGGCAGTGTGTTCAACCGATCGTCCTGTCATTCGTAGCAGCTCGAACACGTTGTCGAGTGAAGCAGTGTCGGAAGCATCGTCAGATTCACAAATAGGTGTTAGCTGGTCGATCTTGTCACCGAAGTGAGGTGATTCGATATTGCGCTCACGTGCCTGCATCCAGTTTCGGTTACCACGAACGGTGTTGATCTCACCGTTGTGAGCAAGCATTCGATATGGGTGAGCAAGCTTCCACGAACCAAGCGTGTTGGTTGAGAAGCGTGAGTGGACCAGACCGAAAGCACTAATCATGCTTTCGTCTTGGAGGTCGAGATAGAACTTACCAAGCTGATGAGTCAGCAACATGCCCTTGTATATCATGGTGCGTGCCGACCAAGAACAGACGTAGAACTCTCGCAAAAGAGTCTTCTTGGTTTCGCTATCTGTCTCTCCGTTGACGAAGCCCTTTTCGGTCGACTTGCGTGCCAAATACATGAGGCGTTCAAGGTCGTCTTCTTCTACATCGTCTGGGGCGGCCACAAACATCTGTGCGAACTTCGGCATGATCGATCTGGCGGTGATACCAGCGTTGTCGGCATCGGTAGGAACATCACGCCAGCCCAGTACGGTCATCCCATTTTCGGTTGCCGAATTTCCGAGAGCATTACGAGCTGCTTTGTTGAGTTGTTCATCTACTGGCAGAAACACCATGGCTACGCCGTAGCGGCGTTCGTCCGGAAGCTCAATGCCCTGTTCCTTCGCAACCTTTCGCATGAATGCGTCCGGCATTTGAATCGTTATACCGGCACCATCGCCTGTTAGAGGGTCTGCACCCGCTGCGCCACGGTGGTCGAGATTAACCAGCACTTCGAGTGCTTGATTAACAATCTGGTGAGATTTTTCACCCGTGATGTTGGCAACCATGCCGACACCACAGGCGTCTCGTTCCAGTTCAGGAACGTACAACCCTTTTTCAGCTACGTCAGAAAAATCTGGCAGCTTGAAATCTGGCTGTGATTCACCTAGGTGCGATTCAAAATTATTCCGGACTTCGGTCATGTTTCTCCTAGTAGGAAGATCAAGTGGTTTCGAGATAGACAACTGGTTTACAGGTGTCGGTACCTCGCCAGTTCATAATCAGTCACTGTATTGCTGAACTCCTGCCATTCGAGCCGCTTGTTAGCGAGGAAGTTCGCCAGCACGGTCGAGCCAAGTGCTTTTTCGAGCAACTCGCTCTTCTCCGCAAGATGAATCGCTTCATCAAGTGTTCGAGGCAGGCGTGCCACACCATGTTCGCTCAGCTCAGAATCCGACATTTGGAAAACGTCGTTATCGAGTGGCTCAGGTAGTGGAAGTTTGTTTTCGATGCCATCGAGGCCTGCAGCAAGCAGAACCGAGAATAGTAAATAAGGGTTAGCGGCCGAATCAGGGGCGCGGTATTCGAGCCTGATGCTCTCCTCACGACCCGGTCGGTAACTTGGAATACGAATCAGGTCCCCAAAATTACCAGTCGTCCACGACGCAAAAATTGGGGCTTCGAGACCCGGTAACAGGCGTTTGTACGAATTGACCCACTGGTTGGTTACAACGCAGATGTCGGCAGCGTGGCGCATGAGCCCGGCGATGAAATGGCGACCCGTATCAGACAGGTTCAGTTCGTCATCAGCATCGAAGAACGCATTGTCGTCGCCATTGAACAACGACATGTGGGTGTGCATCCCCGATCCGTGGCGATCGCCAAATGGTCGCGGCATGAATGTAGCCAAGGCACCTTCTGCGGCGGCCAGTTCCTTGGCAATAACTTTGAAAGTAATAATCGAATCTGCCATCGTCAAAGCGTTGGTGTGCCGTAGATCAATCTCGTGCTGGTCAAATCCAACCTCGTGATGGCTGTGCTTCACGGGGATGCCCATTTTTTCAAGAGTCAGAACCGTGTCACGGCGAAGATCTGCACCGACACCATCAACAGAAGTTTGATCGAAGTAACTACTACGATCAATTCGGGCACGTTCGTCTGGCTCACCAGTGTCGTAGTAATACTCGATCTCTGGCGACACGTAAAAGGTGAATCCCATATCGGCGGCTCTGACGAGGTTGCGTCTGAGAACTTGCCTTCCGTCAGCAACCGACGGTGCACGAAGCGGTGTTTCTATATCGCAGAACATACGCGCAACAGCGTCGGTGCTCGGTCTCCAAGGTAGAACTTGGAACGTTGAAGGGTCGGGCATGGCGACCATGTCCGACTCATCGGCTCGAGTTAATCCCTCTATAGAAGCACCATCGAAGCTAGCTCCGTTTTGCATCACGCCTTCGAGCTCGTCGATCGTTATTGCGAATCCCTTGAGCGTTCCCAAAATATCGGTGAACCACAGACGAATGAACTTAACGTCATGCTCGCGTGCCGATATCAAGACGTACTTGATCGCCTCTTCGTCAGGTTTCTGTGGGCTATTTTCGGGTGACTGTGTCATGTACTGGTTGAAGCATTTTGGAAGTTGTCGAAACCGTTCCAAATTCCGGTTGTTCTAAATTTGACCGAAGATTGAGTATTGAAAAATGTTGCAGGCTTGTCAATTACGTCATGTGTTCCCATAGGAATCTAACGGCATGGCGAAACGATAATCTAAAAACTCAGACCATTTATATTGCTCCCGTACGCGCACTGTGCACGAGCGTCCTGTTAACAGTTTGTTTCAATTTGAAACATTTTCAATAAGGTAGGATTGTTATTTCGTTTCGAATCCCACATCAAAACTAGCTGCCCCTTCCCGGCGATCGGAAGCGATACCCAACGTTCCACTGCGTTTCAATGAAGTGATTCGATACATCATCGATCTTGCTGCGCAGCCGCCTGATATGGACGTCGACTGTGCGGGTTCCACCAAAGTAGTCGTACTCCCAAACACTTCGCAGCAGCGATTCGCGGCTGAATACACGACCGGGATTCAACGCTAGATATTTCAGTAGTTCATATTCCTTGTAGGTTAAGTCGACCTTGTGCCCCTTTAGAACCACCTCGTACCGATCACAATCGATCGCCAAATCGCCATGGATTATCAAATTGTCCGTTTCAGTCGGCGCGTTTATCGACATGGCGATGTTCAAACGAAGCAAAATTTCTTCAGCGGTGCATGGAAGAAAACAGACTTCGATTTCTTCGCGTGCCGCATTAATGTCTTCAAGTCCCACTACCGGAAGTACCACAACCACCGGAACACCGGCATCAGCTGCAGCATGAACGATGCCTGAAGGGCCGGCTAGCCCAGTGCCAGCACCCCATACAACGGCTCCTTCAACACTAGATGCAAGCTCCTCCTTGCTCGTATCAGCAGTGAACTTCACGAGTCTTAGTGAGGAGTTGAGTGTAGTGATTCCGGCCGCGAGGCGTTCAGACTCTGAATCGGCAAACCCAAGAAGGGCGATGGAACTCACTAAATTGCACCCGGTTTCAGTAGCATGCCTGTTCAGGCTCTGCGCTGTTTTAGCTTTCGCACTCGCGTGCCCTTGCCATAGTTGACGTCACAGGCTGCGATGACGAAGCAAATAAGGTTATTCGTTTGTGGTGATTTTCACAACCTTTGAGTACGAATGGCGCGCCATCGCTCCGTTATTCGTTAAAAGGCATTAATTCTCGTTGACTTGCCCGGGTAGCCGTTCGTATACTTACTCTTCGTGGCTCGATCAATATCGGTCGAGCTCACTTTTTTGTGACCTTTTTTCTGGACGATAATTTGCCCACGATTAACCAATTGGTGCGGAACTCACGTAAGCAGAAGCGGCGTAAGCCTAAAACTCCTGCTTTGCGAGTTGCATTTAACTCATTCTCAAGTCAGCAAGTAGAGCTGAAAAAGGGAAGCCCGCAAAAGCGCGGCGTTTGCCTTCAAGTTCGAACTGTTACACCGAAAAAGCCTAACTCGGCTCTTCGTAAAGTGGCTCGAGTCCGATTGAGCAACGGGATGGAAGTAACTGCTTACATTCCAGGTGAAGGTCACAACCTGCAGGAACACTCGGTTGTCCTTATAAGAGGCGGCAAGGTTCCTGACCTTCCTGGTGTCCGTTACCACATTGTTCGTGGAACGCTGGACACGTCAGGTGTTGAAGATCGAAAGCGCGGTCGTAGTAAATACGGCACTTCAAAGAGTTAAATACTAAAAATCACTGACAATAACGACCGCCTGCCAAAAAACTAATTGGCAGGGTAAACGGCTTAGTTTGCCAGAGACATTATTTGAACACGCTCAAATAACGAGAATACGAAGGTAAGTACATGGCACGCAGGCGCCGCCCTCAACGTAGGCAAATAGCTCCAGACCCCCTCTATGGGAGTGTGGAACTCACCCGGTTCATCAATCGTTTAATGATTGGTGGAAAAAAGTCGGTTGCTCAGCGGGCAATGTATGAAGCCCTCGGCAAACTCGAAATAGAAACCGACAGGCCGGCACTGGAAATTTTTGACCAGGCAGTACGAAATGCAATGCCTGCATTGGAAGTAAAGCCTCGCCGTGTTGGTGGTGCTACTTATCAGGTGCCGGTTGAAGTGCGACCCGAACGTCGGGGTGCACTAGCACAGCGATGGCTGATCACAGCTGCGCGAGAGCGTTCCGGTAGTCCAATAGCTGAACGGCTATATACAGAACTACTGGAGGCTTCCCGAGGTGGTGGGACCGCCGTTAGAAAGCGTGAGGACTTGCACAGAATGGCCGAAGCCAACAGAGCGTTTGTACATTATCGCTGGTAGGACCGGAATTTAATCAGCCGCAAAGCCGCTCCGATGAATTTCTCACGGGGACGGAACGGATGGCAACTTAGAGATGACAACTACATCTGCAAAAAAAATCGACCTGGAAAAGGTTCGAAACATAGGCTTCATTGCTCACATCGATGCTGGTAAGACCACAGTGACAGAGCGTGTGCTCTTCTTCACTGGTGAGACTTACAAGATCGGTAACATCGATGAAGGAACGACCGTTATGGACTTCATGTCGCTTGAGCGCGAGCGTGGAATTACCATCGGTTCTGCTGCTACCAATGCCCAATGGGATGGCCACCAGGTCAACATTATCGACACCCCGGGCCACGTTGACTTCACCGCTGAAGTAGAGCGTTCACTCCGCGTGCTCGACGGTGGTGTTGTTGTTCTTGAGTCAGTCTCGGGTGTGCAGCCCCAGTCTGAAACTGTTTGGCGTCAGGCCGACACATACAAAGTTCCTCGCATGATCTTCGTCAATAAGATGGATCGTCTTGGAGCAGATTTCAACTACGCTGTGAACACGGTCCACGAGCGGCTCGGCGCTAACGCTGTCCCTATTCAGATGCCTATGGGTTCTGAATCTGACTTCGTTGGTCTGATCGACCTTGTTGGGCAGAAGGCTTACCACTATCCAGAGGCAGAAGCTGTTGAGCACACGCTCATCGATATTCCTAGTGAATACGCAGAGGCGGCCGAGGAAGCACGCCAGTACCTTATTGAAAAAGTTGCTGAAACAGACGATGCGCTTATGGATAAGTTCCTCGAAGAAGAGGAAATCACCAACGAAGACCTCAAAAAAGCGCTTCGTAAAGCAACCATCGAACTCAAGATATTCCCTGTATGTGTAGGTTCAGCACTCAAGCACCGTGGTGTACATCCACTGCTCGACGCTGTTGTCGACTACCTTCCTTCTCCGCTCGACGTTGAGGCAATCAAGGGTGTTGACCCTGCCGATGAGTCAATCAAGCTCGAACGACAACCTTCAGTCAATGACCCTATGTCGGCACTAGCGTTCAAAGTTGTAACCGATCCGCACGTTGGTCGGCTCGTTTACCTCCGGGTCTACTCGGGAATCCTTGAATCGGGCGTAAACATCTATAACTCGAGCACTCGTTCGAGAGAGCGAATCGGTCGTCTCATGGTCATGCATGCCGACTCTCGCGAAGAGAAAAAGTCGGCAGGTCCTGGTGAAATCGTTGCAGCAATCGGTCTTAAGGACACGATCACTGGTCAGACTCTTTGCCCTCAGGATGCACAGATTTCACTAGAGCAAATTTCATTCCCCGAGCCAGTTCTTTCTGTAGCGGTCGAGCCTAAAACTCGAACCGACCAAGAGAAGATGTCGACCGCATTGGTTCGATTGGCTGATGAAGACCCTACACTTGTCGTTTCAAGCGATGAAGAGAGCGGTCAGGTCATCCTCGCAGGAATGGGTGAGCTCCACCTCGACGTAATCGTTGAACGAATGCGTCGAGAGTTCAATGTAGATGCAACGGTCGGTGCTCCTCGAGTTGCCTACCGTGAGACAGTTACCAAGACTGCAACTGCCCAAGGTAAATTGGTCAAGCAAACTGGTGGTCACGGACAGTTCGGTGACTGCACACTTCGACTTGAACCGGTTGAGCCGGGTGCTGGGTTGTTATTTGAATCTGAGATTACTGGTTCGACTTTACCTCGTGAGTACTTCAGGCCAATTGAACAGGGCTTCCGTGAGGCTGCCCGTTCAGGTGTGATCGCTGGATACCCAGTGGTCGATATGAAGGCAGTGTTGGTAGATGGTTCGCACCACGACGTCGATTCTTCTGAAATGGCTTTCAAAGTGGCTGCCTCTATGGCATTCAAATCTGCTATGGCGAAGGGCAAACCCGCCCTTCTTGAGCCGATTATGAAAATCGAAGTTATTACTCCTTCTGAATATCTTGGTGATGTGCTTGGAGACTTGAATTCCAGACGCTCTCAAGTTCAGAACATGGAAATCCGTGGATTGACGCAGGTAATCCATGCGTTTATACCGCTTGCGGAAACCTTCCAGTACGCCACGCATGTTCGTTCGCTAACCACCGGTCGTGCCAGCTTCTCAATGGAGTTGGATCACTACTCGGCAGTACCGAAAAACGTTGCAGAGAAAGTGTCAGGAAATTAGAGAATGCCAGGACAGAAAATACGAATCGTCCTAAAAGCGTTCGATCACCGAGTGTTGGACATCTCCGCTCAGCAGATTATGGAAACTGCAGAGCGAACAGGTGCCCAAACAGCCGGACCGGTTCCTTTGCCTACGGCAAAGCGCCGATTCACTGTGATCCGAGGGCCTCACGTACACAAGGACTCCCGTGAGTACTTTGAGCTTCGTGTTCACAAGCGACTGATCGATATCCTCGAGCCTAGCTCGAAGACGATCGATTCGCTAACACGACTCAACGTCCCCGCTGGCGTCGATATCGCTATCAAGCTCTAGAGCCAAATAGTAAAACGGTAAGCAAGTAAACGAAAATGACTATCGCTGGACTTCTCGGTCGCAAGATCGGAATGACAACCTACTACCACGATGACGGAACTGCAGAGCCAGTTACGGCAGTCGAGGTCGGGCCGTGTGTCGTCACTCAGGTGAAGACGGATGCTCGTGACGGCTATGAAGCCGTGCAAATCGGATTCCTTGTAGCAAGCAAGCTGAATCAGGCAGAAGCCGGGCATCAAGCCCGTGCGGGTGGAAAATTCTCGCACCTGCAAGAATTTGACGTGGATGGCCTCTCCGAATTCGAAGTTGGTCAGGAACTGAAAGCCGACGTATTTGAAGTTGGAGAGTCGATCAAAGTGATCGGAATATCCAAAGGTAAGGGTTTCGCTGGTGTTGTACGCCGGTGGAACTTTGCTGGTGGGCCAAAGACCCACGGTCAGTCCGACCGACACCGTTCACCCGGTTCAATCGGTGCTGGTACGTCGCCAGGGCGTGTATGGCCAGGAACAAAAATGGGTGGGCACTACGGTGTCGACCGAAAAACTGTGAAGGGCCTTCGGGTCGTAGCTGCTGATGTCGAAAAGAACGTAGTTCTCGTTCGGGGATCAATTCCTGGTGCTAAGAACGGGATTGTTCGAATCGAAAGGCAGGGTAAATAATGGATCTGCAAGTACAAGACAACAAAGGCAAAGTCGTCGGATCTGTCGCTGCGAGCGATCAGGTATGGCGAGCTGAAAGTAACGACGCTCTCCTGCATCAGGTCGTAACGGCCCAGCAGGCAAACAAACGTCGCGGTACCCAAGATACTCAGCAACGTAATCAAGTAAGTTACTCCACGAGAAAAATCCGTCCTCAAAAGGGAACGGGTCAAGCTCGTCAAGGTAGCCGTAGATCTCCACTCCTCAAGGGTGGTGGTGTAGCTCACGGGCCGCATCCACGAAGTTACCGACAGCGCCTTCCTAAGAAGATGCGTCGACAGGCACTTCGTGTCGCTTTATCTGAGAAAATCAGAGACGAAGCTTTGATAGTCCTCGACTCATTGACTCTAACGGCTCCTAAGAGCAGTGTAATCAAAGACATTGTTAGTGCCTTTGATCTGAAGGGTCGAACGCTTATCGTGATCGGTTCGACTGACCAGAACGTGGTCAAGTCGGTCAACAACATTCCAGGAGTTGAAGTTCAGGCAGCGGCTCTTATGAATCCTTTGGAGACAGTTAGCACCCCAAACCTAATCGTTACGCAAGATGCTCTTGCGGCTATCGATAGTCTCTGGGGCGAAGCCGGAGGCAAGGAATAATGTCTCTCGCCAATGTACTACGGCGTCCGATCATTACTGAGAAGAGCACTCTTCTCGGCGAAATGGGTCGCTACGTATTTGAAGTTGATTCAGGCGCAAGCAAGCACGATATTGCAAAAGCAGTCGAATGGGCATTCGATGTCAAGGTAGTCAAGGTCAACACCCTGACTGTCCCCGGCAAAGTAAAGCGATACGGTCGACGACCGTCGAAGCAGCCCGACTGGAAGAAGGCAATTGTTTCATTGCAGGCCGGCGATACTATTCAGTTGTTCGAGGGAGCATAGTAAATGGGACTTAAGGAATATAAGCCCACGTCTCCTGGTCGTCGCGATACAGTCGCTGATGACTATAAGGACATCACTCGAAGCAAGCCTGAGAAGAGCCTGCTCGGAATTATTAAAAAGACTGGTGGGCGAAACAACCGTGGTCGAATAACAGTTCGACACCGCGGTGGTGGTCACAAACGTCGTTACAGGATCGTCGACTTCAAACGCGATAAATCCGGTACGGCAACAGTTATGTCTATTGAGTACGATCCAAACCGAACGGCTCGGATCGCACTTGTATTGTTCGAAGATGGTATTAAGCGATACATCGTTGCTCCTAACGGAGTAACGGTTGGTGACACCGTTGCCAGTGGTGAAGATGTTCCTGTAACTACAGGTAACTCTCGCCCTCTGGGAACGCTTCCAACGGGTACGCTTGTACATAACGTTGAAGTAACACCCGGTAAGGGTGGCCAGATGGTCAAAAGTGCCGGTGCGGTTGCTCAGGTTATGGCACACGAATCGGGTTACACGCTCATCCGCCTTCCATCGGGTGAAATGCGAAGATTGCTGAGCAATTGCTCAGCAACTGTGGGTCAGGTTTCTAACCTGGATCACAAGAATGAAAAGCTGGGTAAAGCTGGTCGGAACCGTCACCGCGGTCGCCGTCCAAGCGTACGAGGTTCAGCAATGAACCCGGACGCTCACCCGCATGGTGGTGGTGAAGGCCGAGCTGGTATTGGTATGCCAGGTCCGAAGACTCCTTGGGGTCAGCCTGCTCTTGGTAAGCGCACGCGCCGAAATAAGAAGACCAATAAATTTATTCTGAGGCGGAGGTATGACCGCTAGGGACCGATAAGGTTTCTGGCTGTCGAGACTAAAGATGTCACGGTCAATCAAAAAGGGTCCATACGTCGACCCAAAACTGATGAAAAAGGTAGCTGCTGCCCAAGCTGCCGGTTCACGTAATGTGATCCGAACTTGGGCGCGTGCCTCGATGATCATGCCTGAAATGGTGGGCCTAACGGTTGCTGTTCACGATGGTCGTCGATTTATACCTGTACTCATGACTGAAAACATGGTTGGTCACAGGCTCGGTGAATTTGCACCGACTCGTACCTTCCGTGGTCACATCGGTCGATCCGATAGGACAACAGGTTAGTCATGGCGATAGCAAGAACAAAAAACGTAGGTATATCTGATTACAAGCTTCGGCTCGTAATGGATCAAATCCGAGGCAAGATGGTCGTTGACGCATTTCCAATGCTTCGATTCATGACCAGCCCTGCTGCTGCTGAAATCATGAAAATTCTCAAGGCTGCTACTGCCAACGCTGAGAACAACGACCTCCAGTCACGCGATGACTTGAAGATCGTTCGTATCACCGCTGACAAAGCGACTTGGGTTCGACGCTTCAGGCCTAAGGCTCGAGGTCGTGTCGGTGCATTTGACCGACCAACTTCACACGTCACCATAGAAGTCGACGAGGTAAGAATTTAGATATGGGTCAGAAAACACACCCGATCGGTTTCCGGCTCGGCGGCGTACAGGATTGGCGAGCACACTGGTTTGCAAGTAAGAGTTCGGACTACCGTCGACTTACTGAAGAAGATCAGAAAATTCGTCGACTGCTCAACGATCAATATGCAGAATCTGGTGCGATCTCTCGCGTAGAGATCGAACGCGGTGCCCAGGACTTGGTCGTAACGATCAACACTGCTCGCCCGGGAATCATCATCGGACGAGGTGGTACGCGAGTCGATGAGCTGCGAGGAGATCTCGAAAAGCTCACCGAGAAGCGTTCACGCCTAAATATTCAAGAAATTCGTCAACCTGAACTCGATGCAACTTTGGTTGGTCAGTCGATTGCAGAGCAGCTCGAACGACGTGTCGCCTACAGGCGTGCGGTTCGGATGGCAATGCAGCGCACTATGCAGTCGGGCGCACTGGGAATAAAGGTTGTTGTTTCTGGTCGACTCGGTGGTGCAGAAATCGCTCGAACTGATAAGCAGAAAGAAGGTCGAACACCGCTTCACACGTTGCGTGCGCAGATCGACTTCGCTGTCTCTGAAGCAAAGACGACCTTTGGTGTTATCGGAATCAAAGTCTGGATTTACACAGGCGACATGATTCCGTCAGCAGAAAACTTGCGAGCACGTTCAATGGCTCGACTCTCGCTGGGTGCAACCCAGCAGGGACAAGGCCAGGGCGAGAAGGATGGCGAGGGCAAGAAGAACAAGCCGTCGGGTGCTGGACGAGGTTCTTCTCCGAAGAAGCCTGGACAAGCCCAAGGTGGTAAGAAGTAATGCTTCAGCCAAAGCGAACTAAATTTCGAAAAGAGCATCGTGGTCGAATGAATGGCATTCGAACCAAGGGTTCAACGATGGTGTACGGAGATTTCGGTCTCAAGGCAGAAGGCCCAGGATGGGTTACTGCTCGAGAGATTGAAGCTGCTCGACGTGCGATTACTGGTTACGTGAAGCGTGGCGGTCAGGTTTGGGTACGATTGTTCCCAGACAAGCCTGTTAGCTCACGACCTGCTGAAACCCGGATGGGTGGTGGTAAGGGTGCTGTTGATCACTGGGTCGCGGTTGTTCGGCGAGGGCGAATGCTCTACGAAATGGCCGACGTTCCGGAAGATTTGGCTCGGGAGGCTCTTCGACGAGCAGCTCACAAGCTGAGTATTCCGACCAAGATCGTTGCACGGAGTGAAGAATTTTAAGGTTGCCCGATACTGCTCACAGAGTGTGAGCTTCATCAGGCAGGAACTGACAAACGATGCGTATTAGCGATGTAAGAGAATTGAATGACACTGAACTCTTAAAAGAGCTCGGAGATCAGGAGCGCGCTTTGATGAACCTAAGGTTCCGCAAAGCGACAATGCAGTTGACGAACACTAACGAACTTGGCAACACACGAAAAGCAATTGCGCGCATCAAGACAGTGATTCGAGAACGTTTGATCACCGCAAACTTGGAAGCCGCACAGGCTGCCGTAACGGCAGAAGGAGAATAGGTTGGCGCGCAAACAGCAAACCGGCACTGTTCTGAAAGATAAGAACGACAAGAGCGTTGTAGTAGGCGTTTCTTGGTTACAACGTGACCGTATTTATAAGAAGGCTCGCCGCAAGTTGACGAAGTTCGTCGTTCACGACGAAAATAATTCGGCAACGGTAGGCGACCGCGTATTGATCGAGGAAAGCCGACCAATCTCAAAGACCAAGCGGTGGCGCCTGGTCAACATCCTCGACAAAGTGGATGTTGCTGAGGTGCAGCCTTCCGACATCGTTGGTGAAGCTGAGCTTACGGGCGCAGTTGCAACCGAAGAGTCTGAGGACTAGAGATGATTCAGCGAGAGACACGGCTGAAAGTCGCCGACAACTCTGGCGCACGTGAGGTGCTTTGCATCAACATCGTTGGAGGAAGCGCGCGTCGTTACGCCAGTTTGGGTGATGTAATCACCTGCACAGTAAAAGATGCTCAACCCGGTGGCACCGTAAAGATGCACCAGGTTGTAAAGGCTGTTGTGGTTCGAACTTCTAAGGAAGTGCGACGAGCAGACGGTTCGTATATACGATTCGACGACAACGCATGCGTAATCATCGGCGACGATGAGAACCCTCGTGGAACTCGAATATTTGGCCCGGTAGCACGTGAACTTCGTAACAAGAAGTTCATGCGCATCGTATCGCTGGCACCGGAGGTTCTGTAACCAATGAGTCAGTCACGAATTAAGAAAGATGACCAAGTACTGGTCATCTCCGGAAAAGACAAAGGCAAGCGTGGGTCTGTGATTCGAGTCTTCTCTGAGAAGAACCGAGTAATGGTTGAAGGCGTGAACATGGTTACACGCCATGTGAAGGCGCAGCCAGGAGTCGCACAGACAGGTATGGTCCAGGGTGAGGCTTCGGTCGCACTATCTAATGTAATGCTAATCGATCCAGAGACCGGCCTAGCCGGTCGCACTGGTCAGAAGGTCCTCGAAGACGGGACGAAAGTTAGGGTGGTCAAGAGTGGCAAACGCTCCTGACGGTAACAACGAAGAACAGGCTGTAGAAGCAAAGGCTTCTAAACCTGCTGCAAAGAAAGCCGCGGCCAAAAAGCCCGCAGCTAAAAAGGCAGCAGCAAAGAAACCTGCCGTCAAAAAGCCTGCAGCTAAAAAGCCTGCAGCTACTAAAGCTAAGCCTAAGGCAAAAGCTAAAAAGTCTACTGTAGTGGCTGATGTTCCGCGGATGAAGCAGTTATACCGCGACGACGTGGTAGAAGTGCTGACTCGTGAATTTGGTTACCAAAATATTATGCAAGTTCCGCAGATCGACAAGATCGTGCTGAACATTGGATTGGGTGAAGCTCTCGACAGCAACTCGGCAGTTGGTGCAGCGGTTGGAGATCTTCAAAAGATCACCGGCCAGAAGCCAACTGAAAACCGAGCTAAGGTTTCGATTGCTAACTTCAAACTTCGAGAAGGTTCGGTGATCGGATCATCTGTGACATTGCGTGGAACACGTATGTGGCAGTTTTACGATCGCTTCGTGAACATCACGCTACCTCGTGTACGTGACTTTCGCGGGATCAGCCGAACTTCATTCGATGGTCGAGGTAACTACTCTTTAGGAATGCGCGATCAGTCGACATTCCCTGAGATTGATTACAATGAGATCGATCGAATGCGCGGATTACAGTTGACGTTTGTCACTACCGCGAACAGTGATGAAGAGGGGCGCCGGCTCCTTGAACTACTCGGCATGCCATTTGCGCGTGTCGATGAGCCCGTTGGGGCCGTCTAAACGACCTGGAGATATCTGTATTGGCTAAGAAGTCGATGATCGAAAGAGAAAAGCGCCGCCAGAAACTGGTAGACGCAAATGCTGAAGTTCGAAAAGAACTTCGGACGATTTCGGTCGACATAAAGCGAACAGCTGAAGAACGATTTGCAGCACGTCAAGAGCTGGCGAAACTGCCTCGAAATTCTGCAGCTAACCGATTACGCAACCGATGTGCCGTAACAGGTCGTCCACGCGGTTACATGCGTTTCTTTGGCCTATCCCGAATCACATTCCGCGAACTTGCGCTGAAGGGCGAACTGCCTGGAATCCGCAAGGGAAGCCTGTAATAGCCACTAACTACCGAGAGAATCGATCAGAGTGCCAGTAACAGATCCCATAGCCGACATGCTTACCCGAATCCGTAACGCGGTTCAGGTACGACATGAATCACTTGAACTCCCTACCTCACGAATGAAGTCTTCACTTTTGAAGCTCATGGTTGATGAAGGATTTATTTTAAGTTTCGCGGCAAGCGACGAAGAATCAGCCGAGAAAAAAACCGGTGTTCAACTTCGCTACTACGAAGACAAAACTCCTGTAATTCAGGGGCTCAAGCGCGTAAGTAAACCTGGTCTAAGGGTTTACGTAGGCAAAAACGAAGTGCCACGGTACTTTGGCGGTCTTGGAGTGGCATTCATGTCTACATCCAAAGGCGTAATGACGGGCCAGCAAGCTCGTCGCCAAGGTGTTGGCGGAGAACTGCTTTTCTACATCTGGTAGGACAGCGATAAGTCAACTATGGTCATACGATGACCATGACTGAAAAATTTACGAGAGAAGATCTAAAGTGTCTCGAATAGGAAAAGCACCAATAACTGTGCCAAGTGGCGTCGACGTAAAAGTCGATGGCACAACCGTCTCGGTTAAAGGGAAGGTTGGAGAGCTAGTACGCACTCTACCGGCTACTATGAAAATCGAATTGAACGATGGAATTATCACTGTCGCACGTCCTAATGACGATCCTGCCCAGCGATCACTGCACGGGCTCACCCGAAGCCTGTTGAACAACATGGTTATCGGCTGTGCTGAAGGATTCTCGAAGCGACTTGAGCTTATCGGTACTGGTTACCGAGTTCAGCAAAAGGGTAAGGCTTTGGAAATCAACGTCGGCTACTCGCACCCAGTGCCGGTAGAGCCGATTGGGACAAACACGCTCGCTGCTGATGGTCAAAATTTCATTAATATCACGGGTCCGAGCAAAGAAGACGTAGGCGAGCAGGCTGCTCAAATACGCAAGGTACGGAAGCCAAACCCATACACGGGTAAAGGCATTAAATACTCTGATGAAGTCATCCGCCGCAAGGCAGGTAAGACCGCTGGAGCTGGTGCGTAATAATGGGTAACAGAAAATTTGACTCTCGAAAACGGTGGGTTAGGCACAGGCGTGTTCGTAAGAACATACGCGGTGTTGCTGATCGACCACGACTTGCTGTTTTTCGAAGCAGCAATCACATCTACGCTCAGGTAATCAACGACGACCAAGGCCACACTCTGGCTGCGGCAGGTTCGGTTGAACTGAAGCTGGATGACGCGAAGACAGACGTAGCGAAGGCAGTTGGCACAGCTGTTGCCAAAAAAGCACTCGCAGCTGGAGTCACCAAGGTCGTATTTGACCGAGGTGGGTACAAATATCACGGTCGGGTCAAGGCGTTAGCCGATGCAGCCCGTTCAGAAGGACTTAGCTTCTAAATGACCACACAGAACGATAATCGCGGTGGAAACGCCGGTGGTGGTCGCGGACCAAGCGGCGGCGGCGGACGTGGACCTGGCGGACGTGGACCAGGCGGACCTGGCGGACG
>JABHBJ010000047.1 GCA_018673955.1 Chloroflexota bacterium | reverse complement strand
TATGCCGGGCGGTGAACACCACCAACAACGGCATGGCAGTGTGCCTGGCGGTGGGCTCGGCGCCGTGTGGGTTAAAGTAACCGCTGAAGATGGCACATACGGGCTTGGGCAGGCAGCGTTCGGTGAGCCTGTTGCGGCGTTTGTAAACACGGTGATCGCTCCGATTCTTGAAGGTAGAAACTGCTTGGCTATCGAGCACCTGAACGATCTGATTCTTCGCGTTTCTCAGCGATACGGATCCGCTGGCACTGCATCAACCGCAATGGGCGGAGTCGATCTTGCTTTGTGGGATCTCAAAGGAAAAATTATTGGTCAACCTGTGTACGCCCTACTAGGCGGACCCGTTCGCGAATCGATCACTTGCTATGCAACAGGTGACGATTTAGATTGGGCGCAAGAACTCGGCTTCACCAAATTTAAAATCACCAACCCCTCTCACTATTCAGAAGGCGATGCCGGGATCAAAGCGGTGATTACTCACGTGGCTCAGGCTCGTGAACGGGTTGGTATCGATCGCGATCTAATGATCAATCCAGTTATGTCGTACAACGTCGAATTTGCATTACGATTATTGGAAGAACTTAAACCCTACAACTTGCGCTGGCTCGAAGAGCCGTTGGTTCCTACCGACTCAGATGGACTCGCCCACTTGCGCCGATCAGCTCCGTGGGTAGCGATTGCAGCCGGTGAAGACCATCATGGCCGGCACGCATTCTTAGATCTTGTAGAAAAGCGAGCTGTCGATATCCTGCAGCCCGACTTCACGTGGGGTGGCGGAATGACCGAAGCGTGGAAAGCTCATACCATCGGCGAGATGGCAGGCATGGCGACCATTCCGCACGGCGGAGCAAATAACCCGTTCGGTCAGCACTTCGCAATGGCTGCAACAGAATCGCCAATGGCAGAATACTGGATGGGCTCCGATCCGGGCGTTCCTCTCGATGAAACCGTTCGTATTCCCGGTACCGTTGTGCCCGTGAATGGCACGGTCAGACCTTCAAACGAACCGGGGTTCGGTATGCAGTTCGAACCGAGCGATATTAGTGACTGGGGGGCGAACTAGCATGAAGATCAAAAGCGTTCGCTGCGTCCAAATCAACAAGCCCACAGCTCCTGCACGACCAAACATCAAACCCGGCTGGAACACATACTCACTTCGTTCTCAGCCGATAGCACGATATTCCGAGTACACACGCGTCGACGGCAATAAGCCGGGCCAGTCTGGAAAAGCGTGGGTTCAGATCACAGCCGAAGACGGAACGTTCGGACTCGGATCATTCGCCCACGGAGCAATGGGAGCTTCGGTAGTCGATTATCTAATTGCACCTTTAATCGAAGGAAAGGACGCACTTGCGACTGAGCTAATAAACGACCAAATTTGGCGCATGAACGAGGGCTTCCAAGGTGGAATCGCTACTGCGGCTCAAAGTGGAGTCGATCTTGCCCTCTGGGACCTCAAAGGCAAACTCCTAGATAGACCGGTATACGAACTGATCGGTGGACCTTCACGTGATCATGTTGAGCTATACGCAACTGGCGACGATATCGAGTGGATGCGCGAACTCGGATTCGAAAGATTTAAGATCAGCAACCCCTTCTTCTATGAAGAGGGCTCTGAAGGACTCGTTAAGCTTGAAGCCCACGTTGCAAACCAGCGCGAAATCGCAGGCAACGACGCCGAACTAACGTTCAACCCTGTGATGTCGTACAACGCCGATCTTGCTTTGAGAGTCGCCGAACGTCTACGCCCTTACAAACTACGCTGGCTAGAAGAACCCCTTCCACCGTGGGACCTCGAAGGTCACAAAGAACTCAAGCGGGCTATGACTTGGACAGCCCTTGCAACCGGCGAGCATCACTACGGTCGTAAACAATTTCAACAGTTGATCGCCGCTCGTGCAGTGGACATCGTTCAGCCTGATATCGAGTGGGCGGGCGGACTTTCGGAAATCCTTAAGATTTACACCTACGCTGAAGCTGCAGGGATCGAAACGATCACTCACATGGGCGCAAATACGGCTTGGGGCCAGCATTTCGCTTACGCCATGCCCGAAACAACTCTTGCAGAGTGGTTCATGGACACTGACGTTGGACAGCCTCTGTCCGACAAACTTATGCCGGGCGTTCCATCAGCCGTCGAAGGAAAAGTAGTTCCATCAAACGCTCCCGGATTCGGACTGGAAATTTCCGAAGAATCGATCGTCCCGTGGGACTACTCAGGTCAAAAACGAGCGGTGTACGACGCACCTTGAAAAATCCTCATACTGCACTAGACTTCCGGCAGTTATCATAGAAAGCTAACAGCTAGCCCCCTTCAGCGTGGAAGGGCCATGGTGGAAGAACTGCGACGCGAAACAGCGTCACCCAGTGACGATCGCAACTAACGCATGGGACGCACGATCAAGTTGTTCGACGACACGCAGAGTAAATAACGACATGAAAATCACAGCCATAGAAACATTCGTAGTCGATGCCGGATGGAGACCCTGGCAGTACGTTGCAGTTCGCACTGATGAAGGCATTACTGGATACGGCGAGATGTCGGACGGACGGAATCCGTACGGAATCGTTGGAGCAGTAACTGATTTCTTCCCAATTCTCAAAGGACAAGATCCACTAGCAGTTGAGAAGCGCTACTGGGACATGTACCGGCTCGCCCGCCAATCGACAGGCGGTATCGCAGCAAAGGCAATCGCTGGAATCGAACTTGCGTTGTGGGACATTAAGGGCAAATCGCTCGGGGTTCCAGTCTACTCGCTATTCGGCGGCCCAACGCGCCAAAGCCAGCAGGTCTACTGGTCACACTGCGGCAGTTCACGAGTCCGCCAGCATGAACTAATCGGCGTCCCACCGATGGACTCATTCGAGGCGGTCGCTGAACTCGGCGCAGAAGTGCGCGAAAAGGGGTTTAAGGGCCTCAAGACCAACATCAACTATCCGGGAACTCCCGCTCACGGATACGATGGCGGATTTGGAACGGGGGCTACTGATCAGAATGTTACGTGGCAGACGCTCGATCACATAGAAAAGTACATTGGGGCATTCGAAGACGGTACAAGGGGCGAAGTTCAGATTGCGATCGATCTCAACTTCCACTTTAAGCCACTCGCAGCACGCCAAATCTGCCAAGTGATGGAGCAGTTCAACACCATGTGGGTCGAGGTCGATATGTATGAGCCAGAAGGACTCGCTGAAGTAAAGGCGGGAACAACAGTTCCGATCACATCAGGCGAGAATCTGTTCGGCATCAGGGAATATCGCCCCTACTTCGACAATCGCTCAATGGATAACGTAATGATCGATGTACCTTGGAACGGCTTCTCACGTTCACGCGATATAGCCATGCTCGCCGAAAGCTACGAGCTGAACATCGCTCCCCACAACTACTATTCGCACCTTTCGACGATGCACTCGCTCAATCTCTGCGCGACCGTGCCGAATGTTCGAATCATGGAAGCTGATATCGACGATGTACCGTGGAAAGACGAAATCACCGGCGGTGCTCTCGACTACACCGGCGGCGAATTACAAATTCCAACCAAGCCTGGATGGGGTGTAGACCTTGACGAAGACGTAGCCCGCGCACACGTTTGGGAACCGGGCCGAGGTCCAGGATTCTAGGGAGACGGCCGGCAATCATGAACATCATCGACGCACATCCGCATATCTACTCTGACGATCGAATGAAGTACCCGGCCATCGACGATCCGTGGAACCCGGGTGAACCAGCCACTGCTGAAGATCTGAAATCGAAGATGGACGATGCGGGCGTTTCGAAGGCTGTGTTCATCCAGACCAGTACGTTCTACGGTCACGACAATCGCTACATAATGGATTCGGCCCGCCAGCACTCAGAATGGGCAACCGGGGTCGTAACGTTGAGTCCTGACAACGCTCAACACGTCGAAATGCTAGAAGACGCCGTAACGAGCTACTCTGTACGTGGTCTAAGAGGCACGTCTGACCAAAACGGCGAAATCGGCTCGCCTAACGTACGGCGGCTATGGTCGAAAGCCCGTGACCTTGGAATCACCGTCAACTGCATGGTCATGGACGATCTTGAACGGCTTTATCAAATCGAACTCATCGCGCGGCAGCTTGATGACCTGAACATCGTTATCGATCACTGTTTCATGCTCAATACGATCAGAAAAACGGACGAAACCCTCAAGGCTCTTGAGCGATTATCCAATCTGCCGAACGTCAATGCCAAACTCACGAGCGGTACGCACGGGTCGGCACGCGTCTACCCGCATGAAGATATGCATGCGCCTATCAAGCGAGTAATCGAAGCGTTCACACCACAACGATGTGTATGGGGATCGAACTTCCCGAACGCCCTTTGGTCGAAAGGAACTACCTATGCACAGAACCTGAGTCTTTTCACCGACGAAATAGGACTTTCAAAGTCAGACCAGGAAGCAATTCTCGGCAAAACCGCCGAAATCCTCTGGTTCTCGTAAACGCAATCCGTCACAACAGCGCGCCAATCTCACCACGTAGAATTTAGAGTCATATTGAACACTACCGAACAGCGCCAGCGCCCTTCAATGAAACGCCCGCTTGCTATCCACGTGATGGCAAAGCCGAGTGGCGCTATCTGCAACATCGATTGCACGTACTGCTTCTATCTCGAAAAAGAAAAGCTGTACCCGGAAAAGGCACGCGGCTCATGGAAAATGGGCGAGGAAGAGCTTGAGGAGTACGTAAAGCAGTACATTGAAGCTAACGACATTCCGCTTGTGAACTTCGCTTGGCAGGGCGGCGAGCCGACTCTGTTGGGTGTCGATTTCTACAAGAAGGCGGTTGCACTTCAGAAGCAGTACGCCGGCAAGAAGCAGATCACGAACGCCTTCCAGACGAACGCTATTCTGCTCGACGACGAGTGGGGGGAGTTCTTAGCTGAGAACAAATTCCTCGTCGGCGTTTCGATCGACGGACCAGAAGAAATCCACAATCGATACCGAATGACACAGGGCGGCGAGCCAACTTGGCACAAGGTGATGGCCGGGATCGAAGTGCTGAAGAAGCACAAGGTCGAGTTCAACACTCTCACCGTGCTCCACAAGCACAACGCCGATCACCCGAAAGAACTGTACGAATTCCTAACCCGAGAAGTCGGTAGCCACTTCCTGCAGTTCATTCCTATTGTTGAACGCGTAGCCGACAAGCTTCCTGCGCACATGCTGCAATTGGTTGGACCCGAGTTCCGAGATGGAGCGACCGTTACTGAATGGTCGGTAGGATCAGAGCAGTACGGCAACTTCCTGAACGGCATCTTCGATCAGTGGGTGCGAAAAGACATAGGTCAGTACTTCGTTCAGATCTTTGATACAGCTCTTGCCAGTTGGATGGGCCAAAATCCCGGGCTGTGCATCTTCGCCGAAACCTGTGGCGACGCAATGATCATTGAGCACAATGGTGACGTGTACTCGTGCGACCACTACGTATATCCCGAATTCAACCTCGGCAACGTTAAAGAAAAATCGATTCGCGTGATGGCGGAATCACCTGAACAACGTAAGTTCGGAACCGATAAGCGAGACACGCTTCCCGAATTCTGCCGATCTTGCGAATTCAAATTTGCTTGCAACGGCGGCTGCCCGAAGCAGCGGTTCACCAAGACCCCCGATGGCGAAGACGGCCTGAACTATCTTTGTGCCGGATACAAGAAATACTTCGCCCACACCGAGCCTTACATGAAGGCGATGGTCGGCGAGCTTCGAAGTGGACGACCTGCCGCCAACATCATGGCGAAAGCGGGCGCTATTCCTGCGATGTCTTCAGACCCTTACGCCGGAGTAGGTCGCAACGACAACTGTCCGTGCGACTCAGGCAAGAAGTTCAAACGCTGCCACGGGATGGCTAAGTAGTGCCAGTTCCTCGTCCCGACCCTGCAGGAGGGACCTGAGGTGTTGACGTTGCCTGAAACTCACAACAGCTCAGAATAGTTGACATTTGAACGTCGTCCCTAACTAATACGCTCAAGATCCCTTCGCATCCCTATCGCTGCAGTCGGGACGAGGGTGAGTTGGTCGTCAAGGTTTCAGTATCGTTCGTGAAAATCCTAACTCCACAACCGTTCTCCCCCCAAGCCCGCCTCGCAGGTTAGAATTCCACGGGCTAATTCAATGTGGACGTCTATTACTCATTCTTAATGGGGAGCAAATCCAGTGGAACTCAGGATCAACCGCGCCAAGCAGAAGCTAGCTAACGGCGAAGTAGTAACTATTGTGAGCGGAATCACCCATCCAGACGACATCGACGCTGTTGGGGCTCTTGGATTCGACGGAATTTGGCTCGAAGGCGAACACGGCTCCACCGAAGCAAGCGAACTAGGAAACCTCACGCGAGCATGCGATATATGGGGCATGACATCGGTTGCACGAATCAACCTGAACGAGCAGGGGCTCATCTACCGAACGCTCGACCGTGGAGCCCAAGCAATCGTCGTTCCGCACGTAAACAACGCGGCCGAAGCGCAAAACGTTGTTGATGGTGGCAAGTTCACCCCACTCGGTAAACGTGGCATGTTCACGAGTCGACAGGGCTACGATGTAGAGAACTATCTCCACAAAGCAAACGCCGAAACAATGCTGATCGTTCTGATCGAAGACATTGTTGCGTGGGAGAACCTCGACGAGATAATCGCTGTAGACGGCATCGACGTGTTCTTCGTCGCTCCATCGGATTTCGCTGCTTCAATGGGTCACATGGGCGATTTGAATCACCCTGATGTAGTCGAGAAAATCACCGACGCTCTTACTCGTATCGTTGCTGCTGGCAAGCATGCTGGTGCGCTTGCAACAAACGAAAACGTTGCTGCTTACGTAGAACTGGGTGTTAGATTCTTCATGACTGGGGCTGGACCTTGGATCGGAAACGGATTTAACGAGTTCGTAGCCAATGCAAACTCTGGAAAAAAGTAGACCATTAGTCGTTAGCCTTTTGCGATAATGATCGTAACGGCAAACGAAATTTCAAAACTTAGAAGCGAGATTGTTCGAATTGAAAAGTGTGAAGTCTAAAAGAATACTGGCTTTGGCGGGAATGCTCGCACTGATCGTGCTAACCGCATGTCAGGCTGCGGGAAAAAACCCTGAAGTTATCGATATTCCAGTGATTTCGGCTACCGCCGACCTTTCCCTGTGCCAGAACGAGTTCTACCCGCAGGGATCGCCAGTTTTTGGCGACGTTACCAGCGATCAACTCCGTGGCGATGTTGATGGCATCAAGATCTTAGATATAGTCGTCGGTGAGGGCGATTCGCCAACTATCGAAGACTTGGTAACGGTGAGATACACGGGTTGGCTCGATGGCGGCTGTGTGTTCGATTCAACCTACTCTCGTGATGAAGACGCCGAGCTTCTTTTGGTCGCCCTGATACCGGGATGGCGTCAGGCAATGCTCACAATGAAGCCCGGTGGATCACGTCGAGTAGAAATTCCGTCATCACTCGGGTATCGAGAGCTTGGTTCGCCGCCGGTTATTCCTGGCAATGCAACTCTCACTTTTGAAATCGAACTTGTTACTGTTTTGACGCCTACACAGGCAATCGCAACCGCAACGGCGATCGCTGCCAACGCAACCGCAACTCCTGTTCCCACAGCAACGCCCCAAGGAGGGCCAATAGTGTCTTGTGACAACCCCGGTTACCCGGAATCCGCACCGCAGTACGGCGACGTAACTGAGGATCAGTATTCAGATGAGCCATCAGGCATTCGTGTATTCGACTCAAAGGTTGGCGACGGTGCAGCTGTCGATCCTGCCAACACGGTCGATGTGCACTACACCGGCTGGCTTGTTGCTGACGGATGTATATTCGACTCTTCGTACACACGTGGTGCGTCAGTTTCGTTCCCCGTCGGTGGCGTAATTCCTGGATTCCGTGACGCTATTCTCGGCATGAACGTTGGCGGACAACGACGCGTCTACATTCCAGCAGATCAGGGCTATGGCGCTCAGGGCGCTGGCGGAGCAATTCCACCAAACGCCGATCTCGTATTCGACATCGTCCTCGACAGCGTTCGATAGTGTGTGCCAGTGGCACTCTTTCTTCCGAGAGAAAGTGGGTGGCCTGTTCGCTTGGCGGTTCAGCTGAGAATGCTAGATATTTAGTTTGAAATAAGAAAAGCCCTCTACCAATTGGCGGAGGGCTTTTTTCGTTATAGCTTCGAAAATGAAATCTGGCGCTCATGCTCAAATCATCAATAACAATCATCGCGGTAATTCGATCAAGTGGTAGATAATGTCCCAAATTCGTATCGCTATAGTGCCTCCCCACAGAAATTCAACCAGCTCGCAATATGGACATCACATCCAAACTAGTTAAAAGCCTTATTACGGAGCAATTTCCACAATGGGCAGATCTGCCAGTAGCGGAGGTTCTTCCGAACGGATGGGACAATCGGACGTTCCGCTTGGGTGAGAAAATGTCGGTGCGACTCCCGAGTGCCGAGCGTTACATTCACCAAGTTCAAAAAGAGAGCCTTTGGCTTCCAAAGCTGGCGCCCCATCTCACACTGCCCATAACCACTCCGATAGCGATAGGTGAACCGGGTCCTGGATATCCGTGGCAATGGTCAGTAAACGGCTGGATCGAAGGAAAAACCGCTTCTACGGGACATATAGACGATCTTCCGACTTTCGCCCGGTCACTCGGAGAATTTCTGACATCACTACAAAAAATCGATTCAACCAACGCGCCCGTTCCGGGTCCGTTCAAGCGGGGAGGTGATGTTGGCTACTACGATGAAGAATCTCGTCAGTCAATTAAAATCCTCGAAAACGGGTCGCTGGGCGACGGTCTAGACATCGAGGCGATAACAGCAGTTTGGGACACCGCACTTGAGTCAAAATGGACGAAATCGCCGGTTTGGATCCACGGGGACGTAAGTGAGGGGAACATGCTGGTAAAAAATGGCGAACTATCTGCCGTAATCGACTTCGGCGGCATATGCGTCGGCGATCCTGCCTGCGATCTCGCAATCTCGTGGACGGCATTCGATGTCGAAAGCAAAGATGCATTTCGCTCAACTATCAACCTCGACGAAGGAACATGGGCACGCGGGCGTGGCTGGACCATTTGGAAAGCGCTAATTACCTACTCGGGACTAGCCGAAACCAACGCCGTAGAGGCACAAACATCTCGCCAAACAATTGAGCGAATCCTAGTCGACTACGCCCTATCTCAATGAGAAATCTACCTGAGGTCGACTCGCCCTCCCTCCTGTGGGAGAGTAATAAGGGGCAACATTGTGAAGAGAGCCACAGCACAGCCTCGGCACGGCCGGCTCTCGGGGTAAACTGCGACGCGAAGCCGAGTCATCCGATGACGAACGCGACTGCGACGAAGTTGTTCTACAACACCCGGAGCTAATCACGTCAGATGCTAATTACCAAAATTGAAACTGTCCATCTCGACGAGTTCTGGCAGATGTGCTGGGTTCGTATTCACACCGACTCCGGCGAAATCGGACTCGGCGAAACGTGGTACCTGCCAAAGTCAGTAGCAGCAGTAGTTCACGAAATATTTGGGCCAACGCTGATAGGTCGAGACCCCATGGATCGCGAAGGCATATGGGACGAACTATTTAAACTCGCAGGAATTTTCACCTATTCAGGAGCCGAACTACGTGCGTTATCGGCAATCGACATCGCTTTGTGGGACGTCGTAGGGCAAGCACTCGATCAGCCGATCTACAACCTATTGGGCGGCAAATCGCGCGACAAAATCCGCATCTACAACACGATCGGAAGCTACGGTGACTGGCAAGACAACGAATTTGAGCAACGCGATCCCATCGGATTCTTACAAAGCCTGATCGACGAAGGAATAACCGCCGTAAAGGCGTACTACATGGCTCCTTACGCCGCCGAATCGGGCGGTAATTTCGTCTCTGCAAAGCAGATCAAAGAAGGACTCGCGCCGTTAGCCAAGCAGCGAAAGGCACTGGGCGATCAGATCGAAATCGCTCACGATGGTGGAGGTCAGTGGGCATTGGCTCCTGCGATTCGAATCACCAAGGCGATGGATGAGTACGATTTGCTCTGGCAGGAAGAGATGATTCATCCTGTGAACGTCGAGACGCATCTAAAACTTGCACAAGAAACGAAAACGCCGATCTGCGCAGCCGAACGACTCATGACTAGGTACGAATTCCGCGAATATATCGAAAAAGGCGCCGCCGAAATCGTGATGCCTGATCTGATCTGGACTGGCGGGATTTCGGAGACCAAGAAGATCGCAACAATGGCCGACACCTACCAAACGCCGATAGCCCCGCACGACTGGACGGGTCCGGTGAACGTTTTCGCCTGCGCTCACATCTCGATGAACGTTCCGAACGTGATGATTCAGGAAACCAACCGTGCCTACTATCGAGGCTGGTACGACAAGTTCATCGAACCGAACATCGTAATCAAAGACGGGTACTTGATGGCTCCTGAAGGACCCGGGCTCGGAACTCGTCTAAAAGATGACGTTTTCAATCGTTCCGACATCCACGTCGAAACCACCACCGAGGCCCGAGTGTGGGAGCCAGTCGGCTTCAACGATCCTAGCCAAAAAGTAGCCAACTTCTTCTCACCACGAGTGCCAGAGGGCAACAACGGGGAGGGTTGACCCATCGACCCAGCACTTACCCCTGATCGCGACCGCTAGCGGAGGGATCTAGGTTGATGTCGCCAACTAAATCTTCCAACAGTCACAACGAAAATAATTTCCACTTGAACAATCCGTTCGCCGCCATCAACCTAGATCCCTCTGTTCTGCTATCGCTACAGTCGGGACGAGAGTATTTCTCGTTGAGCGACATAACCTCATGATCCAAAAACTAATCACAATCGCCCTCGCCCTACTAGGCTTCACCAAAACCGTCGCCTGCACCTTCTCGCGCTCGATTAAGTAGGTAAGAAAAGCCCTCTCCTTGGGGCGAGGATTTAGCTGAGGGGAGAACGAACAATCGAGCCACAATGACCGAATCCCTCTTAACCCAACCTTCTCCCGCTTGGAGAAGGAGACGATCTTTCCGCTCCCTCCGATAAAGTAGCCGAATGCCTACCCACTACCTCTCCATCGACGTTGGCTCTACGTCAGTTACTGCTCTGATTCTCGATATTGAATCGAAGTCGGTTGTTGGATCGTCGACTGTCGCCAATAACGCCGAAACTACTTCTGCTCAAGATAAGAAAATCGGTCGATCTGAGTGGGATCTCGACCGGATGACCGATCTTGCGCTTAGCAACGCAAAGAACCTCATCGAACGAACGAAGGCGCAGCCAGCGGCGATCGGTATCACTGGTCAGCAGCAAGGACTTCAGCTTCTCGACCAGAATCTAACCACGGTCGGAAACTTCATCTCCTGGCAGGATCAACGATCGAAAGACCTGCTCCGTAGCTCTAGCATGGGCGAAAACCGAACGTATCTCGACGCCATGGGCGAACTGGGCGGCGCAATGACCGAAGAAAATGGACTTCCAGCCTTCGAAAACACCGGATGCCCTATCGTTACCGGCTACACAGCGCCGAATCTCTACTGGCTCAAAGCGAACAATGAACTCCCAACGAACATCGCCAACATTCACGGCACAACTGCGCCCGAGTTCGTCGTATCCCGTCTGACAAACACCCGACCCGTCAGCGATCCCACCGACGCCGTTAGCTGGGGTGTCTACGATCTATCCAAAATGGGATGGAATTACGATCTAATCGATTCGCTCGGTCTAAGCCAGGAGATCTTCTCGAATCTCGCCGATTCCTGCACCCCTGCTGGCCAACTTACGCCAGCAATGGCAGCAAAGCTCGGAACCAAAGCAGGTCTTCCGGTATCCGTCGCATCCGGCGATCACCAGTGCAGCTTCGCGGGCACGGTAGCTGACTACGAAAATACGGTAGCCATCAACATCGGCACCGGTGGTCAAGCATCGGTCCACGTCGAGAATCCAACCCCGCGCGGCTGGCTCGAACTTCGACCATATATCCAAAGCGGATACCTGCTTGCTGGAGTCGGTGTGGTCGGCGGACGAACTTTCCGCACTCTTCGAGATTTCTTCAACAACGCCAGTAAGGCAATCGCAGGATACGAACTCGACCCCGACGTTCTGTACGCAAAACTGGTCGAACTAGCCAAAGAAGTTCCCGCTGGAGCCGAGGGAGTGGTGGTGGATCCGTTGTTCACTGGATCACGCAGCAACCCTCTGGCGAAAGCAGCGGTGCGAGAGCTCACTCCCGGCACGTTCACGCCCGGACACATGGCACGTGCGCTCTTCGAGGCGATGGCAGCACAATTGGCAGACTCGTATCGAGAAGCGGCGAAGTTAGGAGCAGGCGAACGATCGCAACTCGTCGGTTCCGGAAACGGATTAAAACTAAACTCGGTTCTCAGAGAATCACTCGAAGCTGAGCTGGGGATGCCGCTTCAACTTGGTCGCCACAACGAAGAGGCGGCAATCGGTGCTGCGTTGTGCGCTGCGGTTGCCGACGGATCGTTCAAGTCGATCGCTGAAGCAAGTACTTCGTTCGCTGGATAACGCGTTCCAATCCCGGTTCGTTCCAAGACTACCCGTTTGGCTTGATGACGAACTTCACGCCTTTGCCTTCGCCTGAATCGACGATTGCTTGCGGCACGTCCTGAAGCTCGTAGCGACCTGATATCACGCCATCGAGATTCAAGTTGTCGATCTCAGCAGGAGTTCGAGCGAACACATCACCACGCCCAAATGCGCCTTTTAACGTGATCTCACGATAGTGAAGATCGTACATATCGACCGGCAGCGGCGCTCCCTCTGGAACCACACCGACCATCAACACCTGCCCGCGTGGGCGAACCACTTCAACGCATTTGGCGACTAGCTTCGGCTGTCCAACAACTTCGGCAGCGATGTTCGCACCGTAGCCGCCGTTGTGATCTTTGATGAACTCAGTGAGATCGCTTTCGGCAGGATCATGCAGCAGATCGGCTCCGAACTGGGTAGCCATCTCACGACGAGCGGCGACTGGTTCCGACATGACCATGCGTTCAACACCCCGACGTTTTAGAAACGCCAAAGTTAATAGGCCCATGATGCCTCCGCCGATCACGACCCCAATGCCGTTATCGTCGATTCTCATCATTTCGGATCCAGAAAGACAACACGAGGCAGGTTCTGTCAGTGCCGCTTGTTCAAGGTCGAGAGAACCGGGAATTTTCACTGCCGATTGCGAAGGGGCCGTTGCATATTCAGCGAACATTCCAGAAGTAAGATCGGCGTTTTCACAACGTGATTCCGACCAAGTGTTACATGCTGAACAAACACCACAATGACTCGTAGTGTTCATCACGACTCGATCACCGATTCGGCTTTTGTCGACACCTTCTCCAACATCGACAATAACGCCTGAGCCTTCGTGACCTAGGACCTTTGGCGGTGTTGAAGGAAACAGCCCTTGCGTAATGTGAACATCGGTTCCGCAGACACCGATGGTGTCGATTTTCACGACAACTCTGCCAGGTCGAGCCACCGGGTCCGGCACTTGATCGAGAGTGAATTTATCACCGCCGTGCCAGGTCATCAGTCGCATCATCGGCTTGCCTTGTCCTTATCGCTGTCGAGTTCACGTTGTTCTCAGCGGATAGTAGGCGCGAGTGAACGCCGGTTCAACTCCGCTGAACACGAAATTTCAAAAGGATCGAAGGCTAGGAACCGACACCGCATGTCTGAAGTGCGGCGAGTAGTTCGTCAGAAATTTCAGAGAGATCGCCAGCACTCGTTGCCACAACAGCAGCAGCTAAATCAGCAGGGTCGAGTTCACTTGAAAGACACGTTAGCTGCTCGATAGTTAGTTCGCTAACTGGAATCGAAGTCGCTGTGGGCTCTGTGATTGGCTCGATCGTAATCGGCCCTGCGCCATCACCGATTCCGCCATCTGGCTCAACTGGAATAGCAATTCCACCGCCGCACTTTTCTAATGCAGCTTGGAATTCATCAGAAGGAGCGCCGGTTGGGTTACGTAGCGAGCTGAGTGCATCTTCACCAAGTTCGCCAATTAGGCACTCTTGGAACGACCCGTCGCCACCAAATCCACCGCGACCACCACGTAAACCTCCACCGAAGATTCCACTATCTCCGCCGAAAGCTCCCTCACGTACCCCAAATTGTAATCCACCGCCGGTGTCACCGAAGTTGATACCGCATTCTTCGAACGCTGCAAGCGATTCTGGATCGAGACCTAGTCCGTCGCCTTGACCCAGATTATCGAGTGCGTCGTCGCCAAGAATTCCGGTAAGACACTCGCGAAATTCTGGATCAGCGAAGCCACCACCTACAAATCCACCACCACCAAGAATTCCTCCGACACCACCGGGACGACCAAACTCTGCACCACATGCAACAAAAGCAGCGGACGTATCTGTGGGGTCGAGCCGACTGAGGGCTCTAAGATCGAATTCGCCGTCGCTTAAGTCCATACCAAGTTCGCCAGCTAGACATTCTTGCACTTGAGGATCCGCCAAGCTGGCTGCACCAGCAGTGGCTAGATCGCCCGGGACACGAATCCTACCTGCGGGCTCGCCTTCCGAAGTGGAAGCCGACTCCGACACAACAGCCGGTACCGCCGTTGGAGGTTCAGCGGTTGGCTTCTCAGCGGCAGAATCGCAAGCGGCGGCAACTACCGCAATCATCAAGGCGATAGAAATGAGAAGCGTTGATCGTGAAATATGGGGCATAACGACTTTTTAATAATCCGAATAGAAAATTATCGATCCAACCAGAACGCCCCGTGCGAGCGCGTAGAAAAATCGATTCCAAACATGCTAATTGCTTCGTGTTTAGGATATGTTAATATTCCCGGTCTATCACTCGATCACACGAAGAAGATCAGCACACGCACTGAGCGACTCTAGCGTTTGTTTACCCTGACACATCAGCACCATATTTCCGGCAACCACGTAGTCGAAATACTTAGGGAACCCACACCTTCCAACGTGATGCCCGCCGTTCGAATCGCAACGACGACGCTCAGTTAGCCCTTCTTTCCACGTTTGATCGTCGGCGTAGAGCGAAGCACCAGCGCCGGACGCATGATTAGCGAACTCGACACCCGCGCTTTTCGCCGACGCATGGGAGAAGTAGAAACGTGCCTCATAGTCGAGCCGGGCGTACGGATCGATACCGTAGAAACCATAGTGAGCCGAACTCGCCTCAGGTAGATTTTTCACATCGTATATTTTCGATTTTTTGAATCCGGCTGCCTCAAGATCGGCGATCGTATATTTGCGCTCGGTGTCTTCGAGACGAGCAATCATGCCCTCAACATCGATATCGATTCCGCACGTTGCTATCGCGTTCGAGAAACCCAACAAAAGTCCGCCGCCAAGCAACTCGCCGTAGCCATCGGCGAACGATTGTCCAAGCACTCCGACCATGCACTGTTCGTCTGGCGAAGAATATCGCTGAGGGTCAGCTCCGCTAACTGCGTCATCATCAGCGTTTGAAGCGGCTAGGGCAGCCAATTCCTCTTGAGTCAAGCACTCGGTAAAGCCCTGTATAGCGATCTGTGCCTCGTGGCTGGCATCGTCGCCGCCATCGATCATTAACTCCGTAAGCACTCCGGGTGGAATGTCATCCAACAACGAAGCTGCACACGCCGCCGAAGAACCGCTAAAGACGCCCAATTCTCTCTGAATTTGCCCTGCTAAAAAACCAACAACGAACTCGTTCGAAAAGCAGCGCTGTGTAGCGGCGTTTTCTTCGTCGGTTGTCTTGATCTCGCCCAGAGCGAGCGCCTTCAGGCGATCTTCGCCCAGTTTGGCGGTGAAGCATTCAAGATCGGCTTCAGGAATCTGGCTCAGGAACGCGTGAAAATCGGTTTCTGGCAATTCAGTGATAATCCCAATCGAAGGTGTCGAAGTTGGGGCCGGTGTAGCGGTTGGTGGAATTTCTGTCGGTTCCGCGGCTGTGCTCCCGCAAGCCACGAACACGGCAGCAACCAAAACTAGGATCGAGACTAAAAGCGAGCGACGATACATCTGTTCCTCGAATATTGCTTGTTCAGCCCAAACTCAGGATAGTGCACTAGAATTTCTACAGCCGGTTTACTTCGAAAACGGCGATTTCACGAGGATTTAGTTCGGTGGCCTTACAACGATGTTCACGAGCCTGCCCGGAACGTAAATCTCTTTGACTATCACCATGCCTTCTAGGTGGCGAGCCACGTTCGTTGCCGATTTAGCGGCAGCGACCGCATCGTCTTTGTCGATATCGGCAGCAACTTCGATCTGGTCACGCAGCTTGCCTTGAACCTGCACGGCAAGCGTAATCGTGTCGCTCGTAATAAGTGATCCATCGAACTTGGGGTTCAGTTCAAGGTGAATCGAACCGGTATGACCCGTTCGCTCCCAAAGCTCTTCCGCCAAATGCGGCGCCAAAGGTGCGACATGCAAAAGCAATCGATTCACGGCATTTCGCCACGTCGAGGCAGAGACGTCGCCAGCATCGTATCGATGGGAAATCTCAGTCGTGAACTCCATTAAAGCCGATATCGAAGTGTTGAACTTGAATGTCTCCATATCGGAGAGAACGCGCTTGGTCGTAGCATGCGACGCCCGTTCCAAGACCTTCTCGCCGTCTGAACCGCTCAAGCCTGATTCGTCACGCAAAGTAACGTCCCAAACTCGACCCAGCCAACGACGGATGCCATTGATACCGGAGTCCGACCAATCGCCACCTTGATCCCAAGGTCCCAAAAACATCAGGTAACAACGAAGCGTGTCGGCACCGTGCCGCTCGACCACCGGATCGGGAGTCAAAGGGTTTGATCGCTTTGAAATCTTCTTGTGATCTTTGATGAGCATTCCCTGGTTCATCAGCTTGGTATATGGCTCGTCAAAGTCGAGGTATCCAAGATCACGCAACGCCTTGTTGAAGAAACGTGAGTAAAGCAGGTGCATCACTGCGTGCTCGGCTCCGCCCATGTACTGGTTGACCGGCATCCACTGCTTCACCTTCTCCGAATCGATTGGTTCTTCGAGCGGATTCTTGCTCGCAAATCGCAGTTGGTACCAAGATGAACACACGAACGTGTCAAGAGTGTCGGTTTCGCGTTTGGCGTCCTTCCCGCAATCAGGACATGGAACATGCATGAAGTCGGGGTGCTTCGCTAACGGCGACTTACCATCGGCTTCAAATGTCACATTTGAAGGCAGTATCACTGGCAAATCCTTCTCTGGAACCGGCACAGTTCCGCAATCATCGCAGTAGATGATCGGGATGGGCGTGCCCCAGTATCGCTGACGCGAAATCAGCCAGTCACGAAGGTGATACGTGATAGTCCGAGTGCCTATTTTCTCGGATTCGATCTTGTCGGCGATAGCTTCCTTGCCATCGGTGCTCGACAGTCCATCGAACTCGCCTGAATTCACCTGAGTTCCAACTGGAATCCAAGCCTCTTCCAGTTCGCCCCTATCCCAGTTCGGTGGGGCGACTACTACTCGAATTTCAAGATCGTACTTCTTAGCAAAAATGAAATCACGTGAATCGTGAGCGGGAACGCCCATAACGGCTCCAGTGCCGTAGGTTGCCAGTACGTAATCACCTACTAAAACAGGAACGCGCTCGCCGTTAAGTGGATTAATGCAATACGCACCCGTTTCGACGCCCGTTTTCTCACGTTCTGTCGATGTTCGATCGATTTCGGTTTGTCGACCTGCCGCGGCTACGTATTCTTCAACCGCGGATTTGTGCGAAGGCTGCGTCAGTTTTTCGACAAGCGGGTGCTCAGGTGCCAAAACGACGAACGTAACGCCGTAAACAGTGTCGATTCGAGTGGTGAAAGTTTCGATCTTCTCACTGGCAGCGAATTCGCTTACATCGAACCCGATGGTCGTTCCCGTTGAACGACCGATCCAGTTCCTCTGCATCGTCTTGATCTTCTCAGGCCAATCGATCTTGTCCATATCCAGAAGTTCATCGGCATATTTCGTTATGGCAAAGTACCACTGCGGCAATGCCCGCTTGATTACGGGCGTGCCGCAACGTTCGCATGCTCCGTCTTTAACTTGCTCATTGGCAAGCGTCGTTTGGTCTTGCGGACACCAGTTCGCCTGACCGTGTTTTCGGTAGGCGAGTCCGTTTTCGTAGAACTTCAAGAACCAATACTGATTCCACTTGTAGTAGTCAGGATCGGAAGTCGCGAGCTCGCGTGTCCAATCGTACCCAGCACCCATTTCTCGGAACTGTCGGCGCGAGTTGTCGATGTTCTTGTAAGTCCACTCACGAGGATCTTCGCCGTGTTCGATCGCTGCATTTTCGGCCGGAAGTCCGAACGAATCGAAGCCCTGGGGCTGCATGACGTTGTAGCCCTGCATTCGTTTGAAACGAGCGTGCGTATCGGCGGGGGCGTAGGCATACCAGTGGCCCATGTGAAGCTCGCCAGATGGGTACGGAAACATCGTTAGCGCAAAGTAGTTCTCTTTGCCCTCAACGTGGTCGGCGGCTTCGTATATGCCGTCGGCTTCCCACTTCTCTTGCCATTTTTTCTCGATATTGGCAGGCGTGTAGCGGTCGGAATCGTTACCCGATTCTCCGCCTTCTGAACCTGATCGACTTTTACCCGTTGTAGTCAAAATTCGCTTCCGGACTTGCTCGTGATCGCTGTGTGTTCGCTGGCGATCAAACCAATTTAGCTCGCACTCGTGTGCGAGAAACACGCCACGAGTGGCGAATTTTACCAATGGTTGGGAGCGAACGGCGGATACGAGGCTATTTAGACGGGCTAGCGAGTGCCCATTTCCAACGTACGTAGACGAGCGTGCCGATGATTAATGCTGCCCACGGCATCGAAAACGTAGCGAGTCCAACCGGGATTAGCGGAAGCATGCAAACGACGAAAATAACTAACGCAGACGTTTTCATCTTTTGACTAGAGCGACCCAATAACTCGGTGAATCGTGAGAGTGTGACGCCAGCTATAGTCGCGATCAGCGCGAACCCACCGATGCTTAGGGCCATAGAGAATCCCTCATCTTTGAACGATGGCTGGAACGCAATGACACCGACGGTGATTACAAAAATAATCGACCATCCCGTGATTAGTATGTCTCGAACACTAGAACTCATAGCAGTTCAGACTACCCAATCTCAACCCCATCGCCAACATGGATTTCAGTGTGGTCTTCAACCGGTAGCAGCCTAATTGCGAAAGTCGGAATTTCGAATCCGTTCGCCGTTATAAGACTTTTCATGATGTCTTGATCTTGCTCACCATCGACGGGATTTGCATGTGTTGCCAAACACCGAGGAATGGTTTTTTCGGCCGTGTATACGTGGTCGCCAATGGTCACTCGGCCCGACCATGAAATCTCTTCCCAAGCTTCTGCGCCTTCGATAACTACGTTAGACCGAAATCTTCTGCCATCGACCGTAATTCCCATGCTTGCTTCAAGAGCAGTCAGCGACTCACGACTGAATATCGTTACTCCACCAATTTCCGAATCATGAAATAAGCCCTGTCGTCCGTCGCCGATCAGGTTCAGCGGAACTCGCTCAGGGTGACCCACAAGCGGGTTAGTACCGAGCGAGGTGACGTACTCTCCAAGAGCCTCGCTTAGGTCATAACGATCTTCCTCGGAATCGATCGATCCTTCAACGAACATTTCGCCTTCATAGTTCAGTGTGAGCGTCCGAGTAGCGTCGTCGTAACTAAGATCGAGAAGGGCCATCGCCGGTGTGTTTGAAAGAGCGACAAAGTTGATCTTACGTCGCCATGCCCAGTCGTCGGGGGCGCCCTGATCGGCGAACCGAAAAGCCAGCACTCGATCGCCCTGAACTTTACCGCCATTCACCTCGATACTATCGAGTCGCTCGGGAGTAAACGACTTCACAGGGTGTCGGTACAGTTCTACTACTTGCATGAGAGGCGTTTTCCTAGCTTTAGAAGCGTGACTCGCCGCGCTTCGAATCAAAATGCGTCTTCAGGTCGGGGTTGGCGACGATGTAGTCTTTCGAATCCATCACCAAGTTTTCCTGAAGTTGAATCGTCATTCCGCCGTCCACAGCCAGAACGTGACCCGTGATGAACGATGATTCGTTTGAGCACAAGAACCCTACTGCGTTGGCAATATCTTCAGGCACACCCGTTCGACGAACAGGGTAATGCAGCTCGAACAATCGGAACCCAGCGTCGTTTCCAACCTCGTTCCAGTGCTCGTCACCCCGCTCGGTAACGATGTGACCGGGGGCAATTGCGTTTACGGTAATTCCAAGTGGACCAAAGTCGATCGCCATCTGCTTGGTGAGTCCGATCACCGCTGCTTTACCTGCGTTGTATATCAACGAACGTGGAGCCTGATGAAGTCCGTGGACGGAAGCCATGTTTACGATTCGCCCGACGTTTTGCGCTGGCGGATTGCCGTGTCGTCGCCCGGCACCACTCCACGAGGACTGCTCGAAATTTGGGTCGGTTCCCGACTCTTCCATCGCGGGAACGGCGTACTTCGCTCCCAGATATAGAGCTCCAACAAGCAGGTCCATGCCGCTGTGCCAGTTATCAGGCTCTACTTCAACGGCACTACCAGCGTTGTCGGCTCCTGCGTAGGCGTTTTGAACGAGAAGATCGAGTCGTCCGAAAGACGAAACAGCGGATTCGACCATCTCTTCGGCAGTCGATTGCTTAGATACGTCGCCGGCCATGAACTCGGCCTTGCCTCCGGCTGCACGAATCTCTTTGACGGTGTTTGCCCCAGCGGATTCGTTCACGTCGACGATCAGAACGCTGCCGCCATCGGCTGCTATTCGTCGAGCGCACCCACCGCCAATACCGAGCGCTCCACCAGTAACAATTGCGCCTCGACCGTCAAATCTGCCCATTAATTTCGCCTCTGTAGTTCGTCTGAAAGTGTGTATGAACCAAACGAGGTCATTGTTCCAGATTTGAGAACGCTATGGGGTGACATATTCACTTTCTCCACAACGGGTCGTCACCCTCTTCTCGACCGGAGCAAAGCGGAGTCGAGAGACCTGAAACGAAAGTACCGCCAGTGAACTCCAGCGGCACAAATCAGTTGAATATCGAACTAAATAAACGGCGCGCTCAATCCAGATCCCTCCACTCCGCTTTGCTTGGGTCGGGACGAGGAAGATATGCGCATCGATGAATGCGGATCAGCTTCATCGGAAAAAATGACCTCGTCCAGATCGGAAGTCAAAACACTCGACCAACACTTGGTGACGGCGTAACCTGCCACCGTTCGGCAGATCAACTGTCGAACTCACAGGAGAAAAAAACTTGGCATTCGATGTAATTATTCGCGGCGGCACAGTGGTCGACGGCACGGGAGCGGCTCCCCTGAAAGCCGATATCGGTATTACCGGCGAACGAATCACGGCCATTGGCGATATTCCTAAATCGGCTAGTGAATCAACCAAGACAATCGACGCCACCGGACTTCACATTTCACCCGGTTTTATCGATGTTCACTCACACGCCGATGTGGCCCTGCTGAACGATGGCCAACACGCACAAGGCATCCGGCAGGGTGTGACGACGGAAATCATTTCTCCCGATGGGCTCTCGCTTGCTCCGCTTTCGGCTGAAAAATACAAGATGTACAGCACGTACCTATCAGGAATACTGGACGTGGCTCCCGATGACATCGATATGTCGTCGATCAGTGCCGCTCGTGCGAACTACCACAACAAAACCGCCTGCAATGTGGCGATGTTTGCGGCTCACGGGCCTATAAGGCTCGAAACGGCTGGTATGAACGATGTACCACTAACCGGCGATCTTCTCAAAGCCACGAAACAGTTACTTCGAGAGTCGCTAGAACAGGGAGCTGTTGGGCTCTCCACTGGCCTTACATACTTCCCGCACGCATATTCTGACACCGCCGAGATGTGTGAATTGATGGAAGTCACGAAGGAGTTCGATCTGCCATTGTCGATTCACCTTCGTAGCCACAACCGGGACCGTGCGTTCGGTAACGGGGGCGTTCCGGAAGCTCTCGAGATTGCAAGGCGTACTGGTTCGAAACTCCACTTCGAACACCACCGCACGTTCCCGAAAACGGCGGGACAGGTTGCCGAGCTCATGGAGCCGATAGACGCAGCCAAGGCTGAGGGTCTCGACATCACTCTCGAGGCATACCCCTATTCGGTTGGTTCGTCGTACCCAGTGGCGTACTTCCCCGGCTACTTCAACGAGGGTGGAACAGAGGAAATGCTCAAAACTTTGTCCGACAAAAAGAAGCGAATCGAACTTATTTCCCGTATGGGTGAAGACAACTATTCTACCCCGGCCGGCAATGTGTGGTCGTTCATCGGTTTGGAAAAGTACAAGCATTTCGAAGGCCAGCAGTTCGAGGACGTGGCAGAGGAGTGGGGACTTAGTGTTGAGGAGATGATGTGTCGAATGATGGTCGAGACGAATTTCGCATGTGGCATGCGAGGTGCCCCGCCTGCGAACATCGCGAAATGGCGTCAGGTCGAAGCAGATGTGATGGAACTGTTGTCGAGACCCGACTACATGATCGGATCTGACTCGATCTCTGCTGGCGGCGTACCGCACCCACGTGGTCACGGCTGTTTTGCACGGTTTGTTGGTCGTCTGCGTCGACGTCACAACTACCCGATCGAGCAAATCATCCAGCGCGTTACACAAAACCCTGCTGAACGTTTCAAATTGACCGACCGTGGTGTTCTCGCAGAAGGCAAGTTCGCTGATCTAGTGATTTTCGACTCAGAGACGATTAACGATCGAGCGACATTCGACGATCCAATCGCCTACGCAGAAGGCGTCCCGCACGTAATCGTGAACGGCAAGTTGGTGGTCGAAAACGAAGCGGTCACTGGCGTGATGGCAGGACACGCCATTCCGTAGACCGTTCCGAATAAGTCTAAGTCACGCCACAGGTAATGAACATATGGCATAGGACTATCGTCCCGTACGCGAGTAATACTCATGTAACCGCCGTTTGAAGATCATAGTTTGCAGGAAACCACCGCAACGGTATTGAGGAGACCGAAGCGGAGGGGATATTTTGACTATGAACTTCTCGCGACTTACTTTTGGTTCTCGCACCAATAACGCCAGCGCTACATCTGCAATTCCAATTTCGGTTTCAAACCGATTCATTGCAGCACTTTTGGCGACATTCGCCGCACTTACTATTTCGTTCTTCGGATCGGCTCAATGGGCAAGTGCAGATTCGGGCACTACTTCGCCCGTTCCTGATCCGAGTCCAATCCCCGGCACTCCAACTGACGTAACAGCATGAGCTGGCGATCAGGTAGCTGCTGTCTCATGGCAATCCGCCTAAAATAGTGTTCGTGCCGATGGGTATGTAATGGTTTCAAACCCTGGCGAAATTACGGTCGAAGCTGAGCAAGATCAATTCCTCATTAGAGTTCCCGGACTCGAAAACGGCACCGAGTACACGTTCACTGTCACTGGATTCAAAAAGAACGGTCGAAGTGAGGCTTCAGAGCCATCAAACGCCGTAACGCCTTCGGCAGATAGCGAACTCGACGACGACGAGTTGCGACGCCTACACGAACGACTTCGCAAAAAGGCTGCTGAAGCTCGAAAGCGATTCGAAAAGGCGCAAGAGCACGCACGAGAAAAACTCGAATCGACACGAGACCGAGTCGATGGTCACCTCGACAAACAAACCGACCGCGCACGCGAGTTTGTTGAGAAGGCACGGGAGCTTGCCGATAAGCGAAACGACAAGCAGTCGGAACAGGCTCGCAGCTGGTATGGCCGACTCACAAATTCGCAGGAACGAACCGACGAGCGAATTACGAGAGCTGAAGAAAAAGCCCGAAGCAGAGTCGAGAAGGCCACCGAACGAGCCGATAACGTTCTCGCTCGAATAGAAGAACGCCTAACCGACTGTGTCTCCTGCATCCGTGATCGTCTGCACAAATTGCTCATTCGACTTCGCGAGGTCTGGTCGGAACGCGCTAACACCGAATCTTAATTCGGTCTTTCACAAATCGTTCGCAAATATGAAGGCATACGGACAGCCTCATACCCCCAATGCCCTAGGGCGGATATCGTTTGTATCCGCCTGCTTGATTAAGCGTCCGCCTAATGATCAAGCTGAGCTCTGCATGCTCGAATTAGCCCACTACGACCAATGTCATCCTGAGGCTCTCGAAGGGTCATTTTCAGGATCTTTCTCAACCGAGGGCAGCGTTAGTCGCAGTCTCGTTAGTCGCGCTCGTCATCGGATGACTCGGCTCCGCGGCGCAATTCTCCTAACCTAGCCCTTCCGTCTGGAAGGGGACAGCTGCGGTGTTTACCGATTTCGAAAATCGGGAATGTCGAGAGGTTCGCCGTTTCGTTTTACGTTCTCGATCTAGATCGGAAAAATACTGCTCCAAGTGGCCGCGTCGTAAACGTCGATCGGTGGTTCGATTTCGCCAGTCACAGTTCTTGCAAAGTCGTACATCACGAAGTAATCGCCACCTCCGTGACCAGCCTGAATCGCCTCTTCGCCGAGCTCTTTCCAATACGGGTGCTCGTACT
>JABHBJ010000021.1 GCA_018673955.1 Chloroflexota bacterium | reverse complement strand
GGATACCTGATTTTCTACTGGCTAACCGAAGGCGAAGTATCCCGAAACTTTGGCATCGGGTGAATGCCAAAGGCACGATTTCGGGCGGTTCAAAGATTTTCGTCTGAAAAGCATCTACCGGACGCCGGGCAGATAAGCGTCTCTGGCGATCGAGTCATCGTCATCCTGAATTCATTCGCACCCTGAGCAAAGCCGAATGAGTTCAGGATCTATCGTTCGCTCAGAATCTTCTAACAAACCTCTGTACACCGCCAACACCGTAGTACGATGCACTCTCACCGCTCGCAAGTGAGGAACAATTGTGCAATATCGCGACTATGGAACGACCGGCCAAAAACTTTCAATCATTGCTTTCGCTGGCATTGTCGTAAAAGAAGAGTCGGCAAAGGATTCGTCACGCTACGTGTCGTGGGCTATTGATCAGGGCATTAACTACTTTGATGTTGCCCCCGGCTATGGCAACGCCCAAAATATGCTCGGCCCCGCTCTCGGACATTACCGAAGCGACGTATTTCTAGCTTGTAAGACTAAATATCGAACCGGCCTCGAAGCTCGCGCCGATTTAGAGAATTCGCTAAAACTTCTTCGCACCGATCACTTCGATCTTTACCAAATGCATGCGATGACGACCGAGGAAGACCTTGAAGTCACAACTGGACCTGGCGGAGCGCTCGAAGTCATCGCTAAAGCCCGTGACGAAGGACTCGTCAAGCACATCGGATTCTCTGTGCATTCTGCTGAATTAGCGGTCGAGCTGATGGGTCGATTCGAATTCGACTCCGTGCTATTCCCAGTCAATTTCACAACTTGGTTCGAAGCGGGCTTTGGTCCTCAAATCATGGACGAAGCCGAAAAACGTGGTGTCGCCCGTATGGCTCTAAAAGGAGCCGCTCATCACAACCTTAAAGAAGGTGACAACCGTCTTCGTGAAAAGTGCTGGTACGTCCCGATCGAAGATCGTGACCTAATGAAGCTCGCATTACGCTGGACTCTCTCGCAGCCGATCACCGCAGCTATACCGCCCGGCGACCCCGAACTATGGCAAATGGCAGTAGAAGTGGCGCAAGACTTCACCCCAATAACGCCCGATGAAGAAGCAATCCTCCGCAATGAAGCCAGAGGCCGTATGCCCCTGTTCGAATTAACGCACGCGTAGTTGGCCGCCGGGAATTGCCGATACAAGTGTCATCCTGGATTTTCAGGATCTATCGTTCATCCGCTGAGTAGAACGAATACGCCAGTCTTTATTGTGCAATCGAACGACGACGACTAATTCATGAGATTGATACTGAAATAAATTCAACATGACAGGCTGAGCGATCTCAATTAACAAACATCCACCAAGTAAGCCGCCAACTCAGGTGTCATACTGAGCCAATCGAAGGACGACGGAAGCACTCAGAAAGTGTGCCAATGGCACAAAAAAGCCCGCTCGCCAATGCCAATAATGGGGCGAACGGGCTTTTCAATTCAGTCAGATACAGTCGAACTACCAGAAAAAGTGGCGTTGCCACCCAGAATAGGTGACATCGTTACCCAGCTATAACTGGGTTGTGTAGCACACCTATGTGCTCAAGCTCAACAGTCACATCACCGCCAACATTGATTGGCGGAGTTGTTCCCGAAGTACCAGTCCAAATCATGTCACCCGGGTAGAGAGTCACATACTGGCTGAGGAACGAAATCGCCTGAGCAGTAGTGAAAATCATCTCTGACGAGTGGCACTTCTGTCCCTCAACACCGTTCACCAATCCTCGAATCGAAACATTCTGTGGATCGATGTCGGTAACTATGAACGGACCTGTAGGCCCAAACGTGTCGGACGACTTGGCGCGCCACCATTGAATGTCGGAGTTCGCACCCGACTGCCACTCGCGAGCACTCACATCGTTACCGGCTGTGTAGCCAAAAACGTAATCCAAAGCTTCAGCTTCAGAAACCTTGCTGGCTTCCTTACCGATGATCGCAATTAGTTCAGACTCACAAACAACAAGACCAGCGTCAGCAGGAAGCTTGATCGGGTCACCAGGGCCAATTATCGCATTAGTGTTCTTGTAGAACGGCTGCGGGCGTGTAGGCCGGTCGGCACCAAGAAGATGGGAACCGTAGTTCAACGCCAGGCAGAGCATTTTACTTGGGTGCGGGTTTGGGGCGAGGATTTTTACTTCGTTCAGGTCGTACGTTCCACCCGTCTCGGAGTAGTCCTGACCAATTGGCGAATTAGAAATTTCTTTTACAGTGTCACCATCTACAACACCGTAGGCAGCATCGCCACCAATTGAAAATCGTACAAACTTCATATTTTTGTTCTTTCCAGTAGCCGCTTCCGATGTTCGAAACCGACTCCATAGCCGCCAGCGTGCATTTGTTCCATCGTCTTTTACCGAAAGAATCAATGTATCACCAGTGGTGAGATCTGATCGTCAGCCGAAACATATTACTCCCGAATCCGCGGTATGCTCATGCCCATTCTAGAAATCCAGCCGCCAGATTCCCATATCCATTGAATAAGTCGACTGGAATTACACACCCGGTGATCCATGACTCGCAGGAGAACAAAATTGTTCGATCTCATCATCAGGAACGGAACGGTAGTCGACGGAACGGGCTCAAAACGATTCAAAGCTGATGTCGCAATCAAGGGTGACACCGTCGTATCGGTTGGTGAGATATCCGGCGAATCAACACGAGAAATCGATGCCACGGGAAAAGTGGTCACTCCTGGCTTTATTGATCTACACACCCATTCCGACAATTCGTTCCTTATCGATCCCCACGCCGATTCGAAACTCACCCAAGGCGTAACTTTCGAACTAATGGGCAACTGTGGCATGAGCTACTGTGCGCCTTTGAACGAAAACACAATTCCCGGCTTCAAAGACCGAACTGACAAGTACGATCCCGACTTCCAACCGGGCTGGTCGACCATGGACGGCTACCTGAACGCCCTCGAACAGGCGGGCTCGACCATAAATATCGCTGCACAAGTAGGACACGGCACAGTACGCAGCGCGGTAATGGGCATGGAAGCCCGCATGCCAACTCCCCACGAACTCGAGCGAATGACCGCTCTTTTTGGGGAATCGCTAGATGCCGGAGCACTCGGTATGTCGACCGGGCTTTGGTACGGACCCGGCTCCTACTCTCTCGCTGATGAAATCATCGCAGTCACGCAACCGGCCGCCGATCGAGGCAAGCTTTACTCATCTCACATCAGATCTGAAGCCGACGACCTAAGCGGACTCTTCCCCGCACACGCCGAAGCCATCGAGGTCGGTCGGCGCACCGGCGCTCGCATTCAAATTTCGCATGTAAAAGCCGTTGGGCCAAAATTCTGGGGACGTGGCTATGAGTTGATCGAAGGCATGGAACGCGCAAGATCTGAAGGCATCGATGTTGCTGGCGACCAGTATCCGTACGAGTGGTCATCGACAGGTTTCTCGGGAGCGATGTTCGCTCGGTGGGCGCTAGAAGGCGGTCGCCAAAAGACTCTCGACAGACTGTCCGACGCCGATACACGGGCACAAGTTCGAGCCGATGTCACCTACTACATAAACCGTAATCACTCGGCTGAGGGCTGTGTGATCGCCAGCTTCCCGCCGGATCAATCTCTCGAAGGTCGAAGCCTGCAAGACATCGCCGACGAATGGGGCTGTGAACCAGAAGAAGCAGCGCTACGCCTATACGAACAGTCGGAAGGCTCGTACGTACTGCATTCGATGGAGCTTCAAGACATAGATTCCATCGCAAAGTGGTCGCTGATGTCGATTGCTTCCGATGGCTCGTCGTTACGAGACGAAGGCCCACTTTCGTCAGGTAAGCCACACCCTCGAAGCTACTCTACCAACTCGATAATCATTCAACAGTTTGTAGAACAGCGCGGACTTTTCACTCTCGAAGAAGCGATCTTCAAGATGACCGCTCTACCCGCTTCCCGTCTGAACCTATCGAGACGTGGACGACTGGCTCCCGGCCAAATCGCTGATGTGCTGGTATTCGACCCTGCGAACGTCAAGCAGCACAACGATTTCGTGAACCCACACGTGTACTCATCTGGAATGGACTACGTGTTCGTGAACGGAAAACCAGCCTTAGAAAACGGCAAGGCAAATGGCGAGCTGCCGGGCAGAGTAATGCGCAAACTAAGCGACTAATGCCTTCTCTCAGCAATGTTCTTAGTACCATTCTGAATTCATTTTCAGGATCTACCGTTAGCCGCCTAACGATGAACAACGCGTACCACGCACCAGCTATATCGGATACGCTAGGTAAATCGATTGAGGGTTGAATCAAGCGATAGATACTGAAATAAATTCAGCATGATAAATTGGATGATTCCAAATGGAATTAGCGTCGACCAGAACGAGATGGCCCGCTTCGTCCGACGGAACCGCCTGAGCGACCGCGCCCACCAGAACTACCACCGCGCCGTGCACCTGGACGTCGTTTCGACTTCGATCCAGGCCTTCGCGAATCACCAGAATCGAATGTCGCTCGGCGCTCGCTCGAATCCTCTCGCCTCGCAGGACGATTTGCAATAAACGCAAGCCGACGGTCGTTACGTGTTTCGACTTGAGGCTTCTTCCAAGGAGTCGGTGGGTTTGAGAGTTTTTTCGACTCAACCGCCAAGTCCATTAGTGACTCAACTTCTTTACGGCTAAGCTCTCGTACACCGCGCTTGGGCAGATCGTCCAAGCTAACGGTTCCAAAACCTACTCGGCGAAGACGAATAACCGGAGACTCCACCGAATCGAACATACGTCGAACGATTCTGTTACGACCCTCATGAATTGTTATCTCGACCTTGCGGCGGCGATTCGAAACGATCTTGATCTTGGCAGGAGAAGTCGGCCCATCTTCGAGCATTATGCCACGACTCAGCAGCGTTTCGCCCTCACCCGTAAGAGGAACTGAAAGCTCTACTAAATACGTCTTTTCTATCTCGTAACTAGGATGAGCCATCTTCTGCGAGAAGTCACCATCGTTGGTCAGCAGCAGCAAACCTTCGGTATCAACATCCAAACGACCTATCGGATAAATCCGCTCGCGAACATCAACTAAATCCATCACCGTAGGACGGTCGTGTGGGTCGGTAACCGTAGTCACATAACCAGTCGGTTTGTTAAGCATCAGGTAGCGCTTTGCCTCGACCGAAACCTGGTTGCCATCAGCAACAATGTCGTCGGTTTCGATATCGGCAAAATCTCCAATATGCGCGGTTTTGCCATTTACGGTGATACGACCTTCAGAAATTAGCTGCTCCGATTTTCGAAGCGAAGCTGTTCCTGCGGCGGCGAGTATTTTATGAAGTCGTTGTTTCATATCTACTAATGAGTCTCTCATAGCCTCTGTTAGCCAGCGTTAAATAAGCGAGCCAACTCCCCAATCACTCGCAAGTTGTCATAACGAAGTTTAGTATCTGCGAACACCGCAGCCGTTCGGATGAACAAACGAACAGCAACCGCGTAATCAAGCCAGACCAAAAGAGTTCTCATGACCTACGATCTCGTCATCAAAAACGGCACAGTTGTCGACCCCGCACAGGGTGTCCACACCAAAAAAGACATTGCGGTTGCAGGCGGAAAGATAGCGGCTATCGAAGACTATGTTTCTGATTCCGACACCCACGACGTTATCGAAGCTGAGGGATTAGTCGTTACACCCGGTTTAGTCGATCTTCACGTTCACGTCTGGTGGGGAGTCGCACATCTTGCCGTTGAAGCTGACCCTGTTTGTGTGAACCGCGGTGTAACGACCGCAATCGATGCCGGATCGTCGGGCGCAAACACCATCGCTGGTTTCCACAGATACGTGATGGAGCAAGCAGCAACCCGAGTACTCGCGTTCCTGCACATATCGGGAATGGGCCAGCTCGACAACGAAATCGGCGAGCTAGAAGACATTCGTTGGGCTCGTGTCGAAAAAGCTATCGAAGCCGCCAAGCTTCACGCCGATCGCATCGTTGGAATCAAAGTTCGACTCACCGACAATATCGTGGGGTCTAACGATCTCGTAGCCTTAGATCGTGCACTAGAAGCTGGTGAAGAGCTTAACAAACCTGTGATGATCCACGTCGGTGGTTCAGTGAACCAGTTCGAAACGTTCATGGAAAAACTTCGCCCAGGTGACATTGTTACTCACTCATTCACTGGCCGACCTCACGGCATTCTCGATAACAACAACAAAGTGGTTGATGCCGCTTGGGATGCGATGAACCGAGGCATCATTTTCGATGTTGGGCACGGTGCTGGCTCATTCTCGTTCCCGGTCGCAGAGGCATGCCTTGAACAAGGACTAGGACCTGGCACGGTTTCTTCAGACGTTCACCGGTACAACATTCGTGGGCCTGTTTTTGACCTCATGACCACGTTGTCGAAATACATCCACCTCGGCTACTCGCTCGATGAGGCAATAGCTCTCGGTAGCTCGAAACCTGCGGCTGCAGTTGGTTTGCCCGATTACATCGGTACTTTGAAAGTTGGAGCCGACGCCGATATAGCGGTAATTCAACACAGCGAAGATCCGGTGAAATTCACCGACGCCGACGGCAACGAACGTGCAGGAAAACAGTTGCTTCTACCTGTCGAAACCCTCGCCAAAGGACGTCGCTTCAACCCGCAACACTCAGCCCACCCAAAACTTGTAGGCCACCCATACAAGCACTAGAACAAGCGCCGAATACTTCCCCTGTGTCATCCTGAGCCAGTCGAAGGACGACAGGCAGGCAGGCATAATCAGCGAGGCTATCGCGCCTTTAAGCAGCTCGTAATTCGCTCTGTTCCGGCTCTGGCAGGTACTTAACTGCCTCACGAAACGTCACCACGGAAATCACCGCTATGTACCGACGAACGAATACAACCATCGGTTCGGGGCGGATTCTTACGCGACGCCGCTTGCCCACGTAGCGCTTTTATCAGCGCCTCGGACAACCCATTGATCGGAACCAAACAGAACGAACATCGGTGGCTTCCCGGTAGAAGAGAAGACGGTCGATCCTCATGTACTTCGACGAGCGCTTTACGTCATGATCACTGGATCGTCGTGACTATGCAGTGTCATCGATTGTCCCTGTTCGTTTGTCGTTAGTTAGAGTTCGTTGTGTCAGGGTCTATTCCGAAACACGAATAATCCACAATCGAATTACGCCAATCCCACGCACATTCTGCACGATTCGCATATTCTTGGATGCATACAAACCTCGAAATGGGACATAATTCGGTCGAGCTACTGACAACGATCGGGAGAGTATTGAATGGCGAACAAGAACGGACGAATCGGAATTCTAGTTGGTGGCGGTCCAGCGCCAGGCATCAATAGCGTCATTTCTGCCGCAGTCATCGAAGCAGTTCATTCCGGATACGAAGCCGTAGGCATAAAGAACGGCTACGAATATCTTGTAAAAGGCGACACTTCGCAAACCGTTAGCCTCGACATCGACGACGTTACTACTCTTCACACACGCGGCGGTTCGATTCTTCACACATCGCGAACGAATCCAACCAAGCGGACTGAAGATCTCGAAACATGTATTGCCACTCTTAAGAAGCTCAACATCAACAACCTAATCACAATCGGTGGCGATGACACTTCGTTCGGAGCATCTGAGATTGCCCGAGTAGCACAAGGGGTGATTCGAGTCGCTCACGTTCCCAAAACCATCGATAATGACCTCCCGCTCCCGGGTGGCATGCCGACTTTCGGATACGAAACCGCACGTCACGTTGGTTCGGGTATTGTGATGAACCTGAAAGAAGACTCACGAACCACGAATCGCTGGTACTTCATCATCGCTATGGGTCGCCATGCTGGTCACTTAGCTCTCGGAATTGGAAAGTCCTCGGCATCGACGATCACTCTCATACCGGAAGAATTCACTGGTGAAACCGTTAGCCTTTCCGAGGTTTGCGATGTCCTAGAAGGAGCAATTCTGAAGCGTCGTACTCTGAATCGACCCGATGGAATTGCAATCATCGCCGAAGGTATCGTCGGAAAGCTCAACATCAAAGATCTTCGAAACATCTCAGGTGTCGAAATCCCCCGTGACGAATACGGAAACATTCGACTAGCCGACCTACCAATTGCCCGAATCTTACGAGCAGAAGTCGAACGCCGATTCTCCGAGCGCGGCGAAGCGATGAGCATTGTCGATCTAACCCTCGGATACGAGCTACGATCTGCACCACCTATTCCTTTCGATATCGATTACACCAGAACACTCGGTCACGGTGCAGTACGGTTCCTTCTCTCAAGCCCAGCAGAAAACTCAGGAACTGCTAAAGGAGCAATGATCTGCACAGTCGATAACCGGCTCCAACCTGTGCCGTTCGAAGACATGAGAGATGCAAAAACAGGTAAGACCATCGTACGAATGGTCGACACCGACAACCTCTACTACGATGTGGCGCGTCGATATATGACTCGAATTGAACAATCGGATTTAGACGATGAAGCAACCCTCGGGAAACTCGCTGAATCTGCATTGATGCAGCCGGCCGCCTTCAAAAATCGATTCGCAGTCAAGAGCTAACGAGACACCGATCTGTGGTTAGCCAAGCAACACAATTAGCTGTCAAGGCAGAAGCTGTAGTTAAAAACTTCGGCGAAACGGCTGTTCTACGCGGGCTCGATCTTGAACTTCCAACCGGTGAAGTCACCGTTCTGCTCGGTACCAACGGTGCAGGAAAATCGACGCTTCTACGTATCCTAGCTATGCTCACGCAAGTCGATTCGGGCAACATTTCTATGTTAGGCGCCGACATCGCCCAGCACGGACCCACCGTTCGATCTCTAACAGGGTCAGTTCTCCATTCGCCCATGCTTTATGGTGATATGACGATACGAGAGAATCTGATGTTCTTCGCTGAGCTATACCGACTCGAAAACGTCGAGGATCTCATCGCTACGATCACCGCGAAGGTCGGCATTGAACCTCGTTTAGATCATCGAGTACGAACACTGTCGCACGGTTTTCAAAAACGAGCAGCGTTGGCACGTGCCCTAATCCACGCGCCCCAGCTGCTGCTCCTAGACGAACCCGAATCAGGTCTGGACAGTCGATCTGTAGCCCGACTCCACCGGATAATCGACGAGTACCGCTCGCAAGGCCGCACAGTCATCATGACCACTCACATCGTCGAGCATGCACTTGAAATCTCCGATCGCGCTGTGGTACTGAATAACGGAACCGTTGGTTTGACATCGACCAATCCGTGGCAAGACAAGACCGAGATTATCGCTGCCTATTCGTCAACAGATGAGTTCGACGAAGGCGGCTTTTGATGGGCTCTCTCTCGATCATATGGGCCATCGGTCGTAAAGACCTACTGCTAGAAATTCGGAACAAGGACGTCGTAGTGGCGGTCGCTGGATTCGCTTTACTGGTTTTGGTTATATTCACGTTCGCAATGGATCTTAATCAAGACAACGCGAAGCTAGTTGGTCCCGGCATTTTGTGGGCGGGAATAGCGTTTGCAGGGGTTACAGGTCTCAACAGAGCATTCGCTCTGGAAGTTGAAGGCGATACCTTGGAAGCATTGATGCTCGCTCCTATCAGTCGCGACCTCATTTACCTCGGTAAGGCGCTCGGAAATTTCCTGTTCATAGCAATCGCTCAGATCATCGTTATTCCGGTATTCGCCGTGCTCTTCAATCTGATCGTGTTCCGATGGGAAATGCTAGCGATCGCCTTGCTCACAACTATCGGATTCAGTGCGGTCGGCACACTGTTCGCTGCGATGTCTGTACGAGTACGAGCCAGAGAAGTGATGCTCCCTCTCTTATTCTTGCCTGTAGTCACTCCGCTACTTATGGCAGCTGTCGAATCGACAAGCCACATGGTTCACGGAAGAAGTTGGAGTGAGATGGCACAGTGGCTACAACTTGCCGTTGCGTTCGACATTGCATTCGTGGTGGTGTCAGCATTTATCTTTCAACACACCCTTGAAGACTAGTTGATCGTAAATACACACACCATACACATGCCAAGCTTTAGCCGTAATAAACCGCGTTCGTGATAAAATTCTCTAAGTATTTGCTCGATAGAAATTACTGGCACACCACTACTCGATGAACAAAATTCTCGATCTGCTCGATCCATTGTTGATTCTTAGCGCCACTTTCATGGGTGTTGCGCTGTACTTAATCTTCATTTGGGTCCCTACCGAAACCAACCAGGGCGCAGTCCAACGCATCCTCTACTTCCACGTACCAGTGGCATGGGGGTCGATGCTAGGCATATTTGTCGTTAGCGGCAGCTCGTTCATGTACCTTCTAAAGAAAAACGAGAAGTGGGATCGACTCGCCGTTGCCTCGGCCGAGGTCGGACTAATTTTCGGTGGAATAATGCTCCTGTCAGGCATGATCTGGGCACGCCCGGTCTGGGCAGTATGGTGGACTGGCGAAGCAAAACTCACCACAGCATTAATCTTGTTCTTTATCTACGTCGCCTACCTAATGTTCCGTGCCTACTTCCCACCAGGAGCCCAGCGACAACGACTCGCAGCGATTATTGGTGTAATCGGTGCAATAGATACACCTATCATTTACTTCGCCGCCAACCTGTGGTCGCAGGCACACCCACCGCTTATCACTGGCCCGGCAGCCGATTCAGATTCGGCTTTAGGTAGTGATCTTGGAACCGTATTGTTGATCTCAACTTTAGCGTTTTCGTTCGTGTTTATTTTCATGGTTCAGGCTCGGTACAAAATCCGTAAGTCTGAAGACGATGTTGTCGAACTAAAAAGATCCTCTTCTGCGTCAGCAATGACGGGAGTCAATTGAAGTTAATGTCGAACGTGACCAATACCGCTAGCCGATCCGGGGCATTACGATTCGCCTTGACGATGATCCTCGCTCTCGTAGTTTCAGTGAGCCTGACGCAGATTTCTTCTGCCGCGCACACACCTCCCGTAAACGGCATCGTAGTAGGTGTTGAAACCGACGATGCAGGAGCACTAATCCGATTCGCTGTTGCAGATTCCAGTGGAACGATACATACGTTCACCATATTCAATGGCACCGAGTACGGCCTTGAAAATCAGGCTGGCGACCGATGGGTGTCTATGCAAGAAGAAGATCCTTCTGAAGCAGCTCGACGATTACGAGATCATCGCGAGCGATTTGCACCAATCACCGTCACATCAGAAAACGGAACTGCATTTTCCGTCGTAGAACGCGAAGAAGGAAAACTGGAAACTAACCTCGGTTACCTCTTCGCAGTCTTCGCAATTACATGGGCGCTATTCTTCGCTTACGTTCTTTACCTAGGACGAAAACAACGAGTGCTACAGCACGAAATTGCCCGACTAGAAGGCCTCTCAGGCAAGTAGATAACGAAAATGACTAACGAGCCACAACAAAACGACAATCAGCCGCAGCAAGCACCATTGATCGACACGGTAACAGCCCGTACGTCCACTTTAATGGGTCCTCGCGCCAAGCTAGGATTAGCGTTCGTGCTGGTCGCAGCAGCTCTCGCCTACTTCGCCTTCACAGCCTTCGAAGGCGCTACTGTCGATTATCTCTCAGTGGCAGAAGTAGCTGAAGTGTCTCCGACCGAAATAGACCGGCAAGTTGGAGTTACCGGCAAACTCGTGCAGGATTCGTACATCCGAGATACCGATGGTCTCACCGCACACTTCTCTCTCAAAGACGAAGACGGTACCGAGCAGCTAGACGTTGTCTACAAAGGTGAAATCGGTCAGGTCTTCTTCAACGATCATTCAGAGATCATTCTTCAAGGTCAAAAACTCGTCGATGGATCGTTCAACGCAGACAATCTAACGGTTCGATGCCCTTCGAAATATCTCACTGAAGCTGAGCAGGCGGAAATCGACGCTCAAAAGAATGGCGATCCACTCGGCCCCCAGTACCAGACCGACTACTTCGACCAAGAAGCCTAACTACTCGATTCGGCTCTGCCGGAAACGAGAACTAACGGATGCCACGACGATCGTGAAAATGATTAATCCGAGAGCAAGTATCGTCAACGCACTGCGTAGACCAACAATCGCTGCCAACGATCCGCTCGCCAACCCACCGAGCGGGAAACCCGACCATGCTATCTCGTACGCGCCAATCACCCTGCCACGTACCTCTGCAGGCACGTTGAACTGAATCACCGCAATACCCAAAGCAACGTGAACCGAGTTGAAGTATCCCAGCAAAAATGCGAATGGCAAAGCAACAATCAAACTGCTGGTGTGGGCCCAGAAAATAACGAAAATTCCGAAGAGCAAATCCGTTACCAGCAACGCCGGACCAGCCATGCGTACGCCACCGGTCCACGACATCGTCATCGCCCCTGCAACAGCTCCAATACCAACACCGGCGAACATTACACCCAAGCCATTTTCGCCGATTTCAAAAATATCTTTGGCGAACGCTGGAATAATGAATACCATCCCACCAAGCACAAGAGCATTAATGGCGGTGAACATCAGATTCACACGTAGTAGTGGTCGCTCTCTAATCACCTTAACTACTTCAATCAAATCCGGGATCACGCCCTTCGATTTAGTCCGCACAACCTGCGATACCGGCCGAAACGTCGTATAGATCAAGAATGCCAACCCGAACAACCCGGCGATTACTCCGTAAGCAGCACCCGGCCCAGCAGCTCCAAGCAAGAACCCACCGATTAATGGCCCGACTACACGTGCGCCGTTGAAAACCGATTGATCAAGAGATATTGATCGTACAAGAATCTTCTTTGGAACCACGTCAGGAAGCAGCGATAATCGTGATATCCAATCGATCGCCAGTCCGGATCCCTGAAATACTCCACCTACCACGATGTGCCACGGTTCGAGCAGATCAGCCGAATAAAGAAGTGCCATTATCAACATCGGCGTACCGGCTATGAATGCCCCTATCTTGAGCAATCTCGTCCGAGGCACCCGATCAGCGAGAACTCCGGCAAAAACTCCGACTACTACGTTAGGAATACCAACCGCCGCGCCCAAGGCTGCGAGCCAAAGAGTCGAACCGGTAAGTTCGAATAACAAGTAGCCCTGCGCCACATTGATTAACTGATGGCCGGTACCCCAAAACAACGTCGCCGCGACGAATCTCTGCAACGCTGAATTGCGCATTGAATCTAGAAGACCAACGTCACGTTGTATTGGTGCGCTATTCGAATTAGCATCCGTTTCGGAAATTTCAGACATCGCCAATTATTGTGAACCCATCCCACCACCAGCGGTAGCCAGAACATCACAAATAACCACCCAACTAGTAAATATGGAAATTATTCCACTGATATAATGAACAACACGATATGAGCCCTGAAATAACGTTCACCACATACTTGCTTGCAGCAGCGATTGGCTTCGGATTTGGCGCAGTTCCAGTCGCGTACACAGTTGGTCGCCTAAACGGCGTCAACGTGTTTGAAGTTGGTTCACGTCAGGCCGGTGCTACCAATGTGTGGCGAGAAGTTTCTCGAAAGCAGGGATTCATCGTCACCCTGATCGACGCGATCAAAGGCTTTACAGCCATCATGATGGCGCGTCAGCTCGGGTTAGACGGCGTTCAATTCCTCGTTCCAGTCACCGCTGCGGTTGCAGGTCACTGGAACTCTCCTTTCACAAAATTTAAAGGCGGCGACGGCGTCGTTACTATGATGGGATCGTCGTTAGCGGTTGCTCCGATAGAGGTATTTGTTTCGGTTGTCATTGGGACGACACTAGCGATTTCTCTAAACAGGAAACTAGCTCACCCGAGTTTATTGGGCGGAATCTTCGGCTACATCTCGTTCATTTCACTGTCGTTCCGACCAAGCTCGAACATCGACCCCAACATCGTTTACGGGCTCACCGGAATCGGGTTGGGTATCCTGCTACACAGCATGTACTTCCACAAACGCCATAGGAGCTACTTCGATGATGCTCAGGCAGTTGAAGATGAGACTGAACCAGCGCTCCGTCACGACAATATTAGTTAGTTATAGGGAATCCGAAAAGCAGACAAAAAAACGGATAACCGAACACAAATACTAATCGTCAGGAATGTTTTTGAGCTTCTCTTTGAGAGAATCGGGCACGTTGTGCTGGGGAGCCCGTCTTGCCAGACCAACCGTCTGTGCAAGGCTAGTCATCGAGCCATCACAATCGTTCCAAAAGCGCAAATGGTGACGAATTCTCGATGTCAGAGGCATCGCAACCTCGCCGTCGATGAAATCGGACGCATTATCTCGAACCTCGCCGCAATCGCCGATGCCTTCGGCACTGGGATCGCCAGGAGAGTGTTTCTGGTCCCGTCCAGTCAGTTTGTCTATCCACGACGTTGAGCCGTTCACAATGATCTCCATACTGCCGACAAGGCTGGTGTACCGCAATTGCCGAACAGTTAATAGGATGCAGCGTAATTCGAATCGATTCAAAGATCACGCACATCCGATTCAAGTGCAACTACAGTCTCAGCACAATGATTTCGAACCATTAAATGATGAGACGGAAACCAGAGATCGGTTTCTAAGTTATCGAATGGTAGATACAAGCTGAATATAAGACTACTACTAGTACAGTAATCGTTCTGGCATTCAGTTGCGAACAATGATTACTGAGATCGTTTTAACCCAACCACACTACCCCGCACGATTTACACGACGGTACATGGACGCTCAAGAATTCACGGACATCGCTGAGAAGCACTCAGGATTCGTGTACAACGTTGCATGCCGAATGATGGGCAATCCTCACGATGCTGAGGAAGTGGCGCAGGATGCTTTCGTTTCGGCGTACAAAGCACGCTATCGATTTCGTGGCGATGCTCAGACAACTACGTGGTTATATCGCATCACGGTAAACGCAGCACTAATGCGCATTCGAAAAGACAAAAGCGGCAAAGAGATGACCGTCTCTGAAGACAACCGACCAGACGTCGCTTAGAGCAACTGGACAGAATCTCCCATAACAGCGACGATGAATAGCGAGCTTGGTGGTCGGTTAGACGCAGCGATAAACGTTCTACCTGAAGATCAGAATGTAGCAGTGATTCTCCGTGATGTTCAAGGGCTTTCGAATCAAGAGGCAGCTGACACTCTAGACGTCTCTCTCTCCACCCTCAAAGCCGGCTCCACCGAGGGCGACTAGCCCTACGAGACTCGCTCGAATCCTACGTTTCCGAGTGCGCCAAGGCTGACTAAGACGCAGTTGAGCGGGTTCCGTCCTCCCTTTCGCATCGCACACCGGTACTTCGACCGCTCGCCGACTCCAACTTTGGTCTGTCATTCTGAATCGAGTTCAGAATGACAGGCCAAAGTTGGGATCTTAAAAGCACAAAAATGAAAAGCCCCGCACATGTGCGGGGCTTTTCATTTTTCGAATTATTCGAACGGCTACTGAAGCAGGTATGAATCCATCAGTTCGTCGTTCGTTCGCTTCGGAGCACGAGCCATCAGATCTTCGTACCGATCCTGAAGCGTCTTACCTTCCTTCTTGAAAATAACTCCAAGAGGAACGCCAGGTCGGCTCAACAAATCGTTAGCGTCCTCGACACTGCTCGGGTCGTGGTCTTCAGGAATCTCAAAAGCGAGGCCCTTGATACCTTCCTTAGGCTTGCCCTTCAGAATGTCGTAAGTGTCGTTGTACGTGGTACAAGGCGACTGAACGTGAACGATGCTGAAGCCATCGTGATTCATCGCTTCCTGAATCATCTTCGCCAAAACACGAGGCTTGCTCGAGTAGTACGAAGCGATGTAGGTGACACCGATCGACATGTACAGCTTCAACGGCGAAACAGGAGTTTCGATCTTGCCTAGAGGAGTCGAGGTTGTAACAGCTCCGAACTCACTCGTTGGCGATGACTGACCCTTAGTCAGACCGTACACGCCGTTGTCCATGACAACCGCAGTGATGTTCACGTTTCGGTTAGCGGCAGGCCCAAGGTGCTCACCACCGATTGAAAGAAAGTCACCGTCACCAGCAACGACAACCGTGTTCAACTTTGGATTGCCCTGCTGCACGCCAAATGCGATCGGTAGAGAACGTCCGTGAATGCCGTGGATGCCGAACGGCTGGTCGCCTTCAACGAGGTGAACCATGTTTCCAGAACAGCCGATACCAGCTACAACCACGTTGTTAGCCTGTGGTTTTTCGTGTTCTACCGAGTAACCCTCTAGTGCTACCTGAAGTGCTCTTCGCACCCCAAAGTCGCCACATCCCGGGCACCAGGCGAAATCGTATTCAGGATTACGCTTGCTCATGCTGTTACTCCAGCCCCGATTCGCTCGCTAATTTTCGTCACAAGATCTGCAGGCCTGAATGGCAAGCCCGTGTACTGGATCACAGATTCAGCATTGTAGCCTTCCATACGGAGAAGCGCCGACCACTGACCCAAATAGTTTAGCTCAGGAACAATGATTTTCTTTCCAGATTTCAGAACGTCCTTCACTTCCTCAGGCAGCGGGTTGAGCGCTACTGAGTAAAGCCAGCCGACGTTCTCGCCCTGGTCTAGAAGCCTGTCATATGCCTCGCGAGCCGGACCCTTAGAGCTACCCCAAGGCATGATGATGACGTCAGCTTCGGCGTTCTCGATTTCGTAATGCGCGCCATCAAGAAGATCAAGCTTCTTGAAGCGTCGTTCCATCAATCGCACGTGGTGTCGAGGCAGGTGAGTCGTATCACCAATCTCATCGTGCTCTGAACCGTTCGCAACGTACGCACCAGCGCCACCAGGAATCGGCATACCGCCAAGAGCGGTTGAGGCATCCCACGAATCGTATCGTTTGCCGGTGTCCCCTTCGCTCACTGTTGCTCGACTTTCAATGCTGATCTTCGAGAGGTCAGGACGTCGAATGTTCTCACCACGCTCAGCAAGACCGAACTCAGAAACGAGTATCACCGGACCCTGATATCGCTCGGCCCAGTTCGTAGCCAACGCACCAGCGAAGAAGCATTCTTCGATTGTGCCCGGAGCCAGAACTGGCATCTTGATATCACCGTGAGCAGGGTGCATACAGGTGAAAAGGTCAGATTGTTCAGATTTCGTTGGCAGACCAGTAGCCGGGCCGCCACGCTGCACGTTCGTTACTACGAGAGGAATCTCTGCCATCCACGCCAAACCTAAACCCTCGCTCATTAGCGAAAAGCCAGGCCCCGCAGTAGCAGTCATCGCCTTCTTACCAGCGAACCCTGCACCGATAAGGGCGTTGATAGCCTCGATCTCAGATGCGACCTGGTGGACGAATCGTCCCTCACCCCACAAGTTGTTCTCCATCCAAACCAGAACCGTTGTGGCCGGAGAAATTGGGTAGCCAGCGTAGAAATCGAGCCCGGCAGCAACTGCACCCATTGAAAGTGCAGCATTACCAGTAATTACGATCTGTTTATAGTCAGGAGCGTTTGCAGGTTCGAGCTGACCAACTTTGAATCCGCTAGTCGAAGCAACTTCGACACCGAGGCGAACAGCCTTGATGTTGGCTTCGATGATTTCTGCATCACCATCACGTCCACGAGTAAATCGCTGTGTGATGAAAGCATCGATTTCTTCAAGCTTGAAGTCGATTAATTGCGCAACAGCGCCGATCGTAACCATGTTCGCTGCTCGAGCATTACCAGTCGATTTGGCAAGCTCGTCAGCCTTGATGCCGAAGTAGCTACCGCCTTCAGGAAGTTCGTACTCTTCCGCGTTGTAGACGGTTACGCCACCGGGAAGGAGATCTTCATTGTGATGATCGTATGCGTACTGGTTGAGTGCAACAAGTACATCGACACCATCACCCGAGCTCAATACTGGTGTAGTTGAAATTCTTACCTGCGAGGATGCGGGACCACCCATGATCTGCGACGGGAACGTCGAGTGGGTCTGTACGAAATACCCGGCCTGAGCAGCTGCTCGTGCCAACGCATCTGCAGATGTGACCAGTCCCTGTCCGCCCTCTCCGGCGAATCGGATGACGAAGTCGTGCTTATCCAATGTTAACTACCTTCTCCCGAACTGACTGTTCGGCGAACTGTTGTTTCTTAGGCTTGAATGATTCTGATTCAGGCGCAAAAAAACCGCATTCTACGAAAGTTATGCGGTTACTTATTATCTGATAATTCCTGTGACTGATTTGAAAAATGCGAGAACGCAATGCTGGCCAGCGCTTTTACCGAGCGTGGACCAATAATACTTGCTTGAATTAATCGTAATTTATGTACTGGCATCTTTGTGCGTTTACCCAATAGACAATTATCGAATTTGATCAGTTCAGTGTCAATTTATTTATATGGTGAATTCGGTCTCGTTCATAAGTTGTGTTGAAAGTTCGAGCACTAGCGTTTGACCGCTGGCACCACGAAACTTAGAATCCACTCACACATATACTAGTACTAGGTTCACTCGAACTTTCATACTAACTCAATCTTAGAACTCTCTTCTAAATGAATCGTCAACGTACGACAGATCACTCAATCGACCGCTGGTCAGCCGGAGGGGTAGTCCTTCGCGCCGACGCACATAATGGCGATATATTATCGGTTGCCCTGTGTCATAGGCGTGCAGAATCACTATGGGCCCTACCTAAAGGCACACCGGAAGACGGAGAATCAGTGGAAGAAACTGCCGCCAGAGAAGTCGCTGAAGAAACCGGACTACAGGTCGAAACAGGCCCGGCTATCGACGATACATACTATTCATTCTTCCGCACAGCGGGCCAAACGCTCGGCGATTTGCCATTTGAGGAAAACAGTACGGTTCGAATCGATAAGACTGTCCACTGGTACCTAATGAACTATATTGGTGGCGATACATCCGATCACGATCATGAGTACGATGATGTCGAATGGATCGAGATTAAAGAAGCATCACAGAGGCTTACCCATCGGAATGAAGCGCGAGTCTTGGAAAAAGCTGTGGCCTTTTATGAAGGGCGAGCAGGAAGCGACGACTGAGCTGCGCCTCGTCGGAAATAAAACCGTGCTCCGTACTAAGTCGATGGACGACGCGGAATCCGATTATTCATGGCGTATCGATCCCGAACTTGCGGGTCTCGACGCAACGCGCCCAGTAACTCTTTCATTCACTGAATATCTCCGCTACCACCGTGACGATGTCGGTTATCCGTCTCCATGGTCAGTACGCATGGCAATCGACACGCTCGACGGCCACCATATCGGCAACTGCATGTACTACGACATCAGTGCAGAAAAATCGCAATGCGAATTAGGAATCATGATTGGCGATCGCAACTACTGGAGTCAGGGATACGGCACCGATGTTGTCAAAACCGCTCTAGCTCACATCTTCACGACTACCGAGCTTGATCGGGTCTATCTCCACACGCTCTCGACCAACTTCCGAGCGCAAAAATCCTTTACGAAATCCGGTTTTAAACTCTTGCGTGACGTTCGGCGCGACGGCTACGAATTCATAATGATGGAAATTTGGAGAAAAGAATGGGAAGCCGCTAACCCGGTCGAAACCCGATTCAATTCTGAAAACTCCGCCTCGCTCTCCTCGCTCATAACGGCTCCACAACCAGACGCCGACCCACTAGTGGGTTCCTAACCCAAAGCTACTTAAAAACTCAGGAGAATCCTTAATGAATCTACTTCTAATCACCGGTGGCAATCACCCGTACGAAGAATCGACACCAGTGTTACAGGAATTCCTTGAGGAAGCCGGGCATTCGATTACGCTGTCAGAATCCGCCAACGAGCTTTCTGGCGATCTATCAGCCTTCGACGCAATCGTACTCAACACGCTTCGACAAGAAGCCACCGATAACGATCTCAACGATGCTCAACGCTCCGGCTTCGAATCGTACGTTTCAGGCGGTGGTTCACTTCTTTCGATTCACATCTCGGCAGCATCATGCCCCGAGTGGTCGCAAACCAAGAAGATTACGGGCGGCGGATGGGTTCTTGGCGAAAGCTGGCACCCGCCATTCGGTTGGTTCGAGGTAACGATAGCCAACCCTAGCCACTCAATTGCCGCAGGTGTAGCAACTACTTTCTGGACATACGACGAGTGCTACTGCGGACTCGATATTCAGCCCGGTATCGACGTGTTCATGCACGGCGTAGTAGAAGGCGACATCAAGCCACTCGGTTGGACTCACCAGTTCGGTCAAGGAAAAGTAGCCAACATTGCGCTTGGTCACGCAGGTTCATCGCAACAGCATCCGCAGTTCCAAAAACTAATCCTCAACGCCCTAAACTACTTGAGCTAGTGGCAGTAGATCCCTTCTCCCAGGCGGAGAAGGCTAGGTTGAGGGAGATATCGGCAATCTAAACAAATACCGAAGTAGGAATTTCCGCATTGATCTGATTCCCTCTCCTAGTAGAGTTAGTTATAGCTAGCCACCGACAAAAAGTCGTCCTCAGGCAGTCGAAGGACGACAGTCAGTCGACAACTCAGCCCACCCCCAGAAAGTACAATCAACGCCATGCCCTCTAACCGCCGACCCAACATCGTCCTCATCATGTCCGACGACCTTGGATACGAAGCTATAGGAGCGAACGGTGGCACTTCGTATGCGACTCCCGTTCTCGACAACATGGCAGCCACTGGGGCACGCTTTGAAAACGCTCACGTACAGCCACTTTGCACCCCTACTCGTATTCAACTCATGACGGGCAAGTACAACTTCCGAAACTACGTCGGATTCGGCCTAATCAACCCCAACGAGGTCACGTTCGGGCACTTATTCTCAGATGCGGGGTACAAAACCTGTATCGCCGGTAAATGGCAGCTTCACTCGTACAACCCACCCGACGAAATGCCTGAAGCTCGCTCTAAGGGACAAACGATAGAGGATGCCGGGTTCGACGAATTCTGTGTTTGGCACCCACACCACACTGAAGATAAAGGCTCCCGTTACAAGGACCCAATCATCTACGAAAACGGCAAATTCCTAGAAAACATGGATGGCAAGTACGGTGAAGACGTTTTTGCCGATTACATCATAAATTTCATGGAGAAGAACCAAGATGATCCGTTCTTCGTTTACTTCCCGATGGCGCTGACTCACCGTCCGCTCGAACCCACTCCGGATAGCCCTGAGTACGACGATTTCATCCCACCTTCTAATCAGACGCTCGGCGGGCGCACATGGGACGAGCTCGAAGGCTGGGATGACGATGCGAAGTACTACAAGGACATGGTCGAATACCACGACAAGGTGATCGGTCGGGTCAACGACAAGCTCGCAGAGCTGGGCATCGCCGACGACACGCTTGTTATATACGTTGGCGACAACGGATCACCAATCGAAGTCTGCTCAGTCATGCATTCGCACAACGAAGTCTGCGGGGGGAAGGGCTTAACTGTCGACCGTGGAACACACGTTCCGCTAATCGCTAGCTGGCCGGGAACGATTCCTGAAGGTCACGTCGAGACTGATCTCGTTGATTCGTCTGACTTCCTGCCGACAATACTTGATGCAGCCGGAATTACTCCTCCTGCCGACTACGTTATGGACGGCCGAACGTTCTTGCCGCAGCTTAAGGGCGAAGATGGCGATTCACGTGATTGGATGTACTTCCATTTCGAGCCAATGAGTGGTCGTGTTTACCGATTCGCACGCTACATTCGTACACACCAGTACAAGCTCTATGACGATGGAAATCTATTCGACGTAAACGCTGATCCAGAAGAACAATCGGCTTTCGAAGCGGCAAACGACAACGAAGAGCGCGCCACAGTCCGAGCACAACTACAACCAATCTTCGCCCAAATGGTGAAGTAGTCTTCGGACAAACACGTCATTACCCCCTTTCCCAGCGAGAGAGGGCTGGGGTGAGGGAGAATCGTCAACCTCCTCCCTGATCGACCATCTAGAACCCAGCACACCATGACAACTCCACGCACCGACTGGCTATCCCTAACAACCGAAGAAGCGATCGAACCTGATTTACCGATCTGCGATCCGCATCATCACTTCTGGGATCGACCCGACTTTCGATACATGCTCGACGAACTCCTCGTCGATACGGGCGGCGGGCACAACATCACCGAAACCGTCTTCGTTGAGTGCAGTGCGATGTACCGGAAAGACGGACCCGAAAGCATGAGCCCGGTTGGTGAAGTCGAATTCGTCAACGGAATAGCGGCGCAAGCAGCCAGCGGAATTTACGGAGAAACGAACGTCGCCGCTGGAATCGTCGGCTATGCAGATCTATCGCTCGGTACAGAAGTTCAGGAAGTACTCGAAGCGCAGATCGCTTCAGCCCCAGAACGCTACCGCGGTATTCGAAACTCAACGTGCTGGGATGCTAGCCCTGAAATCGGCGGATACAAAAATCCACCGAAAGGCTTGATGGCCGATTCTAAATTCCTTGAGGGCTTCGCTGTTCTCGACAAGCTCGGTCTAACCTTCGATGCGTGGCACTACCACACTCAACTTCCTGAACTGGTCGAACTTGCTCAGGCGTTCCCAAACGTAACAATCATCCTCGATCATTTGGGCGGCCCAATCGGAATTGGGCCATATGTCAACAAGCACGACGAAATGTTCCGTGACTGGCAAAACGGCATCTCGGCTCTCGCTTCTTGTGAGAACGTAAATGTGAAACTCGGCGGAACCGGAATGCCACTGGGTGGATACGG
>JABHBJ010000029.1 GCA_018673955.1 Chloroflexota bacterium | reverse complement strand
GTCATGGCGGTGCAAGACCCCAGCAAACTTGCCATCAAGGTGTGCAGCATGTCGCCTTCTGGAAGATTTCTTGCCTTCGCTGGTGAAGATCAACTCGTCAAGGTCCTCGAAGTAGGATCCACCTCTGTGGTCACGGTCATTTGGATCTATCGGCGTACGACAACTACTTCTCAGGCGACATGGTCGACTACGCACTACCTTCCGAAGCAATCGCCGAAGCGATGAAGAGCGTTCCACAGATCGGAAAATAGCCAGCTAGCTGGACTAAATACTTGAAATAAAAAGGGATCGACGATTGTCGATCCCTTTTTTCATTGGACTTACCAGCCCACTGCAACCAATGTCATGCTGAATTCATTTTCAGTATCAAACGCTGACACGCCGACTATTGAGAGCCTCACCGAAAGAAAATCACACGAGTCTACTGATACAGTGGCGTGCTGCGAATCGTTCACAAACTATCGAGAGCTGAATCACTTGTCGTACACCCACATCTTTGCCGGAAACTCATTTGACCGAGGCGACCACGAGCGCCGGGACGAAGAGCTACTGAAAAAGATGATTAGGCAAGACAACACGAAGCTGTTGCCGTTCCACAAACTGCAGCCTCTCGTACGACGAAACCCCGACGCTGAACTCGCTTGGATAGGTCATGACTTTCTCGACGGACTTCCTGAAGAAGCCGGTGGACCGAAATTTCTAGGATTCGACGCCAACCGAACCCCGCACTTTGCGGTCGATATATCAGCTGTCGAAGATCCTGCAAAAATAGCGGCCTTCGCTTCAGACGCTGCTTTCGAAGACGGCAGATCCGCTGCAACAGACATTCCGCAGGATCAATCGGGAATTCTCGCTCAAGCTAGAGCAAATCTGAACTGGCATTCCCAACACCGATTCTGCTCAGTTTGCGGAACGGAATCTCAGAGTTTCCGCGGTGGGCTTATGCGTCAATGCCCCAACTGCAGTTCTCAGCATTTTCCTCGAACCGACCCAGTCGCAATCATGCTTGTTTACAAAGGAGACAAGTGCGTGATGGGTCAAACACTCGCACGTCAGAACTCTAGTTTCTACTCATGTCTAGCAGGATTCATGGATCAAGGAGAAGCGATCGAAGAGGGTGTTCGGCGCGAAGTTATGGAAGAGGCCGGTCTCAAAGTAGGCAAGGTGACCTACCACTCGTCACAGCCGTGGCCATTTCCATCGTCACTTATGATCGGCTGCCACGCCGAAGCGATTTCCGACGAGATCGTCGCTGATCCAGGTGAAATGGCCGATGTTCGCTGGTTCACAAAGGACGAAGTGAAACTAGCGCTCGAAGACAGACTCGAAGGCGTGAACATTCCCGGACCAATTGCCATCGCCCATCACCTAATCAAAGCGTGGGCATACGGCACAGCGAATATTTAGATTAAAATCTGACTGCCGATTTCAGACGAAGAAGTTCGGGTTGTCGAGATGAAAAACGATCTGATTATCGAACTGGGCCGGTCACGAGCAGTTCTTCGAGACCCGGGTTTTCAGACCACGACCACTCGAGGTGTTCAATGTCGACTGTTCTTAGCTACATTCGTTGAGATTCCGTCATAATTTATGTGCCATGCTGTGTACACGACTAAACTGTCACCGCCGCAAGCATATGACGTTCGACGAACGATCGCATAAGTTCGACTCGCAATAGTTACCGAATTTACCCTGAATGCCCACAGAAATTCACGAGGACAAAGTTGAAGATCAAGTCCATCAAAGCAGTTCACGTAAAGCTGTCTGAACCGTCGAATCGCACCAAGCCAACTCGCTCTTCGTGGAACAACTCGGCGAAACGTGCGATGCCGATAAACATGTACTCGGAATTTTCAGGATTGCCTGACAGTATGCCGGGCGGTGAACACCACCAACAACGGCATGGCAGTGTGCCTGGCGGTGGGCTCGGCGCCGTGTGGGTTAAAGTAACCGCTGAAGATGGCACATACGGGCTTGGGCAGGCAGCGTTCGGCGAGCCTGTTGCGTCGTTTGTAAACACGGTGATCCAGGCAGCAGGGAACAGCGCGAGTAAGATTCCCAGAACGCCAGCGATGCCACTGGCGCAGGCGCCACCGATCCAGGCGATCCGTTCAGCACGGGCTGTGTCGCCAGCACCGATGCTCATGCCGACCAATGAGGTCATTGCAGCGCCAAAGCCAAAGACAAGCGGAATGATCAGAAACTCGACCCGAGAGCCGATGCCATACCCGGCAAGCGCGGCATCCCCAAAGGTGCCAACGAGCGCCGTGAGGATGAGCACGGTCGAAACAGTTAGCAGAGGAGATAGCGACGCGGGTAGGGCCACCTTTAAAATATCTTCGAAATTCGCTTTTGAAAAAACGAGTGCTGACAGCCTGAGTTTGACCAAACTAGAGCCATTACGAAGCTGCAAGAGTAAAAACCCGCTCACTACGGCAGCTGCTATAATTGCCGATACGGCTGCGCCGG
>JABHBJ010000039.1 GCA_018673955.1 Chloroflexota bacterium | reverse complement strand
GTTCAGCCGGATCGCCTGCATCACGAATGTCGACAAAACTGACACCCTTGACCACGCGACCGTTGTCTACGTCGAGACATGGTATGACGCGTCGCGTCAACATCGTGGGGTCTCCGGTCTACTTGCGGGCGACGATGATGTAGCGGTGAGGAGTGAGCTGGCGTGAAGTGAGAGTCGTAAAGCCTAATGCCTCAACAGTCTCTCGCAACTCTTGCTGAACTAATCGCCTCGAACTAGCAGGACCAACTTCTGGTTTGCCTTCGACTGGCAGCCACTCGACAATCGATATCCAGCCAGACTTCTTTAGAAGTCGAGCAGCCTCTTTGATGAGCGTCTTTGGCTTGGTGGCTTCGTTTAATACGTTAGAAAGAGCTACGCCATCAAGCGATTCATCGTCGAGCGGAATCTTGTTTTCCTGGGAGACGAGAGTTTTGACGTTTTTGAGCTTTGCCGCTGTGGCTTGCTTAGAGACATGCTTCAGCATTTCTTCTTGAACGTCGATTGCGTAGCAGGTGCCTGAGTAAACGTACTTGGCGAGCGGTATCGACAACCAACCGGGGCCTGAGCCGATGTCAGCAACCTTGTGGTCGTTGTGAATCGGGACCAACGCGATCATCGATTGAGGGTCGTAAGTTTCCTCAAGCGTTGGGTGCAGCAGAGCTTCAATTTTATCTACTGAAGTTTTCGATGGCATTCGTGTCTTTTCCGTTCACCAATTGTTTGCCGACTAGTTGCCAGCAGTTGTCATTTCATCAATCGTTTCGATGGCACTCTTTAGATCGAGCGCACCCGAGTAAATTGCCATGCCTGATATTGCACCTTCCACACCCAACTTCGCCAGTCCGACAAGGTCGTCAATCGATGCAATTCCACCAGCCACAATAATAGGATATCGCAGGTTTTCACCTAGTTCGGCAACCGCTTCGAAGTTTGGGTGGGTCAATGTGCCATCTCGACTGGTATCCGTGTAGATAAATCGCCGAACTCCGAGCTTGACCATCTGCTGAGCAAGATCGATAGCGGTGACAGTCGATTCTTCGATCCAACCGCGAGTCTGGACCATGCCGTCTTTGGCATCGACACCTACGATCACGTGCACGGAACCGACGTCTTCGACAGCTTTTTGAACTTCATCGGGTGCTTCAATAGCGGCTGTTCCCATGATTACGCGGTCTACTCCGAGGTCGATCAGGCGGCGTGCTTCGGCGGCGTCTCGTACGCCTCCACCCAACTGCACCGGTATGTCGATTGCTTCGACGATGGCTGCCACAGCGTCGGCATTTGCTCGGATGCCCTCACGCGCACCGTCAAGATCGACGACGTGTATTCGTCGAGCGCCCTGATCTACCCATCGTTTGGCTACCGCCGCGGGGTTGTCGTCGAAAACGGTTTCACGATCGTAGTCGCCCTGAGTTAAGCGGACGCAGTGTCCGTTTCTCAAATCAATTGCTGGGAATATATCCATTTTGGTCGGGTTCGTAGTTGTTTTGCCCTACGTGCTAGGAAGCAGGGTTGTTAGTTTGTTGGATTCCAAGCGATGTCGAGGAAGTTTTTATAAATCTGAAGACCGACATCGCCGCTCTTCTCAGGGTGAAATTGAGTTCCAACAACGTTGCCACGAGCCACCGCTGCACAGATTTCTACGCCGTAGTTGCTGGTAGCGGCGACTTCCGCTTGCTGATCGGGTACACATCGGTAGGAGTGCACAAAGTAAAAATGAGAGCCTTGCGGAATGTCTTTGAACATCGGGTTTCGATTCGCGTCTTCGCCGGTGAATTGAACTTCATTCCAACCCATGTGCGGAACTTTCATTGCTGTACCAAGTTCGTCGGTCATTCCCGTTGGAATGAGTTCGACATTACCGTCCACAAGACCGAGACCCGGTAATTCGCCTTCTTGAGAGCTATCGAACAAAACCTGTAGCCCAACGCACACACAAAGGATAGGTTTCCCCGAAGCGGCGAATTCTTTCACCGGATCAGCCATTCCGAGTGTATTTAGGGCTTTCATCACTGCATCACTGGCCCCAACACCGGGAAGAACAGCGGCATCAGCGGATTCAAGCTCGGTGGGATCGCTCGTCACGATAGGGTCAGCTCCAACTTTGCGTAGCGCCTTTTCAACGCTGTGGACGTTTGCTGCACGAGTGTTGAGTACGACGATGCGAGGTTTGCTGGAGTTTTCAGTCATCTGGATGAACTAATCCGGGTGCGAAATGTGTCTGGCGTGCATTTGTTTTTGCACTAAGCATCAATTGTAGTTCTAAAATCATTAATTCACCGTCTTTAATGACTTAACGCGACTTTTTTGCGCGAAAGTAATTTCCACGCGAGAATAGACAGCGTGAGGCGTGAGTAGTACTCGAACCTACGACAGCAGGTGAAGATCGATGACGATGGCTCCGGAACGCGCAGTTCCAATCAACACTATAAAAATCACTGAAAAAGCAGCGAGCAAGGTAACCCAGTTCGCCGCTGATAAAGGCATGGAAAAATTCGGCCTGAAAGTTGCAGTGAAAGGTGGAGGTTGTTCGGGCTTAACGTACGTTCTCGACATCGTCGAAGGCGCTGAATCTGACGACAAGGTCATTCTCCAGCATGGTGTTGAGGTTTACGTTCCGAAGAAGGCATTCGTGTTCCTCGCTGGAACTGTATTGGATTTCTCCGACGGACTGAATGGTAAGGGATTCGAATTCTCGAACCCGAACGCTGCTAAAACTTGCGGTTGCGGCACTTCTTTCTCGGTTTAGGCCAGACGAACCACTGATTCTTGAGCCCTAAATGGGTTTAGGTTTATCTCTTGCAACAAATTACTTCCCAAACGGCAGATACTTCCCAGCTCGACGCGCTCGCCGATGGGTGCGGAATGTTCATGTGGGAAGGTGCGACGGTTATTTCGCATACCGGCCCCGACGCTTTAGATTTGCTCCACCGGCTAACTACGAAAGACCTGCTTAGTGTCGGCACCGGACGATCGTGCAGGACTGCGCTTACTTCCGCCAAAGGTCGAGTGATCGACGTTTTCTTGGTTGCTCACATTCTAGAAGATGAGTTGCTATTAGTCTCTGATTCTTCGAATTCCGACCGGTTGGTATCGGCGATCGACTATTTCACGATTATTGAGGACGCGGAACTCACTAATCGCACCGATCAAAGCACCCGAATCTCACTTGTCGGCCCTAGTGCCAGAGCGGTAGCTGCGGCGGGAATGGGCGTGAAGATTGATCTTGACGACGCGGTTCAGGTTTCTATCTATGGTGATCTGGTGCAGATCATTTCCGATTCGTCACGGGGAGTTGAGTGGGTCGACGTTATTTGCAAAGATGCGTGTGCCACCCGCTTATCAGAATCTCTTACGACTGGGGGGGCGATGGCAGTGGATCAGGCGAATTTCGAACACTTCCGGATCAACGCTGCTATTCCTGGTTCAGATCGTGAATACGGCGAGCACGCTAATCCGATCGAAGCCCATCTACTTCATCTGATCGACTGGGACAAAGGGTGCTACGTTGGGCAGGAAGTCATCGCTCGACTCGACGCTTACGACAAGGTCCAGCGGAACGTGCGGGTTCTTGTTTCTGATATTCCGCTTAGTGAAAACGTGAAGCTTACCGCTGACTCAAAACCAGCGGGGGTTGTGACCAGTTCGTCACAACTAGCAACCTCGGACGGCCATTACTTGAGTCTGGCACTCATTCGAATGGCACATTTAGAACCGGATACAGAGTTGATGGCTGGCGAAGTCGTCGTTCGAGTTCGTTAGCAGTTCATTCGGTGAGTCGCCAAAAGACTATTCGTGGCGCAGCGTTTCGCCGCCATCGACCATGATGACCTGCCCGCGAATCATCTCGGCATCGGTACCGCACATCATCGCGACTACCTTTGCTACATCCTCAGGGAATATAACTCGTCCTGCTGGTGTAGGTCTTGAAGCGATGTCTTTTACGCGAAGCTCATCCGGGAACGCGTCGATGGCAGCGGTCATCACGAATCCAGCCGAAACTGTGTTCACTGCGATGCCTTTTGGACCAAGCTCAACAGCAAGATAACGAGTCACAGCCTCGATAGCCGCTTTCGACACACCAACTGCGAAATAAGCTGGCAACACTCGTGTTGAACCGGGGCTCGATAGGTTGATGATACGACTGCCCTCGGGCATCAGCCGTGCGGCTGCTTTAGCTAGTAACCACGGACCCCGTGCGTTGATATCGAGAGTCCAGTCCCAGTGCTTCGCTGAAAGTTCGGCAGCCGGGCGCATGACTCCGGAAGCAGCGTTGTTGACCAGAATATCGAGATGACCAAACCTCTCATCGATTTTTTCGACCAGCGATTCGACTGCTATTTCGTCGCCAACGTGTGCTTTGATTCGAGTTGCGGATATGTTGGCAGCTTCTAGCTCATCTACCGTTGCCTGTGCGGCTTTGTGGTTCTTGAGGTAGTTGATTGCGATCGTGGCGCCACGCTTACCCAGTTCGAGAGCGATTGCCTTGCCGATTCCACGCGAACCGCCAGTGACAAGCGCAATCTTCCCCGAGAGGTCGTTGCTCGATCCCGTGGACTCGTTGTTAGGCATATTTATTCTCGTTCAAAGCCATGTAGACAGTGCTAAATCGCCATTCCGCCGTCGACACGAATGATGTCGCCGGTGATGTACTGGGCTTCGTCAGTGGTTAGGAAAACGATAGTTGGTGCGACTTCGTCTGGCTCCCCGAATCGGCCCTGGGGAATCCATGTCATCACTGTGTCGCGCTGCTTGTCTGAAATATCGGCCGAAGTAGCAGTTGTGATGTAGCCCGGAGCCACGACGTTCGCTGTGATACCCCGAGTAGCAACTTCCTTGGCGATCGATTGGGTAAATCCAAACACAGCAGCCTTTGAAGCTGAATAGTTCGACTGCCCGATGTTACCTCGCATGCCGACAACTGAAGATATGTTGACGATTCGACCCCAGCGGCCTTTGACCATTCCGGGAATTACTTTGTGAGTGCAGTAGTACGTGCCGAACATGTTCACCTGCATGGTGTACTCGAACTGCTCGTCTTTCATTCGCATCAGAAGCGAGTCGTTGATAACGCCCGCGTTGTTGATGAGAATCTCGATCGGGCCGTGCGCTTCAACAGCTTTGTCGATCATCTCAACAGCGCTCTCTTTTTCAGCGACGTTTCCGCCGACGGCTACGGCGATTCCACCTGCAGAGCGAATTTCTTCGACTACGGCTTCAGCCTCATCAAGGTGGGTGTTGTAGTTGACGGCGACCCGGTGTCCATTTGCTGCAAGTCGAAGAGCGGTTGCTCGTCCGATACCTCGAGAACCCCCCGTTACCAGCGCACTTCTTGGCTCATTGTCGCTCAAAATAGGACCCTCAACTCACGTCGTGTATTGCCCAAACAAGTATCAATTACTCAGGGCGGCTAATTACTAACTAACTTCAGCTCTGATTCGATCGAGTTCAGCCTGTTGGGCTCCGATCAATCCGGTTTCGACAACGAACTTGGCTGTTCTGATGGCATTTGCCACAGCGTTCACGCCCGATGCTCCGTGTCCGACGATGGCAAGACCGTTCACTCCTAAGAGTGGCCCCCCACCAAACGCCTCAAGGATATTCATTCGTTCGAATATTTCTTTCGAAAGCTTTTTGCTCTCTTCGGTCTCACCAAGAATACTCTTTACATGGCCGACAATTGCGTCGCCGAGCCCTTCGGTAAGTTTGAGAATAACGTTACCAACGAATCCGTCGCAGAGAACTACTTCGGCTTTGCCTTCTGGCAGGTCGTTAGGCTCGATGTTGCCAATGAAATTTAGATCGGTTGCGTTCAGCAGGCGTGTGGTCTCTTTGACCAAAGCGTTGCCTTTGCCTTCTTCTGAACCGACGCTTAACAGAGCAATTCGTGGATTTTCATTCTTGTAAATAAGCTTCGACATAGCGTTGCCGAGCGCTGCAAAATCTACCAGTAAACTCGGTTTAGTATCGACGTTCGTACCGAGGTCGATAATCACCGTATTCGGCGCGTAGCCGACAACTGGGCCACCGAGCGCACCGCGATCAATACCTTCGAGAGTTCCGTAAACGACTGTCGCTGCTGCTATTGAAGCACCAGTCGATCCCATGCTTACGAAACCGGCGGCTTTGCCCATTTTTACTACGCCGGCAGAAACGAATATCGACGCTTTGGGTTTCGATCGAAATGCGCGTGCAGGGCTTTCACCCTCTTCAACTACGCCATCGGCGGGAACGACCTGTATTAGCTGTTTGGCAGGTGTGTCGTATTTTTCAAGTTCGGTCTGGATCTCTACAGGATCACCGACGAGCGCGACTGCTACGCCACCCTGACCGATAGCCTGAAGGGCGGCGGGCACCATAACCGATGGGCCGTGATCGCCACCCATCGCATCGAGAGCTATTGGGACTATACCTTCGGGAATACCTGTCATTATCTGATCCGTATTTCTAATCCACAGTAATAATTGTGGAAGAGTGTTTTATATTATTCCAATGGCACGGTTGCCTGCCCGGCAACTGCGTCCGTACCATCGGGCTTTTTGCACCCAATCGTGCAGGTTACGATCAATTGACCATCTTCTTCTTTGATCTCGGTGATCTCGCCATATGTTGTTACTATCTCGCCGGGGAACACGGGAGCGCTGAATCGAACCTTCAGTTTGCCGCCGTGGTGCCAAGAATTTGGGAACGCTGAAGTCAGCATTTCCGTTACGAGCGCAAGACTGAGCATGCCGTGCGCAATGCGGGTCCCAAACTGTGTTGTTGAGGCATATTCTTCGTTGAGATGAATAGGATTATGATCGCCCGAAGCTTCGGCGTAAGCATCGACTCGATCCTGAGTAATATGCCGTTCGAATCCGGTGAGTGCGTCTCCCACTTTTCTTTGCGAGTTACTGGTGGTCACTACGTCTCCTCCCCACTGACGATTATTGTGGTCGACGACGTTCCGATCTCAGATCCGGTCGAATCCTTGTAAGAGACCGATACCGTGGCGAAGTGATTACCTCGTCTTATCGAGTTGGCTGCGAGTCTGCCGATGGCATCGACTTTCTCGCCGATCTTCACTGGTCTATCCCAACTGGCTTCCTGACCCGCATGAATTGTCTGTAATCCGCCCGAGAATAGCCCGAGATCCTCGATCAATTCGGTAAGAGCCGCGGCTACCACCATGACCGGCGCTAGCGAATCGCCATAATCCGGCGATTCATCGCCTCCAACAGCTTTTGCGTACGCAATTGCACGTTCAGTATGGATGGTCACATCATACGGACCAAATTCATGTCCTACTACTGCGGTTGAAATCAGGGGAACAGCCAAAGAAATCCTCTTGTGATTCTGCTTGCTCAGACGCAGTAGCACTTGAACGTAAAATAGCATTGTAAATTTGCCCTGCGTGCGGGGCAAAAAACAACGTTCTAAATCAGGCTACACACCGGATGTCATGCTCCCACCGCGCTGCATAGAGATAACTTCATCGACAAGCTCTGCCGCTAACTCGAATGAAGCCGGATTTCGGAAGTCGAGTTGCGACAGTGTGAAAACCCTATACGACAATCCTGTGGAGATGAGCCCAGTGTTGCTCTGACCGAGTGCCGGTAGCTTGATCGCCATCGCCTCTAATATGGCTACGGCAGCATTCATACCGCTTCTATTCAAAAACACCCGAGTGATGATTCCCGATATCAACGAAGCAGCAACGGCAAAGACCCCCACTCAGGCTTCTGAAATTTCGCGAAGTTCCACCTCGTTTGCCACGCATGTCACGGATCTAGAGCCTTGTGATGGTTTAGTCGAAGCTAATCTGAGGAGTTGGGACCCGCTGATTTCCTGATAAACAACGCTTGTATCGCCGGTTCAGCAGGATGGCAAACACGTTCACATTCGACTGAGGATGATTGGAAGCGCACCTACCAAGTGAATGTGATCGTAATGGCGCAGGTTACTTCAGTATTTCGTGCCCAGATGACCAAACGTCGTAGTGGATGAATCGTGAATCTGGCATCGATCACAGGTAACGAAGGGCGACACTCTCTACCGCACTATTCGGCTTCGAAGGCTGCAGTTATCAGAACTGGCTGGCTTCAACATTACCGTCAATGCGATTTGTACCGGCCTACTTTGGATTCCTATGTCTGAGCAAGTAGGTGATCGGTACGCAAACGACAATCCTGCGTGTAAAGGAATGAAACCTCGCCAAGTCATCGAAACGATTATTGCCGACAATATTCTGATGAAAAAGGAACATACACCCGAAGATGCAGCGGATGCGGTTGCTTTCCTGCTATCGGAAGATGCAAAGAATATTACTGGGCAGTCATTGAACGTTGATGTCGGCTTTTTCATGAGCTAAAAAGCGCTATTTATTTCATCGATCGTCGGTCGAGCTGGTCGACCCGGATTCGCCTCATACGCGGCGTCAAAAGCCGGCGCTATCAATTTATTGCAGGTGCGGGCGTTCAAGCTGGATCCGCAGGGCATTAATGTCAACACGGTCTGTCCAGGATTGATTTGGACTCCGATGTGGGGGAATACCGCAGAGTGGAGACAATCTACACACGCTCAGAATCCGGGATTATCTCCTCGCCAAATTTTCCAGAAAACCGTTACTGAGTTGGTGTCGCTCGGTCGTGAACAAACCGTCGAAGACATCCGAAAAACACTCGCATTCCTCGCATACGATCGAGCAAAATCGATCACAGGCTTGGCTCTAAACGTCGACGGTGGAATTCGCCAAAACTAGGGAGCTTTGTATGGTTGCGTTCGGGACGCTAGGAGCGATTTATCCCAACCCTAGCGGTCTAACTAGAAGGAACGATTCCCTGCGCTGCGTCGGTCATGTCAGTCAGAATATCGTCGAGAATTCGGCTGGTGTTTGGTCCAACAACCTTCTTAACGATTTCGCCTTCTGGGTTGATAAAGAATTTTTCTGGAATCCCACTTACACCGAAATCGATTGAAATTTTTCCAGAGGGGTCGATACCGTTCACGTAGTTGATCCCGTTACGTTCGATGAATTCCTGAACGGGGTCTTCGGTGTCCCAAATAGCTACACCTATGAACTCAACTCCACGTTCTCGCCATTTGTTGTAAGTTTCGGCGAGAACAGGGCCTTCCGCCCGGCAAGGTGCGCACCACGAGGACCAAAAATCGATCATAACGATCTTGCCTCGGTAGTCGGCGATTGAAATCACTTCGCCATCGAGGGTTGTTAGCTGGAAATCAGCGAACGGTTCGACTGAAAGATCGACTTCACCGAAATTATCGTTGATGCCTGGACGACCAGCTACACCATCATTCTGAATCACCCCCCATGCGAAGAGCGAAAGCACCAATAAGACTGGAATTCCCACCCCGATTAGTACCTGTCGTCTCTGCCCCACGATTACTTGTCCGAATCTTCGGGCTTGGTTTCTTCCGGATCAGAGTTTTGGTCTGAGGCATTCGATGTGTCGTCTTCGTTGTCATCCGAATCTGTATCAGATTTATCGAGCTGCTCTGACTCGTCGGTAGGATCATCCGCAATGTCGCTTAACTCAAAGGCAAGTTGTTTTAGTTCATCACGGCGGTGGTTGTATTCATCTTCATCGATATTGTCCGCTTCGTATTCTTTATCGAGTGCGGCAATTTCAGCGATGATGTCGTCACGATTCGCCAGCTCATCGTCATCTTCGCTAGCAGGATTAGAATTTTTTCGTGTTGAGTACATGGCGTATCCAAGGATTGCCAAGAAAGTCATGCCAACTATCCAGATGATTACGATCACATATGTTCGTCCCCCGAAAAAGTCAGAAACCGCTTGCAATATCGTCGGCTGAGGCAGATCTGAGAAGGACACTCCAAGTTCAATCCCAGCAGCGTAAGTGTCACCTTGATACTGGTTGAACACGCTATCTCCAACAACAACCGGCTCTGGTCCATCGAAGCCGTCAGCATCGATCGACCCGCCATCATCCGGCAGTAGCATACGCACCTGATCGGACCCATATGGAAGCTTCAGATTGAAATCGAACGAATCACCTTCGTACTCCAAAATGTAGCTAATCAAGATAGCGAATTCACCCGGTGGAATCGGGTTAGTGAGCGCAAAGCCCGTGTCGATCTCTAGAACGTTTCCAGTTGGAAGTTCAGATTCAATCGAAAGATCGATAAACCCCTCAGGAAGGTTGAATCGAAGCAGGTCTAGTCCTGTCAACTCGGGGTCGGTCAGGTCTGGAACCCACACTTGGTCGCCGCGGTTATCAACGTTGATAACTGTTAGCACGCCAACTTGTCGGCTTCGGGCATCAATGGTCGGAATCATCATCACGTACGAACCGATAGTGATGTCGTTTAGCGACTTTGTTTCGTCGTAGATGCTCATCCTGACGTTCTGCCAGTTTTCTACGGTCGACATGTCGACAGAAGGTGTGTACGAACCATGATTCACCACAACCCGGTAAGAGAGGCCACCGCCGGAAATCAATTTGCTGAACCCGAATATGCCATCTTCATCGACGGTAGTAGTTTCCTGCTCGATGATTTGATTGCTTGCGAGGTCGATCGACATCAGCAGTACTTCAAGGTCCGCGGGTAATTTACCGCCGTCAGTTCGGTTGGTCACAATTCCTGAGATGCTGTCAGGCTGATCCTGAGCTGAAATGACTGGTATGTCAGATATTTGGACAACTAGGACTAGTGCCAACGCCGTTATTGCGGCAAACAGGAACAGTCGGATAGGCAGAGTTGTGATTTGAGCGGCCATGAGATTTCGAATTTGCTTGTCTATCACAGGGTGTCGCCGCCCTCGGGTGCTTCGTTTGAAGTGGCAGACTGTTCCCTTAGACGGGATATTTGTTTTTCTAGTTCTTCGTCACGTTTTACATTCGATATGGATGAGCCAGATTCTTGTTTTAATATTTCCGCTGCTGCGATTCTCAACTGGTCTCGCTGCTGTTGATAGTCAGCTCTAGTAAGATCGCCCGATGTGAAGTCGGCCTCTACATCACTTATTTTGCGATAAATTCGCAATCGCTCGGCCCGCAGTTTTTCGCGTGTTACGAAGGAATCGGAAACAAGGCGGTATTTTTTCGAGCCTATAAACGGGTAAACGATTACTACAACCGATACCAAAGCGAGCAAAGTTCCAAGGAGAATCGGCATTAGATTTCGCCTTCCGATTCACCTATAAGCCGTTTGCGAGCGGGGCGTCTTTCAACTGCGGCCTGGGGCCATAGTGCAACCATAGTGCCAAGAATGAAGAATGGACCCGATGCCCACAACCACCACGCCAGCGGGTTAATACTCACTGCGAGTGAAACTCTACCATCGGCAAGGAAGTCGCGCGGGATCACGTACAGGTCTTCAACTACAGTCGAACTGATGCCCGATCGTACCGACGCCATGTTGAAATCGATATAGAAACCGTGCCAGGGTTCGATCGTGTCGATTACCTCGTCATTCGGCCTGATTCTGCTGTCCTTCAGTGTGAATCCTGAAGAGCCCTTGGCCTTGGCAAATGAAATCTCCTGTTTGTAATCATCAGGATCTATTCGATATATCGTCATTTCTGCCCATTGAGCGATACGGTCGGGTCGGCTGGAATCATGTGCGTCGACATATTCGATGCGATAATTGTCGATCACCAGACTTTCGCCAAGGGCGAGCGCTCCATCGGTGCGTTGCTGATAGAAGTTCGTGCCGATAATGCCTAAGGCGAGCATCAGAATAGAAATGTGGACGATGTAGCCACCGTGCCTTGGGCGGTTACCGTTGACGAGCCGCCACCACGCGAGTGCCCAGTTGTCGCCAGAACGATGTCGACCCACGGTTCCACGCCACCATTCCTCTCCTATAGCAGTCGCAACGAACGCTACGACGCCGAACGCGAAAATCGCCACAGGGCGTTCAACGCCAAGAGCTATAAGAACGCCAATTGCTATCATCCCAACTACCGTTGGCCAAACGAACCACTGCTTCATTGATCGCGCCGAAGCTTTTCTCCAAGGCAGTAGGGGACCGATGCCCATCATAACGACGATTCCCAATAGGACGGGGCCATTCACTCTATCGAAGTAAGGAGCTGAAACGCTGACTGATACGTCTCGTGCAAGATCAGAGAATAGAGGGAACAAGACGCCCCATAGAGTGACCACCATTACGGCGAGGAACAAAAAATTGTTGATGAGGAATGATGCTTCACGTGACACGAACGATTCCATCGCTCGATCTGACTTTAGCTGCGGCATGCGCCATAGAAACAGAGCGAACGCGAACACCAGACTCGCTAGCATAAACGACAAGAAGATCGCACCTAATGTAGAAGCAGCGAACGAATGGACGCTAACTACAGGGCCGCCTCGATTTATGAACATTCCAAGCTGAGCAAGCACGAAGGCGATGTTTAATAACGCGACGTTCCACAATCGGAACATGCCTCGACGTTTTTGGACCATGATCGAATGAAGGAATGCTGTCATAACTAGCCATGGCATGAGCGCCACGTTTTCTATCGGGTCCCATGCCCAATATCCGCCCCAACCAAGGATCGTATATGCCCACCATGCACCAAGGAGCATTCCAGTTCCAAGGACACCCCAGCCGATGATCGCTGAAACTCTGGCGACATCGACCCAATCGTCGCCGTAGTTTCCAGCGATCAATGCGCCGGAGACGAATGCGAACGGGATTGTGATGGAGATGAGTCCACCCATGAGAAGAGGAGGGTGGCTGAACATTCCAGGGTGAGTCAGCAGCGGGTTAATACCACGTCCATCAAGGGGAACTGTGTCGAGCAATTCGAATGGGCTTGCAAAGAATGTAAGAACTCCGAAGTAGAACAACTGAATTATCGCAAGAATGGCGATTGTCCACGGCATGCTTCGTGCCAGACGCTTTGGAGCGAACCAAACAGATATTGCTGAAATAACAGAAAGGGCAAGCAGGATGTAGAGCAGTGAGCCTTCGTTACCTGCGTAGAACGCTACCCAAACGAATGCTCTGTCCATGAGAGTGTTTGAATGATCGGCGACATACGCTATCGAAAAGTCGTTTTGTACAAAGGCATTTATCAATGCACCCGATGCGACTATTGCGGTAACAGTGGTCATGTACAACGCACGTCTTGCGCTCACGACGAGTGCTGCCATACCGATCTTTTCGCCAATGACGACTCCGATGGCCGAGTACGCACTCAGGGCAAGCCCGAGCAGTAGCGCCATTACTCCCAGATCAGCCATTAGGACTTCGCCTTTTCTGAGCTTGGTGCGTCGCCGGATTTGTTCGATTCATCTGATTTGATGGCAGAACCAACACTGAGGTCACGGTCGACATGTGCTAGATAGTCAGATAGATCGTTTTGCTTCTGCTTTACAACCGTCGAAGTGCCGCCAGCTGATTGAGCTTCGAGTCCTGATCTTCGCATGCTCTTAATGCTCAGCAACGCGATTACGACGCCACCTAAAACTATGAAAACGGGAACTATCCATGCCAGCAAACTGAACCCGCTGCGTTCAGGGGCAGCAAGAATATCTTGACCATAGCGAAGTACAAAATAGTCTTTAACTTCTGCGTTGGTTGAACCTTCGTCGAGTAAGTCACGAACTTTGAGTCGCATGTCGATGGCAATTTGTGCGTTTGATCCGTCGATAGTTTGACCGTCACAGATAGGGCACATCAATTCGCCGGCAAGCTGGTGTGCGCGTTGTTCGAGCGTAATATCAGACTCTCTAATGCATCCAGAAAGTGCAAATAGTACAGAGAGCAGTAGTGCTACAAGAATTGCAGTTATTGGGTTTGCGGGGAGAGCACACTGTTCGATAACTGCGAACGAGAGCCGGGGTGCCATAACTTTACTTTCCCCGTGCAGGGATTCCCGCGATTAGTAATCGGGGGTAGAAAACGGTGCGGCCACATGCCGCACCGTCATAATCTTTGACGACCTACTGACTGAGACCAGTCGTATCGTCAAAGATGTAGTTCACAATGTCCCTAATGTCTTCTTCAGCTAGGAGTTTGCCAAATTCAGGCATTACTGGACCGTTCCATCCTGAAATGAAACTGTACATAACCTCACGCTGGTTTAGGCGGCTAGCTGCCGAATCTACGAGGTTGGGGGGAGACTTGTACGGGGTTCCTTCTTTTGTGGCGTAGAAGCTCGAACTTGAAGTTATGTGTCTAACAGCCTTGCCGTCACCAAGTCCTGAAACACCGTGGCAAACCGAGCAGTTGACTCTGTAGAGATTGCCTGCGATTGCTGGGTCGTAAGTTCGCTCTTGCTTGTCTGGAACGTTGTAGGTTTGGCTAGAATCACCTGCAGTTTTGAAGACAACAGAATTTGCCGGTGGTGCGAGACGTGGCGGCTCCTGTGATTTGAACGCCTGCGAGTAGTGCATTTCAGAGAACGTCTCCACAGGGTAGGTGTTCGATTCTTGAACTGCACAAGCAGATGTTGCCAGCGTGCCGAGCATCATTAGCCCAACAATAAAAACTAGACGACGGGTGAGTATTGATTTGATATTCGTTGAGAACGAAGTCATTACGCGTGCTTGATCTCCAGAGCGCCTGCCTTGTTGAGCACGCTCTCCGCATCGGCGACTTTAGATTCGTCGTCGAATGTAATAACTACGCCAATCCAGCCTTCAGTGATACGTGTGTCGTAAATCCCAGGCTGCATATTTGGGAGTCGAGACTCGAATACGATTCCGATCACGGTTGCGATCACACCCGCAAGCATCGTCATTTCGTACATGATGATCAGCATTGCGAAGATTGACATGATCGGCTTACCACCGGTCACCATCGGGTATGCGAGCTGAGTCACCGCTGTCAGGAAGACCGACAGTGTGAAACCGATAATTGCTCCGAACGCAGGGAAGCGGAACAGACGGTGCTGAGGAACGTATTCCCCGAACGCGCCTTCCGGGTATGGGGTACCCGTCAGCACATCGAATGTGCCGAGTTCAAATCCAGCTTCTTTCAGTCCGTCCATCGCATCTGCGGCGGGTTCGGGCTGCTGAAACAGGCCAAGAATACTTTTACTCATCAAACGATCCTCTAGTCAGCTTCCCTAACGATAGCCGGAATCTTCGCCCGACCAATCATTACATCTTCAGTAAATACCTGGCTCTCCTTTTGCTCGAATAACGGTACGAGCGGGAAGAACTTCGAAAACAACAGCATTAGGAACGTAACCCATGCGAACGACCAAATGAAGATTGTCCATTCAACCGGGCTTGGGCGGTACGCCTCCCATGTGTATACGAACGGAGTCCTGCGGGCCAAACCAGGCACGATAATCAGGAATCGTTCAAGCCACATGCCAATGTTCACCAGAATCGAAGTCCAGAACATCAAAGCGATGTTCGTTCGAACCCTCTTGAACAGCCACATAGGCACGGGAATTGCATATGCAGTCAGGAAGAAGATGATGAAGAGTGCATTCCAGGGCCACTGGAACATCTGCATCTCACGCAGTGCAATTTCTGGAGCATCTTGGCCGTAGAGGGCGAAGGTAAGTTCCAAGAAAGTGAATGCGAGCCAACCTGTTGCTACAACAATAAGAAGTCTGGCGAGAGCATCGAAGTGTTCTGGGCGAATGAAGTCATCCCACTTCCACAGCCATCGCATCAAAGCCATCATCGTCACCACAGCCGATACACCAGAGTGCACAGCACCAATAACGAAGTAAGGCGCAAATATAGTTGAGTGCCACCCTTCAACCGCTGAAGCGACTGCGAAGTCCCAAGAAACGATTGAGTGAACCGATACGAAAATCGGAAGCATGAGAGCTGAAAGAAGAATTCCACCAACTGTCTGCATCTTCCACTGCCGAGGGTTACCTCTCCAGCCAAGCGACAGAACGGTGTACATAGCGTTCTTCCAACCAGTCGTTCTGTCACGAAGGTTACCGAGGTCAGGCAGCAAAGCGATGTACAAGAATAGGGTTGAACCTGTGAGGTACGTGCTAATTGCGACCGGGTCCATGATCAGTGGCGATCGTATGTTTGGATATATGCCACGAGATATGTCATAAGGCATGATCCAGTAAGCAATTCGCCAAGGACGTCCAGCGTGAATAAGCGGGAACACCAGGGCTGTTAGTAGCGAGAAAACCGTTAGAAGTTCTGCTGCTCTCGTAACCGGTCTTCGCCATTCAGCCTGGGTAAGGCGAAGAATGGCCGAAATCATAATTCCTGCGTGAGAAATACCAACCCAGAAAACGAAGGTCGTGATGAATAGACCCCAGTAAACAGGTCGTGCAAGACCTGTTACACCAAGGCCTTTGTTGACCATAGTGGCGATTACTACCACTCCAATTAGAACCACGACTCCAAGAATGCTGACTGTTGGCAGCCACCATTTGGGCGTGTCTAACTGACCGTTTAGGAGTTTACGGTTTGTATAGACCTGATCTAGTTCTCGTCGCTGTTGCATCTGTTAGTGAGTTACCTGTAGTTATGCGTCAGATTCGTTGCTGAGGTGTTATTAGTCTGGCTTCGCGACCAACGTAGCGTGGCCTCGAATGTACTTGATTGGCTTCGAAAGTAAGTTGAATTCCTGAACCTGCCATACCGACAGAACAGGGACCACACGTGTCATCATCATCACGATGAACGCGACGAGTGAAATTCCACCAGCCATGATCAAAATGTCGAATATATCTGGCCAGTACGTTTCTGGAATAACTTTGAGCCACTTCTCGTGAATTTGATCACCTGGGACAGACCATGCAGGAACGAACATGCGGATACGGTCAAGCATAAGACCAACAAGGATTACAAATGATCCCATCACCATAACGGTTGTACCGCGACGTACCTTGTTCCAGATCAGGATCCACCATGGAACGAACCATAGGAGAATCATGGCTCCGAAGAATGCCCAGATCATAGGCCCCTTGATCTGATGATTCAGAGTGGCGATGTCGTTTTCCGACCTGCCGTACCAGAACACGATGAACGAAGAGTAGAAGAAGTAAATCCACAGCAGAGTCAAGGCAAACAGTAATCGACCCAGCGACCAGAAAGCATCCAAATGAATGAACTTCTCTAACTTCATGTACTTGCGTGAGAAGTAGAGAGCGATAACCCCCCCAGCTACACCAGCCTGGAATCCCGAAACCGTGTGGTACATGGGGAGAATAGCGTCACGCCATCCGGGCACCATGCTTTGACCGAAATCGGTCGTAAACAAAAAATTAGCGAATACGAGAATAAGGAAGTAGAAAGTGCCGAACATGCCGATACGCATTCGTAGCGTCCGCCACTGTGCGTCGGTACCAACCCATCCACGAGCAAGACGTTTCCCCAAGCGTTTGCGCCATCCAGTCGAGTGATCACGCATTGAAGCGAAGTCAGGCAGCGCTGCCGAGTAAAACAGCATAATTCCGGTGATGAGAAGCATTACTAACGCAAGTGTTGTCCAGATATGCGGCGAGTAGTCGGGGGCTTCGTACCAAATAGTTCGGCGTCGGGCACCTTCAGTAACCAGCGGAGGCAGAATAGCCACGAGCGGGATAAGCATTACGAGAGTCACTACACTTGCGAACGAAAATAGCGAAGCGATTCGGGTTATCGGTCGTACCCAGTTTGCTTTTGCCATTACAGGAGCCATGGCCACCATAGGTGCGCCACCAGCAACTGAAAGCAAGAACGACACCAGTGCAGCTACATAGCCCCACTTGGTGCTGTCGTCACCCTGATCAATGAATTTGATAACGAGTGCGACGATACCGGCTATCGAAAGAATACCGAGTCCCCATACCCACGCCTTGAAACGACCGCTTGCACCTGTTGTGGTGGCGATCAATTCCCGCGCAACCATGTCAGCATCGACGTTAGGTGGCGGTGCGTGATGTTCAGACTCGTGTGCTACAGCTTGACTAGCCATGCGTTGCAGCTTCTCCTGCGCTGATCTTCTTGTCAGCATCGATCTTCGCTAGGTAGATAACGTTAGGGTCGGTTCCGAACTGGTCGAGAAGCGTGTAGTGACGCTTGTCATCCTTCATCTTCGATACCTTGCTATCTGGGTCGTTGAAGTTTCCGAAGTTTAATGCACTCGTCGGGCAAGCAGATGAACATGCAGTTTGAACTGCGCCATCAGCAATTTCGACACCGGCACTTCGGGCGTTACGTGATTCTCGACGGATACGGTGTACACAGAAGCTGCACTTCTCCATGATTCCACGGCTTCGGACTGTTACATCAGGATTCAGGTGGTTGCGGAGAGATTCCGGCCACACAGGCTCCCAGTAGTTGAAGAACCGAACAATGTAGGGACAACCGTTTGCGCAGTACCGGGTACCAACACATCGGTTGTATACCTGAACGTTCAGGCCTTCCGAGTTGTGGTAGGTGGCATAAACCGGGCAAACGGGCTCACACGGTGCGTTCTCACAGTGTTGACACATGATCGGGATGAACCGAGCTTTTGCGTCAGGGAAGTCACCTTCCCAGTATCGTTCAACACGAATCCACGAAATTGATCGAGCTCGCTCGACACGATCTTGGGTGTTGATCGGAATATTGTTTTCTGCCTGACATGCGATTACACATGCGTTGCAACCGATGCACTTGTCGACATCGACAACCATGCCCCAGTTATGGGTTCCAAATTCAGCTGTTGTCATTGGGCTACTGCCTTTAGGCACTGGTCTTGCATATTACTCATGGTCGCCAGACTCCTTGCCTTCACCGAGGAACTGTTCTTGGTACAAGTGATGGTTGGCCGTCTGCACATCAGATGCAGTCTCGCCAATACCAACAACCAGAACTGGTACGCCCGGTTCAACAGGTCGTGCTACCACGTCACCTTCGAACTTCGGAACCTTGACCCGCTTGCCCGCTCGCTGAATTCTTACTCGAGTTGCAGCCCATGCGAGTGCACCGGTCTGTGAATCTTTCTCATCTACGAGAATAGAAAGAACATTCGAACCGCGTTCCTCAGCGTATCGGCCACTTCTGAGATGACCTTGTCCCATAGGGATTCCGATCACGCCAGGGCGAACACCGGGGTGTGGGTAGGCGAGGACTTCGATCTCACCTGAGGTTGAACGAATCAAAAGGACGTCGCCTTCTTTGATTCCGAGCTCATCAGCCTGGATGCTGTTGATCTCTCCCCAAGTTGACCATGAAGCAGATGAAATAGGGTCGGGCGTTTGCTGTGCCCAAGGAGCGGCAGCGAGCCGACCGTCTAACAGAGAGTTCGAGAGAAACGGAACGAGGTGGAAATCATTACCTTCACCAAGTGATCCGGTTTCTGAGTAGTTGGCGCTCTGGGCCGATGTGGCTATCTTGCCTACGCTACTTGAACCGTTGTTATTGGTGTCCCACCAACCACCACGCTGTAGGGCGCCGTTGGTGAAGAGAGACGACGTCGATGCTGATACCGATCCACGTCCTGTTGAGTGAAGATCGGAAAGTGCACCACGAACAAGACTTTCCATGTCTCGACCGTACGAACCGTCTGACATAGCGAGTAGCGTGTCACCGAATCCGCGAGCGTCACTGGTGAGGCCTGATTCGTCCCGTGAAATAGTAGGACCTACGACCGGCTGTTGTGTTCCAACAACCTGATACCCAGGACCTGGTTCTGGAATTTCGGTTCCCCATGACTCCAAGAAAGTCTCTTCAGGAAGAATGAGATCAGCGAAATCCATCGTGTCGTCATGTATCGCACCAAATGCGATGACATTCGGAACGTTTCCGAGTGCTTCACGAATAGCCACTGAGTTGGGCATTCCGTGAACGATGTCGGCACCACGAATGATGACCGTTTCGACGTTACCTGCTCGCCAGTTGGCGATCTCCTGTTCCCAAGCTTCGAACGAAGCACCGGTTGCAGTAGCTGGAATATCGTCGATTGCCGATCCAGGGTTGGAAGTAACGCCGCCCTTGGAGTCGACGGCTCCGACCAAGATGTTCAGTGCGTAGATTGCTCCGAGGTTGAAGCTACCATTGGTGTGAGCACCGGCTGAGCCGCCACCGAAGGCGACCGATGGGGTGTGCTCTGCAAAATGTTTGGCAGCTTTGGTGATTCGCTCAGCGTCGACACCCGTTCGGGCTGCAACGTCACTGAGAGATACATTGCTTACGCCACCGGGAATCGCTGCTTCAAATGCTGCAACGTTCGAGGCGCTGACGAGACCTGCGTCGATGATGACCGATGCGATACCAAGTGCAAGGTGCCCCTCTGTGCCTGGTACAGGAGCGAGCCAAAGATCTGCAGCCGCTGCTGTCAACGACATACGTGGCTCGGCGTGAATCATGTATCCACGGTCATGCTGCTCACGGAATTCACCGTACTTCACACCAAACTGAGTCGGTGACCCCCAGGTACCCAGCCAGTCAGCACCGAATGACAAAACTGTCTGTGCGTTAGAAATATCAAATGTGGGGAGCTGGTCTTGACCAAGAACCGATTTTACCGCTCCATGGAGTACGCCCTGCTCAACAGGATCGAACGCCATGTGCTTACCGTTGTACTGCGCAGCAAACTTGCTCGCAACGCTGCCCAAATGACCTCGTAGAGGGTTGGTTACAACTGTTAGCGCACCATTGGCGTCATTAAGAGCCTCGGTGAATAGCGCTTCTGCCTGATCCCAAGAAATGTTGGAAAGATTTCCGGCTTTGGAATACCGAAGTTGCGGGCTACTAATACGATCGGGGTGATAAAGAAGCTGAAGAACAGCGTCGTACCGAGCTGTTGCCTTGCCGCGAGTTATGGGGTGGTCAGGATTGCCCTCGATCTTCTTTGCCCGACCTTCCATAACACGAACAAGTACGCCATCACCGTTCGAGAAATCTCCCATTGAAGTTGCGTACCAAGCGTCCTCACCGCGTACCAAGTCTTCTGGTAGGTCTACAGGACTCTGAACAATTAACTCGCGCTCGGGTAGTCCACAGGCTGCAAATATCACAGCTCCGACTGCCGTTTTACCGGTAAGCGCTAGGAATTCTCGTCGATTTAGCTTCATCTGGTCAGTGGTGTTCCTGTTATCGCAGTTTATATAAAACTGAGCCCGGGTAGTACCCGAGTAAATTTCCTAGTAGTGGCAAGCCGCACAGTCGGTCGGTGCACCGTTGTCACGGTGGCAATCGACACACTGGCCCATTTTGAGAGATTCAACCTGTTCGACCTGCTGCATAGCTGCGACGTTTCCGTGGCAGGTTGAACAGACGCCGGAAGGTCCTTCAGTAACGCCATCCGTAGAGTTTTTGACTTCCGATGGGTTAGCGGTGAGATATCTAATGTGTGGTTCGTGAACGAAACGTACATGGTCGGGTAGTCGGTGAACACGCCGCCAGTTAACTGGCGAAGGTCCATCATCGCCAATGATGTCAGCTGCGTCTCGCAATATCGTTAGTTCTGCGTTGTCTTCAGCGCCAATCACTCCGTGACAAGTTGCACAGAAAGCTACGGGTGGAACGCCGGCGTTTGCTTGAGTAGTGACAGTGCGGTGACAGAAAGTACAGTCGAGTCCAAGACCTTCCATAGTTTGGCCATCGGCAGCAACATGATCAAGCTGCTTAAGAGACGCATGAACCGTGTGCGGGAAGTCGATCGGCTGATCAAAAGTCTGCTCGAATCCGAGCACAGGAATCGGTTGGCCAAGCCACCCAGTGATTACAAATGCTCCGACTACGCCCATCACGGCAAATACACCGAGACCGCCGAGGGCCAATACCGGCACCAGCATCTTTGGTAAAGATGACGATTTGGTGTTCGAGTTATCGTTTTCCGGCGCCAAGCGTTCTTTCCAGTCTGAGCGAGCCGAAGCTAGCTACTAGCGTAAGTGTGGGAAGCAGTATTTACTGCCACCACCGTGAGTAAGTGCGGTTTAGGAAATCGATATTCTCGGATGCCATAAACAGGGATGCGAAGATGCCAATCACACAAATGATTCCGATTACATATAGCGGAGCTCTGAATTTTGCCCACTTGGCAGCGACTGTTTTGGTGTCGACTACTGAAGGAATAATCGCGTGCGCCGTCATAAGCGAAGGACCAGCGACTAACGCAAAGCCCAAAGCAAGCCATAGAAACTTGAGTGCTGTACCCACTTCAGCCCATTCGGCTGTGGTTAACGGTTTCGGATCCATACTCTTTTTAGGAGCTCCCGTTTCAGTAATTACTAGAAGTGCCAAAAGCGAACGCGAACTAATAGCGCGTGCCATGTTATATAGCGCAAGTGAAAACTATCACGAAGGATTTTTCAGTGTCAACAGTTCGAGGGGGCAAATAGGGGGACCTCCGAATTGAACGTCCGTGTGATCATGAATAAACGAGTTTTACCGAGGTCTGTAATAGTAGGTATGACTCGCCTATTTGGTCGTTCGACCCAAGTACCCAAGGTGAGTCAGAAGATGTGGGGCGGAGCCTGATTCCTTCGTCTCCTCCATGGATCATTGCCGCCTGTACCGAGCCTGAATATCCAACCAGCACGGCGGTCACTTCACAAGGCATTCCGCCGTTATCTGAGCACCATCCAACAATCTCTTGTGGTTCGGCGTTTTCTCGGATGCTTTGAATGGTGATTAGAGCCGCTGTTTGCGGCTCGCTTTGCGTTTCGAAAACTTGAATCGGAAAGTATCCACAGTTGTCGTCCTCTTCGAAGTCGATCATCAATTTATTAAACGATTGATCCATTCGAACCCTCCCAATTTCCGGTGTACACGTATAGACGATTCTTGCACGTCTGATTAATAACTATTTCGTGGCCGAGTAAGATCAGAGTTTGACGTGGTATTCGACAGAGGAAACTGGGCCTGATAATCCGACCTTCTCGTACGTACTGCGGACGGGAGCCTGCGCTTCGAAGCCTCCAGTATTAACGATCGCCGCCTTCATGCCAGCCAGCTTCATTTGCTCAAGAATGAACTCGTACATTTTCGTGCCAAATCGTTTGTGATGGTGCGCAGGTGAAACAGCATTATTACCGATTTAGGTAACTTTCCTATTGTGATGGATGCAGGCGGTGATGAAGCCAACTATCTCAGAATCGATCTCTGCCTTGGATCATCCTCTAGGCAAGCGCCTCTGACCTGCTCACGTTTTCTGGAGTCGGAGTAAACATGAATGATTTCGAATAGTTTTTCGCCAACGATATCGAGAATCGCTTCGATGTTCGCAGGTTGAAGCTACCGTGTACTAAACGCCACTGATTATCCTTAACGATTACGTACATTCGGTAGACAGTAACTGTTCGAGCAGTGAACGGCTTTAAGGTCTCTCGATATCACGTCGTGATATATCACTAATGGAAGACCGTCCGATCCTATTGTGATCGATGTGTGCTGGCCGACATTCCCAGATGTATCGACATCAAGGGAGGTTGCACTTGTACAGGTTAGATCGTTACAGTGTGCCACTTCGAGATAGCCATTGAATGAATCGTAGTAACTGATGATTGCATGGCCATCTGTTCCGATTGTCAGTGAGTTCCAGTCGCCTACACCCCCGGTTGTTACAGCAGCTGAAGTGGTTGACTCCGAGCACGTTATGTTCGAACAATGAGCGGTTTTAAGATCGTTACTCGTCACATCGAAGTAGCTGATTAATGCTCGGCCATCTTTACCAATAACGATACTAGTGCTCTTACCAACGTCGCCTAAAGAGTCAATCGTGGGGTTCGAGGCTTCAGTACAGGCAACGTTCAAACAATGAGCAACTTTCAAAGCTGTATTGTCAACATCTTGGTAGCTGATGATCGGGAAACCATCGGCTCCTATAGTCAATGACGTATAGCGCCCAACGTCGGTAGACCCGTCGACTAATACGATATCGGCTGAAGTGCAGGCGGTGTTGTTGCAGTGTGCAACTTTTAGGTTTCCATTTGTTGTGTCGTAGTAACTGGCAACACCTAGTCCGTCAGTCCCAATAGCAATAGATGTGTATGCTCCAACGTCGCCTGTTCCTTCAACTACAGTCTTTACGCTAGTCTCGCAACTTACCTGTTGGCAATGAGCGATCTTGAAGTCAGAAGTAATCGAGTTTTTGTAAGCAATGAGTGGAAGCCCATCGGTTCCGATTATCACTGAAGCATGCAAGTCGCCAACCCCAGTATTCTCAATGAATATTGACGTTGCTGAAGTGCATGCGACGTCATCGCACTTCGCAAGATATAGCGCGTTGTTTGCTTCATAAGCAATCACTGGGAAGCCGTCATCATCAATAGTCACCGAGTTCCATAATCCTGTATCTCCAGGACCTGTAGCGAGCGCAGTGATTACATGCTTGGCACGCTGGAACGGAACAGTGTCACTCGACGACAACGTGGCGCAAACAAGATTTCCTGTAGCATCGATTCCTGTTGCTATTAAACCGGCGACACAGGATTGGCTAGATATTGCGTAGTCGCCAATGGATGGTCCAGTATCGCCGCAAACCCAAGTTGAACCATTAAAGATGGCTATCTCAGACGATCCACAGGCCATACCGCCGAGGGTTGTATTAAGAGTTGCCGGGCGATTGAGAATTTTGTTCCATTCAATGGTCTCTAAGAAGTCGTCTCCATCGTCTAGGCCTGACGGCCTACCTGCGATGTCGTCCCATTCGACTGATGATGCGACACCACCGGAGCTAAGATCTTCGGGTACGCCAGTAATCGATTCCCAAGCAACTTCGGCAGTTCCAGCCGTGAGTTCAAGTGCGGTGTAGTCGTCGTCGTCATGGTCATGGTCATGGTCATGGTCACTTCGCGCAGATGTATTAGCTTCACCGGTACCGTCGAAATCTACTGAAGCTACATCACCTTCAATTGCGCCAACAGTGGTGAGTCCAACGCCTATAGCTAGAACACCTGATTTTCCATCTTCTCCTGATGCCCCAGTTAGGCCTTTAGTCCCTCGTGGTCCTTCAGGTCCGGCCACTCCAGGGAAGCCTTGAAGGCCGGTCGAACCAGGAGGTCCCGCAGCACCAATTTTACCTTGGACACCGGCAGGACCCGGCGGTCCAATCTCGCCATCGCTTCCGCCACAAGCAATACCGACCATTAGTGCGAATGCGAGGGCGAGAATCGTGATTCCGGATTTCGAGGGTTGAGTAACTCGATGATTCATGTAATTCCACACTGAATATATGGTTTGTCGCGGCTATTTAGATATGTGCTCATGCGTACCCGACGCGATTGATTTGATTGTACTGTCGCCCAGAAATTTGGTTCAGTTCAATCCAGATACCGGAATTCGATGACAGGATGATGTTTACTGGGAAATTTTTTCGATTTTGAAATACACAGTTCAATAGAGCTACGAAAGCAGTTGTTCACGATAATCTTCTCTTAGTTCGCCCATTGTGGTGACCATTGGGTCGGCGAATTGGCTTATTCTGTGCGCTTAAAGACAAAAGGATTTTCGTAAGAATGGCAACTGTTACAGATAACCGAATTTCGCTGAGCCCACGTGAAATGCCTTCACGTTGGTACAACGTTGAGGCTGATCTGCCTTTCAGAGTTCCTCCGATGATGTCGCCTTCGGGCTATCCGATTACTGCTCGAGAACTCGCACCCTTATTTCCTAAACAGATAATCGAACAAGAGCTAAACGCCAAAAGCCGTACTTTCAACATACCTAAGGAAGTGAAACAGGCCTATCAACAGTGGCGTCCGACTCCGATGTTTCGAGCTAGAGCTCTCGAAAGGGAACTGGGCACTACTGCCAAGCTCTACTACAAAGTAGAAGGCGGGAGCCCGAGCGGGTCGTATGAATCGAATACTGCCATCCCTCAGGCGTACTACACGAAGAAGACCGGAGCCGATGGCATCGTTACAGGGGGAGCCGGTGGTGTTTGGATCAGCGCTATCGGCCATGCCGCTTCCCTGTTTGGCCTAAAGAGTCGCGTTTACAGCGTTCGAAAGCTCGGTTCTGATCGGGCATGGGGTGATGCTTATGGCCGGGTTTGGGGTGTTGATGTACAGGCAAGCCCATCGGAGAACACGCGAGTCGGCAAGCATCAGTACAAGAAGAAAGGCGCCGATTCAGGTTCGATCGCAACTGCGCTTGCAGAAGCCTACGAAGAGGCGACACTGAACCCCAACGTGAAGTTCGCGATTCCAACCTTGATGGGTAATACGCTTATTCACCAGACGATCGTTGGACTCGAAGCTCAACGACAATTGGCTGCTGTGAATGAAGCTCCAGATCATGTCATTGGTTCTATTGGAGCTGGATCACATTTTGGTGGTCTTATCGCTCCGTTTATTCCAGCTCGAATCCAAGGTCGTAACACTAGATTCGTAGCAGTCGAAGAATCTTCATCTCCAAGCCTTACTCGTGGCGTGTACACCGAAGAATCAGCCGATGCCGCAGGACTTATGCCGCAAGTTCCTATGTACACACTTGGTCGCGAATACGCACCGCCGGGAGTGCTAGCGGGTGCAATGCGATATCACGGAGTAGCACCGATCGTTTCTTCTCTTTATCGAGAGAAGTACATTGAGGCAGTGGCTCATGGACAAATCCAGTCGTACAGCGCTGGATTGATGTTCACTCGTGCAGAAGGCATCGTTCTTTCTCCGCATGCTATGTACACGGTGAAGGAAGTTATTGAGCAGGCTCTACGATCGAAGGAAGCTGGTACCGACGATACAATTTTGTTCACGGTCACTCCGGCGATAAATGCCGAGTCTTCGCCATATGACTCGCTTCTTGACGGCGTGATGCATGACGAGAAGCCTGAAGAAGTCTCCTTGAAGAAATCACTTGGTCGATTTATCGGTCGTGGGTAAATCTCTTAGTTAGTTCCGCGCCGCTCGTCGCTTCTCGATGCTAAAGTTTCACTGTCGTTTTGCTGCCCGTCGATATGTCGGTCGATTTCGACAGAGCTACGATCTGAACTTTGCGCGCACTAGAGGCAATTCCTCGTTGCGGACGCCAATCGAATGCCGGAGGCACTTAAAGATGGATATCTCCAAAGAGAAGCTGGAGTGGATATACACGACGATGTATCGAATCCGCCGCTTCGAGGAGACGATGCTCGAACAGACTCTTAAAGGAAACTCGATGGGTGTGGCTCACACATCCGACGGTCAGGAAGCACCGCCTACTGGTATATGTGCTCACCTCACCGATAAGGACTGGATCGGCTCAACTCACCGTGGGCACGGTCACTGTATCTCCAAAGGTCTCGAAACCGACAAGATGATGGCTGAAGTTTTCGGTAAGGCGACTGGGCAGTGTGGTGGTAAGGGTGGCTCAATGCACATTGCTGACTTCTCGAAGGGCATGCTTGGTGCCAACGCAATCGTTGGTGCTTCGATTCCATTGGCCGTTGGTGCAGCGTTGACTGCGAAGCTCAAAGGCATTGAAAGCGAGTCAGTTGGAGTTTCGTTCTTCGGTGATGGTGCGTCCTCACAAGGTGTACTTCACGAATCTATGAACCTCGCATCTGTCTGGAAGCTTCCAGTAATTTTCGCTTGCGAGAACAACGGTTATGCGGAAGCTACTCCGTCCTGGTACGCCGTTTCTGCTGAAGACATTGCTTCTCGAGCCGAGGGCTACGGGATGCCCGGTGTTGTGGTTGATGGCATGGACGTTTTCGCCGTTTACGACGCAGCTGGTGAAGCTATCGCTCGAGCTCGTGCAGGCGAAGGACCAACGTTCCTCGAACTCAAGACGTACCGATATCACGGTCACTTCCACGCCGACGATACGAGCAAGTACCGAAAGCCAGAAGAAGAAGCGTATTACAAGAACTTGGACTCGATTAAACACTTTGAGCGCACTGTGCTCAAGCAGAAGCTGATGACCGAAAAGAAATTGAAGAGCATTCGTGATTCTATTGAACAGGAGATGCTCCACGCCGTTGAGTTCGCTCTGAACAGTCCTATGCCAGATATCTCAACTCTGTACGACGATGTTTACGTTAATTATTCGAACCCAATTTTGGGACTGCGATAACAGCGTATTCCTTTCAACCTGATTTTTTAGTACCCAGAATTCAAGAAAACTAGATACAGATATGACGACCTCACAAGCAAATAACCCGATCGGACCCGGATACGAGGGTGTAGCAGGTTCGGAAAAGCGATTCCGAGATATTTTCCGTGACACTCTCCGCGCCGAAATGCTCAGAGACGAAGATGTGTTCCTTATGGGCGAAGACATCTCAGGAGGATTCGACAAGGACACCAAAGAGCCGCTCGATGCGTGGGGTGGACCCTTCGCTGCCACCAAGGGATTAGTTCAGGAATTTGGTGTCGAACGAATCCGTGATGCACCGATTTCCGAAGCTGGATTCGTTGGTGCAGCAGTGGGTTCAGCACTCACCGGCATGCGCCCAGTTGTCGACCTTATGTACTTCGACTTCGTAACTGTGGCATTCGACCAGCTGCTTTCAAATGCAGCCAAGAGTCGCTACATGTTCGGTGGTCAGACCAAAGTTCCGCTGACACTGTTTGCACGATCTGGTGCAGGAACGGGACATGCTGCTCAGCACTCCGAGAGTTTCTACTCGATGCTGGCGCACATTCCTGGTCTTAAGGTTGTGGTTCCTTCAGATCCTTATTCGGTAAAGGGATTGCTCGCTGCTGCAATTCGTGACGACGATCCTGTGTTCGTTGTGAACGACAAGAAACTTATTAACCTCACCGGATTTGTTCCTGATGAGGAGTACGTTATTGAACTCGGGAAAGGCCGTTACATGCGACGTGGCACCGACGTTACGTTGGTAGGAATGTCGTACACAACGGTCGTCTGCCAGAAGGCTGCCGATCAACTTGCTGAGATTGGAATCGATGCTGAAGTGGTCGACATGATGTCGCTCTCACCGTTCGACGAGGACATTCTTATCGAGTCGGTAACAAAGACGCATAATGTAGTTATCGTCGATGAAGATACCCCACGTGCGTCGATGTCTTCTGAGTTCGCAGCGATTATCGCTGATAAGGCATTCGACCATCTCGATGCTCCAGTAAAGCGTGTAACAGCGCCTCACACCCCGGTTCCGTACAACAGAGACCTAGAGCAGGAATTCATGCCTCAACCAGGCGACGTTGTTGGAACGGTGAAGAATCTGCTCGGACGAGAGTAATCGTTCATAGTCAGATAAGACTTAAATGAAAAGTGGGTAGCCCTTACGAGCTACCCACTTTTTTTGTTTGCGTTAAAAGTTTTCGCTACGCTCAGCCCACCGGCATCTGGCGGTTGGTCATTTTGCGACCAACGGCTGCCTTCTCTTCGCCGCCACCGGAGAAGATGTTAGCGCCCATGTCGATAAGAACCTGAATGTTTCCAGCGTCGTCCTTGCTGGGGTCGTTCCAAGAGCATAGGAATTTGAGACCGTTGCGGTCGGCTGCACCCTTGATCTGTTCACGAACTCGGTTCATTTCTTCTGGGTAAGGTGGGTCGTGAGCATCAGACAAACCGAATGACATTCCCATGTCGCCAGGACCCCACTCAACGAACGCTAGACCTGGTACTCGACAAATAGCATCTGAGTTTGCAGCCGATTCTTGGTTTTCAAGCTTCAGACCCAAGAAGAGTTCGCCTTCTGGGTTGAGTGGCCAAGGGTCGGCAATCTCGGTATATCTCTGAGGAGTTACTCCCCAAATTTCGGCAGGCTGTTTTTGTCCGCCAGCTCCACGTTGACCTTCTCCCAAGCCTTCACGGCCTTCTTTGTGGAACGGGTATCGGCACTCTTCGATGAACGCACGAACTGCGTCGGCCTGTCGAGCGTGAGTGTGGAGAATTCCATGAACGCCAGCGGAGAGGACTTGCCTGATCTGCCATGCGTTAGCTCGAACTTCTTCGATGGTTCGGCAGTTGGAAGGGAGTGTTGAGATAACAGCCGGTGTACGGTGACCAGCTTTTGTTGGTCCTCCATCGACGAGTCCTCTCATGAATTCCGTTAGCCCTGCAACATCGAAGGCGTGGTGCTCGAAATCGGTAATGAGGAAGTCAGCCCATGTACTTGCCTGCTTCAGTCCATTTTCGTACGTCAAATCGCCGGTTCCGGTGTAGTAAACCGGCTCGCCGGATTCGATGAGTTCAATAACTCGGTTAATTCGTTTTGCCATTTTTTGTTCTCAAAAGTTACTGGTATTCGTTATTTACGTCGATGGTTCGCGCCTCATTGTTGAGTCACGAAGGGCCGTTTGACAGCAGTTTTGACAGCAACAAGACCATGGAGCACGCCAAAGTCGCGGCGAATACTACCAGTGCAATCGTTGGCGCGACCGTGATGATCTCAGCCTTCCGGCGCGTTTCCACCGTTTCCACCAAAATTTTTGAACATCGAACTTTTTTGTCGGTCAGTAACCGAGTGGTCTTAGAAGAAAACTTGGTCAACGTAGCGACTGGCACGGAACCCCATCGTGGTCGCCATCCAGTCGATGTGAGTCTGAGTTCGGACCACCTGCGGCGATGAAGAAGTCATTAGCTTCTTTCCAAGTGGCGAAATCACCACAGTCACGATCTAGTCCGGTCGGGTCGTAGTCAGAACTGCTCGTCGAGCTATAACCCGCCCACAGGCAGCCTGCATGATTCGCCTTGGCACTGTCTTCTAGATCGACCAATACATCCTTATGCTGACCGTCCCCAGTCCATGCCTTAGCGAACCCAGCCGCAATCAACTGAACATCGATGCTGTTACCTGACCAGTCGAAGATGTAAGCGAGTCGCCTACCGTAGGTATCTTCGAGCCGTGGACCATCTTCAAGGCGCACCTGGCTGCCTACCAGCAACCGAGTGAACTCGCTCGCCTCTGTGAAGCACCCTTCCCCTCTTTCAGGAGTGTCTACTCCGAAGAAACGTACCCGTCCGATACTGGTGTCGATTGTGTCGCCGTCTACTACTCCAGTTACTTCCACAAGTTGGCAGTCAGGACAGAAAATTGAAGTTGCAGGTGGCCCAAACTCGATCCCGGGTAGCTGGGTTGGTGTCCCATGGGCGGTAATCGTTTCGGCAATGGCTGTCTCGACTTGGGAGCCAATCGCATCATTACTGCTCTCAGTGCAAGCCAAAAGTAATGGAATCAATGTGATCAATAAAAGCCTTGGGGGCAACGGCATGGGCGAATCTTAGCAACTAAGACCCAGCGACAGGCGATCCAAAAATCCCCACAGCCAACTCAACCCAAAGTATGGCCAGAGTGAGCAGGATCGCACCGATTACGATCTTTCGCCGATTTAGTGTCATGATGACTCGCATCATAGCCCAACCCATCTCCTGAGATCGCTCACGTCCACACAGCGCGCTTGGAGGCTACGAGTGTAACTAGATGTTGCCGTGATGTGGGTGGTTGATGGTGATAGTAGTTGGCTGTGGTTGTATTGGTGGATGGTATGTCTTAGTGGGTTAATGGTTAAGTGATGGTGTTGACCTGCATAAATTCCGCGCGCAATTTTCAGTTTTCATCCAAACAATAGACGGTTGTGGCCATCGTTGCCGATAGCCCGTATACAGCGCAGGACGCCGTAGACCTTGTACGCGTCGACTACGAGCCACTTTAAGCCGTGATTGATGGCGAATTGACGACAAAAAAGTGTGCACCGCTACTGCACGAATACGAATCGCAATCCGTTGAGCTTAGCGTGGGCAAGATTCAAGCAAATGTTTCTTGAGCAGAGGATCGATAGCCGGGTTTAGTCACTGTTAAGTTTTGTTTAGTTCTCGCTAAGTTCTTGCATAGACGGTGGGGGGCAGGGTGCCGAAGTTAATACTGCCAATTTCTGGCCCTTCCTATGTGCGTACGTGTCCAGTCACCACAACCAGATCGGCATCATCTAAGGCACAATGCGGGTAGTTTTCTCCTAGGCGAGAACGTGCCACCTTAATTCTGGCGTCCGACACGCCGCACTGGTAACCTCCTGCAAATCGGCAAACGAGCAGTGGCGGAGAACCATGGCAGACATTACGAGATCCAACGCCTCAGGTATGTCCTACCCTGATTCCTGCAACGTAGTTAAGTCCTTGCAATAGCTACTCTAAGGAGTTGAATCATGGCGACAGCAGAACTAGTTGAAATTGGGTTGATGAGAATTGAACTAGGAGATTTCCTAGAAGTTATATCTGGAGAAGGCGAAGGGATTAGTAAAGGGGCACAGTTGGCAATTGGGATCAACTCGATTAGCTTAGAAGGTGAGAATATACAGGCTGCTATGGCTATGCAAGATGCCTCAGTAAACGCCACTGTAATTGGCGAAGGATTGGCCTTATTAGAAGCTAGGGTGACCCTGAAAACTGATGACGGTGTTTTTATCCATGCAGCGTGGAGTGGCAGGGCATACCTCAGTGAAGGTTTAGTTGCTATCGCACCAACTTTCAGAACAGCTAACGATAGCTACACATGGCTTAACAGGGTTCAAGCTGTTGGAGCAGGCGAGGAAGATATAACTGCAGGGAAGTTGGTGTACAGACTGTATAAGGTCAAATTGACTTCCGAGCCTGATCTTCTTTAATCACCAATCTCGATCCAAACTTAGAAGCCCTCGCAGAAATGTGGGGGCTTCTAAGTTAATTGTTCCAGTAGCAGATTTAATTCGCTTCGTTTTGCCATTTTTATCTCTGATAGATATTCGTAAAATCAGTTTTGGATGCCCGATTTACTCCCGAGCGCCGAATTCGTGTGGTCACAACTTCGTTCCGGCGGGGTATCTTAACCCTGCTTAGCGATTCGTGCGCAAGCAACGGCGTATATCTGATCGTTTCTAAGCGTGGAAACCAAAGACAGGAAATCGAATTGAGCAATTCAGCAAAAGAAGCGATCGAGACTTTTACACGTTGGGCGCAAGCGTTTAACGATCGTGACGCGGATGCGATGATCGCCGAGATGCATTTCCCTCACGTGCGGCTCGCCGGAACTGAATTTCAGTCTTGGGTCACTAGCGACGATTTTAAAATACCTCAAGACGATATGACTAAGGCATTGATTGCTGAAGGTTGGCACACAACGATCACGAAATCAGTAACCGCATCGCAGGCTGGTCCGGAGAAAGTACATTTGGTGATTCGTCAGTCACGTCAGCGCAAAGACGGATCGGAGTACAACGGATTCGACACGCTGTGGATTTTCACAAAGATAGACGGTCGATGGGGTGTTCAGTTCCGGTCGTCGTTCCTTGCGAACGCAACTCAGGCGTACGGAGCCAGTAAACCAACGTTTTAGTTCGCTAGGAGTGTTGTGCCGTGAGTCCCTGAGAATCCCACGTGTAACTGCGCACTAGCGTGGTCGCGTTCAGGCAAGTCGGCGACAGCGCCCGATCGGTTGTGGCGAACTATTTAGTCGGCTCCGTAAGTGCTTCGGGCCATTCACCGGTTTCGGTCATCCATAGTCTCATGGCAGATTGAACATCTGATGCCTCTGAAATCAAAGTTCAATTCAACGTCGTTGAAGAGAGCGTGGCTGCCAAGTTCGCAGTAACGGTAGCCGGACGATCGTCTCGAATGGTCTCGTCAGAAGACGATATTTGATTACAGCCAGCGCTGAATGTGAAAATCACGACAGCTGCAAATATGAGAAATTTCTTGTGCACGATTCTTTTCAGTTACAACGGCGAAATTTTCTATCGGAAACTTCGTAAAGAAATTGTCCGAAATATCACCTAACCATTAAGTGTGCTACTCGAATTTTGCTGCGTATAGCCCTCGGATATAGGCTATTTGTCCTGTGTGCTGGCCGTTTTCAACCGGGATTCTGCCAAGTGCCCAGAGCAGCGTCGGTGCTCGGTCGGGAGCGTGTTCCCAAATTTCAGGGCGTTTGTCGCCCAGTTGGTCTGCGGTCACACACTTAATCGAAGGAATCAATAGTTCTCTTGCGGCCTTCCAATAACCAGTAACTTCTTCGATCGATACGTCAGGAAAATCTCGAACCAGTTCGATCGAATCACCAGCGCCATTGCGTTCGGGGTCGATTCCAAGGCGTTTAGCCCAGCCACCTTGGATCCATGCGCTATCGCCTTTACCTCGTAGGTACCAGCCCCACATATCTTCCATCCGGCCCATGTGCCACAGAGTCCAAAGTATGTGGTTCGAATCGGGCGTAGGCATCCAGCGCGCTTCTTTGATTTCTAAACCCTCGATAGCCCGTTCCAACTGACGACCGTAGTCGCCAACCGCTTGCAGCGTGACGTCTCGATGATCAAGCTGTCGACCTGCCATCAATTCGCCTCGCAAACCACAGCATCGTCGTTCGCTGCAAGTCGAAGAAGCATTTGGTAAGGGTAAATTCCTGAATCGTGACCGTCGGTCCACAGAAACTGTATTGCGTACTTTCCGACCATCAGATGATCGGCAGTGATTATGTCGTTCGGCACCTGAGAAACGTTCAGAAGCGGTCGACCTGTCATCTCCTCGACGCAAGCGGCGCAAGCACACTGCAGTCGAAGATATCTATAAGGATAGGTACAGGTTTGACCATTGTCCCAAGCGATTTGAACACCAGTGCCGGTCATAACGACTTCATTCGGAACAGCGGCCGTGGTGCCTGAGTATTCTGGGGTCATCGACATTATTTTTAGCGCTTTCGTTCAGGATTGTTGCGTTTAGCGGGGATTTTAGATTGTGCCATCGGCTGTTTGACGTAGAATTCCAGCCTAAGTTCTTTACGCATGGCAGATTTTCGTCTCCTTAAGCGTAACTATATAAATTCACAGTAGAGGATTATCGCCAGATGGCAAACGAAACGATAAAAGTCGGTTTCATCGGAGCAGGTGCCAATACCGCGTTACGCCACATTCCTGGTCTACGTGCCCAGCAGGGAGTGGAGCTCGTTGGAGTTGCGAATAGGTCGATCGAATCGAGCAAAATCGCAGCCGACAAGTATGAAATTGGCGAGGCGTACCCAACTTGGCTCGACCTCGTTGAAGATCCAGATATCGACGCCGTGTGCATTGGCACATGGCCGTACATGCATTCCACCACTACGCTAACCGCGCTCGATAGTGGTAAGCACGTTCTGGTTGAAGCCCGAATGGCGATGAACGGTTCAGAAGCGCGTGACATGCTGGCAGCATCACTCGCCAATCCAGATTTAGTTACTCAGGTCGTTCCTCCGCCCCACCTGATGGCATGTGAAGAGCACGTGATCGACATCATCGCTGATGGTTACGTTGGCGATATCGTCAACGTGAACGCACGGGTCACCGACGGAAGTGTATTCCCTGATTCCGATCAGGACGCTCACTGGCGTCACATTCGTGAACTTTCGGGTAACAACGTGATGACCACCGGAATTTGGTACGAAAATCTGATGCGGTTCATTGGCCCAGCATCATCGGTTTCGGCGAATTCTCAGGTTCGTGTCCCTCACCGTAAAGGCTGGGACGGATCGCGAATGGCGATGACGATTCCTGATCAGATCGACGTCATCTACTCAACCGGTGCCGGAGTGAATGTGAACCTGTCGGTCACCACCGTATCGGGTACGTTTGTTCCGCCGACTGAAATTTGGATTTACGGAACAGAAGGAACTATTCACATTGCAACAAGCGGGCTCGGCAACGATCCGGTCGTAAGCGGTGGTCGCAAAGGCGACACCAGCATGAATGTCATCGAGGTTCCGGCCGAGAAGCGCGGAAGCTGGCGTGTTGAGGAAGAGTTCATCAATGCCATCAAAGGTGTTGAGCCTGTGACTCGTTCGAACTTCACAGATTCGTTGAAGTACATGGAGTTCACAGACGCTATTCAGGAATCCTGGCAATCTGGAATGCGGGTAAACCTGCCCTGGTCGTAACGTACGGTTTTTGTCCGACGTCTGACGACTGCTCGCTGCCTGAATACGGGTAGTGAGCAGTTGGAATTAGATTTGAAGTAGCTCCGGCAGGCTTTCCCACGTTGGAGCAGCATTCGGGGCGTCGATGATCGCGGCTGGTTGATGCAGGTTTTGGTGAATGACGTAGGCCCTTGTTGAACGCCATTTAGAACAGATCGCCGTAGTTCCAATCTTCAAGAGCGATCAATTTAGGGAATATTTGCCGTACCGCATCTCTCGCACCCGGAATATCTGGCGAAAACTTGGTACCCAAAGGCACCATGCGGATGATCGGATAGAGTAGTGCTTTTCGGTGATCGTCTACAAGATCTTCTATTTGGTAGTTGTCGATACCACCTGCTTCAAGATCTGCCATATACCGTTCGGGTAGACTCATTTCCGCTACTTGGGACCAGCGAACGGCGTTGGTGTTGGAAATCCCTCAGTTGTTTCTAAATCATCATCGTTTCCGTTAAAGAGTGACATCACTAGCCCGATCGACAATATAGCTACGACGACCCAGCCGAATCCGATGATCGTGCTGCGAGTGCGAGCATTTAGGGTTGTGGTGCGAGAGGATACTTGAATTTTTTTCGACCGAGCAGTCTTGCTAAAAGAAGCGGCATTCGTACTACCTGCAACGCGGGGTGAGACGGAAATGCGCCATACAACCACTAGTTTTTTGCTGAGTCAATGTAGAAACTGTTCAAGCATCACGACGGTGTAAATGTCTCCTGACAATATCTCCTACTGTGCTACGCTCCAAGTGCTGGCAATCTGACGGCAGACTCAAGACGTTCTTTGCAAGCAGGTATTCACGAATACCATTCACAATTTGTAAACGTGATGGAGCTGACAGTTGACGAATAGTCCGACAGGAAAGATCGATTTCAATGCCGATATCGGTGAGTCATTTGCGGGGTATGTACTTGGGCTAGACAGTGAAATCATCAAGTACATAACCTCTGCGAATATTGCGACCGGGTTTCACGCGGGTGACCCCGATTGGATGGCAAAAACGGTAAATCTTGCTATAGAGAACGGTGTTGGTGTCGGCGCCCATCCGGCGTACCCAGATCTCGCAGGTTTCGGTCGGCGAAACATGGATCTGACACCTGTGGAAGTTCGAAACGCCGTTACTTATCAGGTAGGCGCACTCGCAGCGTTTACGCCTGGTCGAAAGCTGCAACATGTGAAACCGCACGGTGCGTTGTACAACACAGCCGTTCGCGATCAAGCGGTAGCTGAGGCGGTAGTGCTGGCGGTTAAGGCGTTTGATCCTGAGCTAATTCATGTCGTGTTGGCAGGGTCGCAGTGGGAATCGATCGCTAGGGCACAGGGCGTGCGAGTGGCGCGAGAGTGCTACGCCGATCGTGCTGTAACCGCCGAAGGAACACTTGTTCCGCGATCGCAACCGGGTGCGGTTGTTCACGATCATGATCAAGTTGTGGAAAGGTCGCTCAAACTTGCGACCGAAGGCAAAGTGATCGCAATAGACGGTACTGAAATCGACTTCTCTGCCGATTCGATTTGTTTACATGGCGACACCGCTGGAGCTGTCGAGTTAGCAGCAGCAGTCCGAAGTTCGCTCGAAGCCGCAGGTGTGGAGATAACGTCGATGAACAAGCTCGTCACTGGTTTTGGCGCAGCTAAATAGGATGGCATCCAGCGAAACTTCAAGCACCACGTACCCTCGGCTAGTTACGGCTGGCGATTCTGCCATTGTCATCGAACTAGGGTCCGAGATCGATCCGAACGTGAATAATCAGATATATAGCCTTGTGAAGACGCTCGAAATGGCAGATATCGAAGCAATTCGTGAGCTTGTGCCTACCTATCGATCACTGTTGGTAAATTACGATCCGTTGGTATCTGGATTCGCTGAAATGAACGAACGGCTGATGGACCTAGTCGATTTTTCGAAAGATCGAGCCGGTACAGAACCTGAGCAAGCACGGATCGTCGAGCTTCCGGTGGTTTACGGCGGAGATGATGGCCCAGATCTTGACTCACTGGCTGAACACGCCAGCTTGTCAGTTCAAGAAGTTATCGATATCCACTCAGGTATCGACTACCGCGTCTACATGATCGGTTTTGCTCCGGGATTTCCTTATCTTGGTGGACTCGATAAAAGAATCGCAATGCCCCGATTGAAAACACCTCGCGTTAGCGTCCCTGCTGGTTCGGTTGGGATAGCCGAATCTCAGACCGGGGTCTATCCGAACGCGAGCCCCGGTGGTTGGCAGTTGATCGGCAGGACACCGGCTAAATTGTTTGACGTGAGTAGTAAATCACCCTCGATGATTACCCCTGGTTCCAAAGTGCGTTTCGTCCCGGTGAAATCTCGTGACCGATAACCCATCACGAACAATTCTTGTTGTTCAACCCGGACCTATGACACTGGTACAAGATCGAGGTCGATTCGGATTTCAACAGCTTGGTGTGTCGGTATCAGGTGCTGTGGATATTGATGCCCTCGACACTGCTAACTTGCTTGTTGGAAACGACTCAAATGCCGCCTGCCTTGAAGTGATGCTCGGTGGGCTGGAGATCGAATTTTCTAACGCTGTAGTTATCGCAGTCACCGGTGCCGAATCTGATCTAACCATCGACGACGTGCCGATTTCACTGGGCGTTTCGTACTTCGTACATGCTGGTGCCCGGCTCGAACTCGGCTTGGTAAATAACGGCCTACGAGCTTATATTGCAGTTGGAGGTGGCATCGAAATTGCCCCGGTGCTTGGTTCGCGATCAACCCATCTTGCTTCAGGAATCGGCGGCATCGACGGGCGTGCTTTGATTACCGGTGACGTTATATATCTAGGTCAATCAAGTGACGCTGTTGCTTCAGGACTATTGCTAGAAGATGATTCCCCGACTTCGTCTGGTAGCGAAATTAATGTGCGTATCGTTCTCGGCCCGCAAGATGATGAGTTTTCAGACAGCGGTATCGCATCACTGTTGAACTCCACTTACACAGTTTCCGACCAGTCCAATCGTCAGGGATTACGCTTGGATGGTCCGGTAATCGAGTCGAAATCGGGTCGTTACGACATAGTGTCTGATGCTGTCGTAAATGGCTCAATCCAAGTACCCGGTGATGGAAAACCTATCATCCTCCTCGCTGATCGTCAGACGACGGGCGGCTACGCCAAGATCGCTACAGTAGCGACCGTTGATCTGCCACGGCTTGGGCAAGCAGGTCCCGGTACGAAGATAACTTTCTCGGCGATTACCATCGAAGAATCTCAAGAACTGCTTGCAGTGAGAAGTGAGCGATTCAACCCGAAAAATCTTGTGAGCATCGTAGAAAAAATTTCACTTAAAGTCGATGGCGATGACATCGTGGTAGGCGTTGCTGATAACGGCTCGAGTGCGCTGGCTGCTGTCGAAGGCAATACCTATCCTGTTTCAGTCGAAGAATATACCCCCGCTGGGTAGAGAGCCTTTGTTAGAATCAGCCATCGTATTTTTCTATGATTACCGAATTCGCATAACTTTGCGAATGCTTTAGGGAGCACTGACACGTTCGATCAAGATCTGCTAAACGACGGGTTGACGCTGAGCCTTGTCGGAATGGGCATTGTTTTTGCCGTGTTGGCGATTCTGTCACTGTCGATTAAAGGCATAAGTCTGCTTGATGAAAAGTTGGCCCAGAAGGCTGCTGCTTCTGCTGAATCGGTAGTTCCGGCAACTGTGCTTGCTCCTGCTCCTGTTGCTGACGGCAAAATCACAGGTCAGCAAGTAGCTGCCATCGCTGTGGCGCTTGCTCTTTCTGAGACACAAGGAACTTCGATAGGTCCAGCTATTTCTAGAGCCGGCAATACAGCTGGGTCATGGTTGCAAAGTGGAAGAATGCGGGTACTAGGGTCTAGTTCAACCGGCGCTCGGGAGAGGCGCAATTAGTGGCTACTAAGAATTACAAAATTACGATCGCTGGCCAGACGTACGACGTTCAGGTTGGCGACATTTCGACATCTCCTGTGGAAGTATCAGTCGACGGCGCGACCTACGAGGTCGAAATCCCAGATGCGGTAGCGCCGTCTACTCCTGATCCCCCTTCTATCAGTGCACCAAAAACGGTAGCTCCCGCTCCACAAGCCATATCTCGACCAGCTGTTCCTACATCAGGTGGAGACGGAGTTGTTCGTTCACCAATGCCCGGCAAAATCGTTAGCGTAAACGTGACTACAGGTGCAACTGTTACGAAGGGCCAGCCAATTCTGATACTTGAATCTATGAAAATGGAAAACACGATTGCTTCACCGATCGACGGTACAGTTTCGGCTGTGTTGGTCGCTGCAGGTGACGTGGTTCAGCACGGCCAGACACTGGCCGAGATCGCACAGGCTTAGTCTCTATGTCGACTGAGTTTGCGGCGCTATGGGAAGGCTTCACGGCAATAGGCGAAGAGCCTCGTATGATCCTTATGTGGGCCATTGCTGGTGCGTTGTTGTGGGTCGGGATTGCCAAGAAAAAAGAACCGCTATTGCTGGTTCCGATTTCGATGGGGATTTTGTTCGCCAACCTCCCACTTGGTGAGTTCATACGAGAGGGCGGCGACGGTGAACCTGCAGGTCTTCTGAGAACATTCCAGAACGTCGGCATGGAAACGGACATCTTCCCGTTATTGATTTTCCTAGGAGTCGGTGCAGCCACGGACTTTAGTCCGATGCTTTCGAATCCGAAAACCCTGTTGCTTGGCGCGGGGGCTCAGGCTGGTGTTTTTGTAGCGCTTCTAGGAGCGCTGCTACTGGGAATGACCGATTTCTTCGAGTTCGGACTTCTTGAAGCGTCGTCTATTGGAATCATCGGTGGTGCGGATGGTCCGACAACTATTTTCATCGCCACTCGTATGCGAGAGCTAGGCGAATCGCTGCCGAACGTTGAGGTTCGTGACATCGTGGGGGCAACAGCGGTTGCTGCGTATTCGTACATGGCACTAGTTCCGATCATCCAGCCGCCTATCATCAAGCTGCTGACCACGAAGAAAGAGCGCTTGATTCGAATGGAATACTCGGCAACGCCGGTTTCCAAGCGAACTCAAGTTTTGTTTCCTGTTCTAACAACGATCATCATCAGTGTTTTGGTTCCATCTGCTTCGCCGTTAATCGGGATGCTCATGCTTGGCAATCTGATAAAGGTTTCGGGTGTTGTTCCACGATTAGCCGACGTTACTGAAAATGCCCTGATGAACGCGGTGATTGTTCTGTTGGGACTCGCAGTCGGATCGACAATGCCCGCGCATATCTTCTTACAGCCAGAAACGATCGGAATCTTCCTACTTGGTCTGTTTGCGTTCATGACTGCAACTGTGGCTGGAATTATGCTCGCCAAATTGATGAACCTCGTCAGTAAAGATCAGATCAATCCGATGATCGGCGCAGCTGGAGTTTCGGCGGTGCCTATGGCTGCCAGAGTTGTACAGGATATGGGTCAAAAAGAAGACCCCGGGAATTTCTTGTTGATGCACGCAATGGGACCTAACGTTGCCGGAGTAATCGGCACAGCCACTGTCGCAGGTGTTCTACTCGCTATCGTCGAAACGATGCTTTAGACGTTTATTTTGACGATGATGCGAATCTAACTTCAAACTGAACTTTAGCTCGTAGGATGGGTTATTCTGTTGCGTTCCTGCGTGAGGGATGCGACTATCCCCTTCATAAGGGAGCAGCATTCGCCTGTTCAGGTGTTCAATTTCGCTTTCGGCTATTTATTGGAGATTTCGAAGCATGCCAGATCGATCAATGAATGGTGTGTATCCGATTCTCTCCGCGCCTATTAACGAAAAAGGCCAACTGGTGATGGACGACCTCGAAAATCAGGTCGAATGGATGATTGGCAAGGGAGTGCACGGTCTTGGAATAGCGGTAGCTACTGAGATCTATAAATTCACAGAAGCAGAGCGTGACCTCATTCTTAGCACTGTGGTTCGAATTGCGAACGGTCGAGTCAAAATAGTGATGAACACGGGAGGCGAGGGCACTGATGTGGCAATCGCATACTCAAAACGTGCGGAAGAACTAGGTGCCGACGCACTGATGATTCGACCTACTTCATTCATCCCTGTCGCAGCTTCAGAAAACATCGAATACTTCGGAAAAATCGCAGAATCGGTTTCGCTTCCAATTTTCCTACAGGATCAAAATACCGCTCCAGTACCGCCAGCTATGGCGGTGGCATGTGCCAAGCGTCACGAGAATCTTTGTTACATCAAGGTGGAAACTCCTCCGACGATCCCAAGAATGGGTGAAACGCAAAAGCTTGCCAAGGGAACTGGGTTGGTCTTGTTCGGTGGTGCCGGTGGTACGTTTGCCGTTGAGGAGTTCAAACGAGGCTCGGTTGGAACCATGCCTGGATCGACTTTGCCCGACATGTTCGTTCGCGTTTGGGATGCGTTCCAAGCTGGCGATGAGTACACAGCGAATGCTGAAATGCGTCGACACGCCTCATTGTTTGGGATGCTCGCTCAGGGTCAGGGATTCGCTAACTGGATTTACAAGCACATCATGGTTCGGCGTGGAATATTTTCGCCGGGGTCTGATTTCGCTCGTCACCCAGCGCTTAAACCTGATGCCGAACATTACAAAGAAGTCGACAGCCTGCTCGAAAGCCTCGATCTCATCGGTAAATAATTCTGGTCAATCGAGCTATTGCACCGTCACGGGGCGGGTATAAAATCGATTCCTATACAGATACAGATTAGTTGTAAAGAAGACGAAGTGCCTGAATTCGAGTCTGAGCCCTCAGACTGTTGTTGCCAGTTAAGCGTTCTATCGGAACGTCTGGCTACACCTAATCACGAGGTGACGGACTAATGGGTGACGGCGTGATGACTCTTGCTCTGACTGGATCTGATCTATCTGGGGTAGAGCTGACCGGACTGGCGATCATGTCTTTGATCGTTGGAATAGTTGGCGGAATCGTCGGAATTGCCCTTGGTGTCGTTCGGCTACCTGTCATGACGGCTGTTGGGGTCGATCCGCTCATCGCTGCAAGCACTAATCTTTTCGTTAGTGTGCTTGGCTCTTTCGCAGGTTCATGGCCGGCGATTCTTCAAAATCGAATCGTGTTCCGAGTTGTGGTTGTAATCGGAATTCCAGCGATCGCTGGCTCTTTCGTGGGTGGACTTTACGCAGACTTCATTTCACGCACAGTTCTTCTAACAATTGTTGCGTTGCTACTCATATGGTCGTCGACGACGATGATTCTTCGCGCCACATCTGAATTACGAGGAAAAGCAGAATCGAACCATGAATCTAACGATGATCCGAGTGGGGGGCGAGGCGATCTCAACCTAAAGACAATTACTCGCGAGAGCATTCTAGGTTCCGGGATAGGGCTGATCGGCGGTGCAGTTGGGTTGGCGCTTGGTGTGCTTCGAATGCCGGCTTTGATCCATGTACTCAAGATGAGGCCTTCGCTCGCTGCAGGGACGAATCTTGCGTTGACGATACTCGTTGGATCATCAGGGTTCACTGGGCATCTTATTCGTGGACGAGTCGATTGGCTTCTCGTTTCAGTAATCGGAGTACCGGCGATGATCGGCATGTTTGCTGGCTCTAGAATGAGCGGAAACGTCGACCCCACTAAACTCCGATTAGTGGTCGGGCTCGTCCTGTTGGCAGTTTCGCCATTGGTTTTTTACGACGCTTTCTGGGGCTAGTTCGTCTTTGACGGCTACCCGTAGTTCACTTGATCACACCTATAATCTGCTGACTATGGAAATGCTTCCCGGAACATCGCTCGTCTATGTAATTCAAGTTGAATCGCCGCTCCAATTGGTCGGCGTCACAAACGCCTATCACGCTGTAATGGCGAAAACTGCTGGCTTCAACGCTTTGTACCTCTCGGGATCGGGCGTCGCCACCGCCTCGTACGGTCTTCCTGATTTGGGACTGACCACGCTCGATAATGTTCTCGAAGATGTGCGTCGAATTACGGCTGCCTCAGAGCTACCTCTGTTGGTCGATGTGGATACAGGTTGGGGCGGAGCGTTCATGATTGCCCGAACAATGAAAGAGATGGCGCGTGCTGGAGCGGCTGGGGTTCATATCGAAGATCAAATTCAAGCGAAGCGATGCGGGCATCGTCCCGGCAAGCAAATCGTGTCTACGGCTGAGATGTGTGATCGTCTCAAAGCCGCTGCCGATGCCAAAGCGTACGACGATTTCGTTCTGATGGCACGAACCGACGCTATCGCCAATGAAGGCGTCGACGCTGCGATCGAACGGTCGGTTGCATACGTCGAAGCAGGCGCCGACATGATTTTCGCCGAGGCGGTTACTGAGCTAGGCGATTTCCGAAAATTCAAAGAAGCGGTTGGCGTTCCAGTTCTGGCAAACCTCACCGAATTTGGCAAAACACCTGCGTTCACCATCGAACAATTGAGCAGCGTTGGCGTTGATATCGCACTCTACCCGCTCACAGCTTTCCGGGCTGCGAACAAAGCAGTTGAAAATGCTCTTACCGAGATCCGAGCCGCAGGTACGCAGAAGGCGATCATCGGTGATCTGCAAACCCGAGCAGAACTGTACGAATATCTCGAATATCACATTTACGAATCGAAGTTGGACGAGCTTTTCGAAGCTGAGTCTGACCACGAGTCGGCAAACTAGGTCTACCAACAGGAATTATCGAAATGACATCATCAGGATTGAACGGGGTTACGGCGGGGTCTTCGGCTATTTCTACAGTAGGGCAGGAAGACATTGGACTCACCTACCGCGGCTACTCGATCACCGATCTGGCAGACAATTCGACTTTCGAGGAAGTCGCCTATTTGCTTATCTACGGCAAACTTCCTGGCCAGCGTGGGCTCGATGCTTACAAGAAAAAACTTGCCGACTTACGATCACTTCCTGATGCGCTAAAGACTTTGCTGGAGGCATTACCGGCATCGACTCATCCTATGGACGTTCTGCGAACCGGTACTTCGCTTTTGGGGACTTTGGAGACCGAAGGCCAGGATGGGCGGACGGCTATTGCCATTGGCGATCGTCTTACCGCAAGTTTCGGATCGATGTTGGCGTACTGGTATCGATTTCACCTACGCGGTGAACGAATTGAGACGGAGTCGGACGAGGATACCGTTGCTGGCCACTTCCTTAGTTTGATGTCGGGTAAACCGGCAGCCCCGTTGAAGCGAAAAGCGCTCGACACGACGTTGATTTTGTACGCTGAACACGAATTCAACGCGTCGACATTTACTGCGCGTGTGATCACCTCGACACTTAGCGACACATACTCGGCAATTGCCGGTGCGATTGGCGCTTTACGAGGCCCGCTTCATGGCGGCGCTAACGAGGCAGCGATGGAGCTTGTTTCGTCCTTCGATTCTCCGCAGGATGCCGAGAAATCGATGATTCACATGCTGGCAGCAAAGCGACTTGTGATGGGCTTTGGTCACAGGGTCTACAAGAACGGTGACCCCCGATCTCCGATCGTAAAACAGCTTGCCAAAGAACTCTCTGAAGCTGCTGGAAATACGTCTTTTTTCGATATTTCTGAACGGATCGAAACTGTGATGATGCAAGAAAAAGGAATGCACCCGAATCTAGATTTCTACGCAGCCACCGCCTACCACATGTGCGGCATTCCAACTGCGATGTTCACGCCGGTCTTTGTGATCGCTCGAACATCAGGCTGGATAGCGCACGTGATTGAGCAACGGGCAGACAACAAACTGATTCGTCCTCTTTCCGACTACACCGGTCCTGAACCGCGTTCGTACGTGAGCGTCGAGGAGCGGGGATAGTGCCAGAGGATCAGGCTCGCCAAACCGACTCCGTGATAGCTACGATTGCTGACTATGCAGTCAACTACAAGCCAGATTCGGTTCTGGCACTCGATACCGCTCGTCTCACGCTGATGGATTCGATCGGCTGTGCGTTACTTGCGATGGACTACTCAGCTTGCAGGAAACTGCTGGGGCCCGACGTAGAAGGAACGGTTGTCCCGAACGGTGCCCGGGTGATGGGCACAGGATTTCAACTGGACCCAGTAAAAGCTGCGTTCGATACAGGCGCTGTGATTCGCTGGCTCGATTTCAACGACACTTGGCTTGCCGCTGAGTGGGGGCATCCGTCGGATAATTTCGGTGCCATTTTGACTATGGCAGATCACTTGAGTCGAGTTGCTAGGTCGGAATTCAATCAACCGATGTCCGTGCTAGAAGTTCTTGAATACGCTATCAAGGCTTATGAGATTCAGGGAGTATTGGCGCTCCAGAATTCGTTTAATCGTGTTGGCATCGATCACGTGTTGTTGGTGAAGGTTGCTTCGACTGCCGTAGTTACGGCGATGCTTGGTGGCGACGTCAAGCAGGTTGAAAATGCAGTCTCGAATGCCTGGCTCGACGCTACATTGCGGACTTATCGCCACGCGCCAAACACCGGCTCTCGCAAATCATGGGCGGCAGGTGATGCGCTTGGCAGGGCGGTTCGCTTTAGCTTGAACGCTATGGCTGGTGAAATGGGATATCCATCAGCACTAACGGCTCCCGGTTGGGGATTCCAAGATGTTTGGTTTAAGGGGAAAGAGATCACCCTCGAACGCGATCTCGATGCGTACGTGATTGAGAACATTTTGTTCAAAGTTTCGTTCCCGGCAGAGTTTCACGCACAGACTGCGGTTGAGTGTGCTTTTGAACTTCATTCGGAAGTTGCTTCCCGCCTAGACGATATCAAAGAAATCATAATCACTACGCAAGAATCTGCACTTCGAATCATCGATAAGACCGGTCCCCTGAATAATCCAGCAGACCGAGATCACTGTATTCAGTACATGACCGCCATCGGGTTGCTGAAAGGATCGCTCACCGCTGAAGATTACGAGGACGAAGTAGCGGTAGATCCGCGTGTTGACCAACTGCGCGACAAAATGATGATGAAACACGATCAGCGATTTACGGATGAGTATCTCGATTCTGACAAGCGTTCGATCGCAAATGCAGTCCAAGTGCGGTTCAAGGATGGATCGACTACAGAAAACGTGGTAGTCGAATATCCAATTGGTCACCGTCGCCGACGAGAAGATTCCAAGCCGCTACTACTCGACAAATTCCGTGCCAATATAGCGACTCAGTTAGACACCCCTAGGGTCGAGAAATTGGTGAAGCTGTTCACAGATCAACAAGCAGTTGAGTCGATGGCTGTCGACGAGCTGATGGATTTGTTGGTTCCGTCGATCGATTAGTCACACCGCGTACCACTCGATCAGGTGCTAATCTTTTCAACTGTTTGTGACTTCAGGAGTGGGGCGGCCATGAACAATGTGATCACGACTCCTTATGGCGAACGATGATCTGCCCTAAAAAAACGAAAGCACTCGAGAAATATGGCTAAGACTACTGGTAGTGATCTTCTAATTCGCGCACTACGAGCTGAGGGCGTTGATACCGTCTTTGGTATCGCTGGCGACCACATTCTGCACATGCTCGACACTATGTTCGATGCACCATTGCGGATGATCGACTTCCGGCACGAATCAGGTGCTGCCCATGCTGCTGATTCCTACTCAAGGATTCTCAAAAAGGGTGGAGTCATGCTTTCGACCACCCCAGGCCACGCTAATGCATTGCCTGCGCTCGCGAATGCCATGCACTCCGAAGCTCCGTTGATCAACATTGCTGGTTCTGCGGAATCGGCAAATATGGGTCGTGGGGCGATGCAAGAGTTCGACCAGATCGGTGCAGCGCGACACATCACCAAAGGCGCATGGGATGTGCCTACAGCAGCACGAATTCCTGAATATGTTGCGCTGGCTTTTCGAACGGCTTTGAGCGGCCGGCAGGGGGCAGTTCACCTGACGATTCCGCATGATTTCCAGATGGCAGAAGTGGACGATGCAGAAGCCGCTCGATACGCACCCAACGAATACGGAACGCCATTGAATGTTCTTGGTGATCCTGCTCAGATCGAACGTGCGCTTGATGTTCTGAGTTCTGCACAGCGTCCTGTGATTTTCGCTGGTTCATCTGCTGGGGCAACGGCGTTGCCAGCAGAAGTTCAACGACTCATTGAGACGCTGCGTATTCCGTTCTTCTCGGAAGATTCTGCGAGGGCGTTGATTCCAGATTCGCACGAATACTCAATGGGACTCGGCTACCAACCGTTGAATCTGACTGTGAAGAACGTTGGAGATGCCGACGTAGTGTTGATGCTTGGTAAGAAACTTGACTACACGAACGGCTTTGGCGGAAACCCACCGTTTGCCGCCGATGTGAAGTTCGTAGTTGTCGATCCTTCACCGGCTCAGGTGGCCCGTGCTCGTACTGTTGCTGTTGGAATCGTTGGCGATGTTGGGCCAGTAGTTTCGCAAATGGCTGATGCTGCTAGAAAGCGAACTTGGAAAGAGCGAACTGAGTGGGTAACGCGACTGCGAACGGCGTTTGATGAGTGGCATGAAGGTCTTGCCGAGCTAGGCAAGGTCGAGAATCCGATACACCCGATGCATGTTTCGAACACGCTTCAGAAATTTATCGACGATGACACGCACGTGACGTTCGACGGTGGTGACTATTGCCACTTCCTTCGTGCTTCGATCAAGCGTAACGATCCTTACCGGTTCCACAACGTGTCAAGTTTCGGCATGATTGGCGTCGCTTTGCCTTATGCCCTTGGTGCGCAGGTTGCCCTTCCGGATAGTAAAACTGTTCTAGTAAACGGTGACGGATCGCTAGGGTTCAACGGTATGGAAATCGATACGATGGTTCGCCACAAGCTGCCGGTGAAGATGATGGTTGGTAACAATTCGATTTGGGGCATCGATTGGCAGATTCAGAAAGGTCTGTATGGTCGTCCTGTTTGGACTGATCTGCTGCCGACTCGTTACGACATCATGGCTCAAGGTCTAGGTGCTTACGGTGAGCACGTCACGAAGGCTGAAGACGTCGAAGGTGCAATGAAACGTGCGTTCGATCACGATGGTCCTGCGCTGTTGAATATCGATATTGAGCAGGTGATAAGTCCTGTCGCAGAGGCTGCTATTAGCCGTAAGACCGGGTCGCACGGATAAGTCTACGCCGAGTCGGTGAGGTAACAGGATGCTTCCTGAAAAGTACTTCTATAGTGAGAGTGATGTTGAGAAGCGCGAGCTTCTTCCCGGCGTGTACGCTCGACTGATGTGGGGCGAGAAAATCATGATGGGCATCATCGATATTGATGCCGACACCGAGGTTCCTGAGCATTCGCACCCGCACGAACAGTGCGGGAGGGTGCTTGAAGGGGCGGCTTGGTTTTACGTTGGAGAGTCGGAGCGGCTATTGGTTACTGGTGATCACTACGTCATTCCAGGCGATGTTCCTCACCGAGTCGTTGCGACGGAGAACGGGTGCACTGCACTCGATATCTGGTCACCAATTCGAGAAGAGTACATCTCTGACGACGTGGGATTTTTCAAATCCTGAACCAGTGAATTATTCCAGACTTACGACTTACGACATATTCGGATATCGTAAGTTGAGTTGAATTTCGACCCATCAAACTGTCGTATAGTTTCGCAAAATTTGGTGGTAGTTCTGCAATCAGTTCGCTTGCCCGCTTGACTACTCGACGATTGTTAGTTGATATTCGATGGGACTGTAGTAGAAAGTCCTAAGCCCTTCGAATCCGGAATCGGTTCCCACGATTAGCCATAGTTGACCGAATTCATCACTTGATACGGTGACTGTGCGCCCTCTGTTTTCGAGTGTTTTGATCCGGTATTCGCTACCCACCACTTCGAAGTTGGAGACATTTCCGATAGAGAACATCTCGGAGTCCTCGCTTGACTGATGCCCCTGTGTCGTCGTCTGAAACCACCGGCAGGTCGGTAGATGCGCCTGCTTTGACGTAGACGCTTTCGCCTGGCGAACCGCCGATTCCCATCATTGTGGTTGGAACATTTACTGCGATCGATTGGGAGCTGAACCTCGTAATCGGTGTTGGCCTTGAGGCGGGTGATTTTCTTCTTCAAGTACATGAACAAATCGTCGCTTTGGTTGTGGCACTGAATGTAAATACCCTTGCCTTCAAGTCCGTCTGGAAGGTGTCTATATTCTGTGGTAAATCCTGTGATCCATCCTTTGTTATTCGACTCGAATGAATCGGTGTTCGGGATTTCAGTTACTCGAACGGCGGTAAATGTCGGAGGAACCAGTGTGGCAGTGGGAGTGTTCGTTGGGACTGGAGTCGCTGTGCTTAGTACCGCTATTGGTTATACGGTCGGTGCTTCTGTTGGTGCAGGAACGATCTGGGTAGGTTCTGCGGTAGAAAAATTATTTCCTTAGATTGATCGGTATATGCTGCCGCGACAATTGGGAGTGCAGCGATGGAACTTACGATCAAAAGTCGGTGTATGTGATTCTTTTCGGTTTCGTCGAGTCTGCTATATACCTGTTAATTTGGTCTGTATTAATAGTGACGAACGAAAGGCTGTTTTTTGTTCCATGGAAAATGTGGCTACTGAATGAACCATTGTTTTGGTTAATTTTCTGACCCTGACGTCCGATTGACTCTTCAAGAAACCGTCGTCGTGGAGACAATATAGGTTTTAGTGCGGCTGGTGAACAAAATAAAGTCTTATACTTGATCGCTGTTTGAACCACATATACGCGCCGTTCCATGGCAGTTTCGATAGCACAACTCATGACCCAATCACCTTCAATCATTTACACGTGGACCGACGAAGCACCTGCGCTTGCGACGCATGCGTTCCTCAAAGCAATTCGGGCGTTTGTTAAAACGGCTGGTGTGGAGATTGAAACACGTGATATTTCTCTTGCAGCGCGAGTGCTAGCGCAGTTCCCTGAAGTGCTTGGAAAAAATGCTGTAGACGACGATCTTGCAGATTTGGGTCGGCTTGTTGAACTTCCTGAAGCGAACATCATCAAGCTTCCGAATATTTCTGCGTCGACTCCTCAAATGAAGGCTTGTATCGCCGAGTTGCAGTCACTTGGGTTCGCAATTCCTGAGTACCCGGACGATCCTGGCACTGACGCTGAACGTGACGCCAAGGCGCGATACGGCAAGGCGATGGGAAGCGCAGTGAACCCCGTTTTGCGACAGGGCAATTCGGATCGACGTGCTCCGAAGGCTGTGAAGGACTTCGCACAGGCGAATCCGCCTCGTGCAAGCGACTGGCCAGGTGATTCGAAGACTCACGTTGCGACAATGTCGGACGGCGACTTCTTCCACAACGAAAAGTCGGTTACGATTGCTGCTGACACTACTGCCAAGGTCGAGCACGTTTCCAAGAGAGGTGAAACTACGACACTTGTGGCTTCGCTGCCACTACTGGCGGACGAAGTGCTCGATGCTACGTTCATGAGCCAGAAAGCACTCGTGAACTTCTTCAGCGCACAGGTCAAAGACGCGAAAGAGCAGAACGTCCTCTACTCGCTTCACCTCAAGGCGACCATGATGAAGGTTTCCGACCCAATCATCTTCGGGCATGGCGTTCGCACATATTTCTCAACTCTGTTCGCTAATCACGAGCCTGAAATCAACGAACTCGGCGCCAATCCTAACAATGGTCTTGGCGATGTGCTGAACAAGCTTTCGGGATTGATTCGAGATCCCGAAGGCACGATTCTTTCCGATCTCGAAAACGACTTCGCAAACGGCCCCGGCATTGCGATGGTCGATTCGAGCAAGGGAATTACGAACTTGCATGTGCCGAGCGACGTGATTATCGACGCATCGATGCCACCGATGATTCGAGATTCCGGCAAGATGTGGAATAAAGACAATGAGCTTCAGGACGTGAAGGCTGTCATTCCAGACTCCACATACGCAGGTATTTACGATGTGACGGTTAGGGATTGCCAAGCTCACGGCAAGCTCGATCCTGCAATTATGGGCAGCGTGCCGAACGTTGGACTCATGGCGCAGAAGGCTGAGGAGTACGGGTCGCACGACAAGACGTTCGAAATGGCTTCCGCTGGAACCGTTCGAATCGTTGATAGCTCGGGCGCAGTGCTTCTTTCGCACGACGTTGAACAGGGTGACATATGGCGTGCTTGCCAGACTAAAGATATTGCAATTCGGGACTGGGTAAAGCTCGGAGTTCGTCGAGGCCATGCAACAGGTGCACCGGTCATCTTCTGGCTCGATAGCTCTCGCGGACATGATGCCGAAGTGATCGCCAAGGTACAAAAATATCTTGTCGATGAAGAGACCGACGGGCTTGAAATTCAAATTCTGACGCCTGAAGATGCTATGCAACTCTCTCTGGACCGGATTCGAAAGGGCGAGGATACGATTTCGGTTACTGGAAACGTGCTGAGAGATTATCTAACCGACTTGTTCCCAATTCTTGAGATTGGAACGAGTGCTCGAATGCTTTCCGTTGTGCCTTTGTTGAACGGTGGTGGCCTGTTCGAGACCGGTGCTGGTGGCTCTGCGCCCAAGCATGTGCAGCAGTTCGAAGAAGAAGGGCATCTTCGCTGGGATTCACTTGGCGAATACATGGCTCTAGCGGCGTCGCTTCAGCACTTGAGCGAGCAGTTCGGCAATGTAGGCGCCAGTGTTCTTGGAAACGCTCTGGATGCGGCCACGGGGAAATATCTGCAGCACGGCCGAATTCCTTCACGAAAGGTTGGCCAGATGGACAATCGTGGTTCGACGTTCTATCTGACGATGTACTGGGCGCAGGCGCTTGCTTCGCAGTCGGAGGACGCGGACATCGCAAAGCGTTTTGGTCTGGTTGCTTCTGCAATGGCTGATAATGAAGCGAAGATCATCGCCGAGATTGATGCGTCGCAGGGTTCTACGAAAGATCTTGGCGGCTACTTCAAGGGCGACATAGACTTGCTGACGGCTGCGATGTGTCCGAGCGAAACGCTTAACAGTATTCTTGAAAGCGTTTAGGCTAGCGAGCAACTTTTTCTAATTAGTAATTGTCCTCTCCGAGCAGGAGAGGACAATTCGTCTTGTTACCGAAGTTCGCTTTCGACTTGTTCAGGATCTGCTTGTCCATGGCGAGATAGGCAACGGTCCGTTTCAGCCTTGCGTTCTCTTTTTCTAACTTCTTGAGTCTTTTTGCTTGATCGAGGTTGATTCCACCGTAATCGCGTCGCCACCTGTAATAGGTGTGATCAGTGACGCCGATCTTTGGCAACGCTTGCCCGACGCTCTTGCCACTCGCAATAGAAACTTCGGCTTGCCGGAGCTTGTTGAAAATCTGTTCCGGGCTATGACCTTTTCTTGGCATTTCTACCTCCCTTCAATTCATCCAGTATCTGATCTTTCAACTGAGCTCGTTTTTTTTTGGGGCAGGTCATTAATGCTGAAGATGGGGCAAGCTATACCGACAGCCGTACCACGGTTATAGAAATGCAGTGGTTAAGTGAACCATCGAAGTATCGAGCGGAACAGTGTTGAACCAAAATTCGGTACAGTCCCAGAACGATTAACGCATTTCTTCATCTGTGTACGCGTGCCGAGATAATATCGACGATCCCCCGTCAACTGTCACAACGGATCCGGTCACCCATCGTGATTCATCGCTAGCTAAATAGACAGCAGCCCAAGCAACATCCCATGGGGTCCCTTCAGTGCCGAGTGCAGTAGTTTTACTACGGTGTACCCGCATTTCGTCCGATAATCGCCAAGCTACCATAGGTGTAAAAACTGGTCCAGGTGATATCGCGTTAACTCGAATACCTTCTCGTCCATGATCTCCAGCCATTGATTTCGTCAGGCCAATCACTGCGGCCTTAGAAGCAGTGTAGGCAGTCGATTTCGAAGCTCTCAAACTGGCGATCGAAGCGATGTTAATAATCGATCCACCGCCATTTTGTTTCATTGCCGGAATTGCATAGCGAGAAGTAAGCATCATGCTCTTAACATTCAATTCCATTATCGAATCCCAATCAACAGGGTCTATCTCAGTCACAGTCGCTCGATGAGAATTACCCACGTTGTTGTCCAATATATCCAGTCGCCTGTATTCAGTCGTAGTGAATTCAACGAGTTCTTTACATTGCTCATCGTTCGTGACATCAGCCTCAAACACTGAAGCAATTCCGCCTTCAGCGATGATGGCAGCACGCGTCTCTTCAGCATGTGCCAACTCAACATCTACAAGCACAACTTCCGCGCCTTCTCTAGCAAACAAAGTAGCCGTCGCTCTGCCATTGCCAATTCCTGCACCACGAGTTCCGGCTCCTGTGACAATCGCCACTTTACCCTCAAGCCGTCTCCGCAGTTTAGTCATATAGATATATCTCCAACAAAGAATTTAATAACTCGCCCTGCCAATCCAAATTTCAGACAAAATCCGGTAGAACAACATACCGGTTAACAGATTTTTTCATCCGTGTACGCGCTCCGAGATAACATCGACGATCCTCCGTCAACTGTCACAACAGATCTAGTCATCCAGCGTGATTCATCACTCGCTAAATACACAGCAGCCCAAGCAACATCCCACGGGCTGCCTTCAGTGCTTATTGCAGTAGTTTTACGTTGAGCCAAGTTTATTTTGACTGTTTGTCAGATTTCTAAGGTTTGATTTTCAATCCGTTGCTGTCCTTGAAGTTACCAGTCGCGATCAATATCAAATCAATTAAAGGCCAAATTCCTAAAAATCCACCAAGTGTCAAAATTATGAGAATACCGGTACCAGGTTTTCCGACATAGAACCTATGAACACCTAATCCGCCGAGCAGCACAACAAGAATCAGTGCCGCAACAAATGACTTAGGACTAGCGTTTAAATTTTCGGGGACAGGCATCTGGCGGACGCCACATTTCGGGCATATTTCAGCGTTGATATTGATCGGCTCTCCACACGTAACGCAATATTTACTCTCTGAAGTCATATTTGATCTGTTCCTCTAATTTAATAATGAATGACGACCAGTCCAATCCGAATTTACGAAAAGCCTAGGATGTATTCAATTCGCAAATATGTGATTGCAGTAAGACATTTGAAAAATCCAGCCTTTTTGTAGACTGTAAAAGCCCTACTACAACTTTTTTAAAACTGTTTATCTGAGCTCTAATAAAAAGACCTTTTGTGGATTTACTAGAAAAAAATAAAGCCCCCTATTTTAAAATACGGGGGGCTTTATTTTCAAGGAAAAGATTTAGCCTTCCGCCTTCACCAGCATTATCCCTATTATAAATCCTACTAATGCGTAAATTCCTTGAAGAACCGAGATGATCATTTTTCCTGTCTCATCGTTCGCACCCATAACAACGCTAGCGATGAATCCCAGAACTCCGATCCCCAGTACAACCCATGCGAGATTCTTGTTTACAATCCCACCGCGTTGAAATCCGCCGGATAGTGGTATAAGAACCAAGAAAAACAATATTGCTGCGGCCGCATCAATTCCAACAAGTAGCGAACCAGCATCTGCACCAGTACCACCAGCGGCGATTGCCATGGCGATTCCGCTCCACACAATGAATATCGCCGTTAAAATTGCAGTGCCCATTGTGGCAACTTGCATACGAGCAAGCGCCATATTTTCTTGAGGAGTAATCCGAGCCAAACCCATCAATGCGGTAACGTAAAGCGCTCCAGCAATCACACTCAGCACCGCTCCGATTTTGGCAGTTTCGCCCTGAGCAGTTATGGCGCCAACCAGTTTATTTCCCCAAAGTCCAAACTCACCGCCGGTAAGCAACATTCCACCTACCATGTAAAGAATAGGAGAAATGATCAAAGACCATTTGGCAATAGGACTAAGCCCATGCTTTCCCTGTGAGGTAATTAAAGACATTATATTTTCTCCGTAATATGTAACGTGCATCGGTAACGGAACAGCATCCATGTAACAAAAGTTACTAAAACTACGATGTCCTCGTAGATTTTCTGGAGCATACGACATTTACGAATATCGGGCAAACAAGGCTGAACCTACCAGCAAAAGACTTCCTAATTGGCAGAAATACTGCCTCCCCCCCCCCTTCAAGCATATGCAGTTCAAAAACCAGATACTGGCTGAATTGAAGGAAGGCAATTATGCCAAGCCTGCGGTTGGTCACAAATCCTAAATAATAAACGCTATCGGGGGGTGGTCATGATCAGACAAGAGTCTGACCATGACCGGTGGAATCGGGATCATTTTCTGGCCGTGGGCTTTGAACTATTTGACCTTGCCGCGACCTTCGTTGCGCCAAACGTGTTCGACTTGATCATTTCTTATCCATACGATTTCGTCGTGGAGATTCGTGACGCCTTCTTGATACGTGGGGATGACGGTTAGCTTGTCGCCGACTGAGAATTTACGGTTAGTTCCGGTGCTATCTATGTGCCCGTGTTCAACCGACATTCCCGAGAATTTTAATTCTGGGTCGTCGAGGATTAGTCCGTAGGGCATGCTTGGAAACAAGCGGAAGGTTTTCATGCCTGCATCGACGATTAGTCGATCGCTGGTGGGCACACTGACTATGGTTGTCACGACGCGGAGAGGGCATCGCTCGGGGGACAAATCACTTCCGTCGCCTGCGCCTTTAATACGGCTAAGTCCTTCATACACGTACGATCCACTGCGATGTTCGGTGAATCCAAGTTCTTTCGATTCCCATTCCTCGCCGGTGCCACCTCCGCTGATGATGTCGAGAGGGAGATTCGCTTTTTTGAATCTGTCGATCGTTTCATCGACGAGACGTTTTGACGATATTTGACTTGGGTAGGTCATTAGGCCGCGAAGTTTTAGTCCCGGTAGTTGTTGTATTTGCTTGCCGAGTTCTTCCGCAGCAGCCGGAGATTGAACACCGGTGCGATTACCACCTGAATCGAATTCGACGAGTACGCCGATTGTCACTCCTTCGGTAGCCGCTTGTTCGGAAATGCCTGCTGCAACGGCGAGTGAATCTACGGTGACGGTCATGCGTCGAAAGCCGGCTAGATTGACGAGTCGGCGAACTTTCTGATTGCCTACGATGTTGTAGGTCATCAGGATGTCGTCGAGTCCTGCTCGGGCCATGTTTTCAGCATCGCCAAGTTTTTGGCAGACTATCCCTTTCGATCCCGCTGCAACCTGCATTTTGGCGATTTCTGGATTCTTGTGGCTTTTCGTGTGTCCACGAAGAGTGATGCCGAGATTCTTGCAGTGATCGGCCATATCGTTGATGTTCTTTTCAAGTACATCGACGTCGATTACGACTGACGGAGTATCGAGCTCGTAGATATGCAAATGTGATTCTTTCAGGTAACGAGAGTAAGAGTGATCGATACAACCGGGGCAGGATAACGTAATCCGAACTAGTTAACTAGAAAGGGGCCAGCGAAATCTGACCCCTTTCGAACAGTCTATGTTTTCGGAACGCTTTTACTTCTTGGTATCAGCGAAAGCTGCGCCGATTTCTTCGAGAGCTGCTTTGAAGGCAACTGCTGCGTCCATGTCGACGTGCTGCTTTACCTGCGAACCGAGCTTGCAAGCTTCCCAGACCTTGGTGTGAAGGTTAGGGTGTGCTGCAAGATGTTCTGGCTTGAAGTAGTCAGTCCAGATAATCACGATATCGTTCTTGGCCTTGGTTGCATGCTCTTCTTTGACAGCAACGTATCGGTTGAACGAGTTGTGGTCTTGAACGGTTGTCGGTACGCCCATTGCTTCGATAAGCTCGGTCATTCGGATTACTGTCTGTGCTGCCTGAATGGCGTCACGTGGGTCGTAAATGCCACACGGGATGTCACAGTGTGCATCGACTGTACCGACGGGGAGTAGCCGGTCGGCAATTCTTGAAATTGTTCGTAACATGAGTTTTCTCCTCGAAAAAAGCACTGGTAATTGTGCAACTCTGGCGGAAAATACAAGCTGCCACAAGTCGTGCCAAAGTTTCTGCTGTCAATATGCCAGACAAATCTAACACGTAGAACCGATATTCTCAGTTGAATTACCTAATAAACCTACTAATTGAGTTGCTTTCAGTTGAATTGTTTAAAGTGAACGGCGAGAGCATGGAGCCTGCTATAGGTGATGGTAGTTGGGTGGTTTTAGTGCGTGCTGGCTTTCGTCTGCGAGAGCCCCAACGGTTCGATGTGGTGCGGTTAGAAGAGCCAGGATTTTCTGGACATTGGATTCTAAAAAGAATTGTTGGATTACCGGGCGAGGAGGTAGCTTTGAAAGTCGGTAAGCTGTTCGTGGGTGGTGAGTTGGTTGAGGATTCGTTCGCTTACTGCCCGGATTTTACAGAGAGCCAAACGTGGTGGCTTCGAGACGATGAGTTCGTAGTGCTGGGTGACAATCGTTCAGCTTCGACTGACAGTCGAAAATTTGGTCCGGTCAAACGGTCGAGTATCCACAGCCGTGTTCGATAGAAATCGTCCTTTAAATCGAAAGATATATGGCATAATTATTCGTTCTCACAGAACGCAGAATCGCTGCGGTTTAACGTTCTGACTCATTTGCTGAGGAGATCTATCAGAGTCCTGCGACACTACCTGTTTACACGGACACCATTCGTTGGATCGACGGCGAATAATTCTTCGTCGGCTGAGTCAGTCTTTCAACAATTGAGTACCGTAAAATCTTAAAAGAGTAAGTAGAGCAATGAGTAACGAAAGCCACGGTGCGAACGCCACCGGCGATCAATCGTCAACGCCGAAGTGTCCGGTCATGCATACTGGGTATCAGGTGGGCGGGGTAACGGCGAACCAACACTGGTGGCCGAACCAGTTGAATCTTAGTATCCTCCGTCAGAATCATCCCGACGCAAATCCAATGGACAAGGATTTCGATTATGCAGAGGAGTTCAAAGCTCTCGACTTCAATGCCATAACGAAGGACGTCGACGCACTGATGACGCAATCTGAGGACTGGTGGCCGGCCGACTACGGACACTATGGGCCCTTTTTCATACGAATGTCATGGCACGCTGCTGGCACGTATCGCGTTGCGGACGGCCGGGGTGGGGGCGGTTCCGGCGCACAGCGCTTCGCTCCGTTGAACAGCTGGCCCGACAACGCCAACCTCGACAAGGCCCGTCGACTGCTTTGGCCTATTAAACAGAAATATGGTCAAAAAATTTCCTGGGCCGACCTTCTGATTTTCGCAGGCAATCGCGCCATGGAAACGATGGGCTTAAAGACCTTTGGTTTCGGTGGTGGACGCGAAGACATCTGGTCACCCGATGATGATGTTTACTGGGGACCCGAGACCACCTGGCTCGGTGATGAGCGCTACAGCGGAGACCGGGACTTGGCCAATCCGCTGGCAGCAGTTCAGATGGGGCTGATCTATGTCAATCCTGAGGGCCCGAATGGCGAGCCTAACGCGCTTGCAGCGGCCAAAGACATACGTGTTACTTTCGATCGAATGGCGATGAACGACGAAGAAACAGTTGCTCTGATCGCGGGTGGGCATACGTTCGGTAAGGCCCATGGCGCATCGAATGCCGGAGATTTCGTCGGCCCGGAGCCAGAGGGTGCAAGCCTTCAGGAACAGGGTCTTGGTTGGGTGAACAGTTTTGGTAGCGGCAAAGGTAGCGACACTTATACGAGTGGGCTTGAGGGAGCTTGGACCGCCACTCCGGTAAAGTGGGACAATAGTTATTTTGAAACTTTGTTCGGCTACGATTGGGATCTGACAAAGAGCAATGGTGGCGCATGGCAGTGGGTTCCGACGGATCCTGATGCCGCGTATCTGGTGCCCGATGCCCATGACTCATCGGAACGGCATTCTCCCATCATGCTCACCACGGACCTCGCTTTGAGGATGGACCCGATATATGAGCGTATCTCGAGGCGCTTCCTAGATAACCCCGACAAGTTTGCTGAGGCTTTTGCTCGGGCTTGGTACAAGCTGCTGCACCGAGACATGGGCCCTGTTTCAAGATACCTAGGGCCGTGGGTACCCGATGAGCAACAATTGTGGCAGGATCCCGTTCCCACCGTCGACTATGAACTGATCGATGGTGCGGATGTCGCGAAACTGAAGACCAGTATCTTCAGATCAGGTCTTTCGATATCCGATTTGGTCTCTACCGCTTGGGCGTCGGCATCGACCTACCGAGATAGTGACAAACGCGGTGGTGCGAACGGGGCCAGGATACGAATTTCACCGCAAGCTCAATGGGATGTGAACGTTACCTCGGGAGTATCGCATGTTGTGGAGACTCTTGAGGGTATACAGCAAAAATTCAATAACATGCAGATGGGTGGAAAAAAAGTATCGCTTGCCGACCTGATCGTGCTTGGCGGTTGCGCAGCGGTCGAGAAGGCGGCGAAGCGGGGTGGCTACGATGTGGAAGTGCCGTTCACGCCTGGGCGTACCGACGCTTCGCAGGAACAGACCGATCCCGATGCATTCGCCCCGCTAGAACCGATAGCTGATGGATTCCGCAACTACCTCCAGAATGGCCTCGGCGTCCGGGCGGAGGAGCTTCTAGTTGACAAGGCATTCATGCTTAAATTGTCTGCTCCCGAGATGACAGCACTCGTCGGTGGCATGCGCGTCCTGAAAACTAACGCCGGAGGGTCCCAAAATGGGGTCTTCACTGATCGTCCCGGAACGTTGACCAATGACTTCTTCGTGCACCTGCTCGACATGTCGAATACTTGGAGGGCTGTGTCAGACGCCGAAGATGAGTTCGAAGTTCGAGATAGGGTGACTGAGGAGGTGCGGTGGACGGCTAGTCGTGTCGACCTCGTGTTTGGATCAAATTCCGAGCTACGGTCGCTGTCCGAGGTCTTCGCTAGTGACGATGGGCAGGATAAGCTCGTCAGTACTTTCGTGGCTGCATGGGGCAAGGTAATGAACCTAGATCGCTTCGACCTGTAGCCCTGACATTGCGCGTCTACGTCAACTTCCAAGAGAAAACATAGAATCTCTCTTGGATATGAAACTTTTGACAGCAGTAGTGGGAATCGGCACCTGTAACTTTCGTGATTGCATCTGACTCAACCGGAAATTCTGCATTAGATTTCATCGAACCAGCAGTTGTAACGCCCGAATTTCATTAAGCATCGGACTTTTATCCGCACATACGCCATTTTCAGACAGAACCGGATGGAAGCTGCAAGGTCACACACCACAGCCTGGCCGCAGGCATCGTGAAGTCTCCCATGCACCCTCAACAGTTCATGACGAGGAACAAGTAATCGATTCCTCTCTTGTGCAAGGCGGTTTCACGTGGGTGCCCGTAATGCGCCCTATGACGACGATTCCTAAATTTTTTCAAACCCCGTTCCCAAGGGCGATCACAATCAGTCCAGTTGTACAAACGGCTTTACAAGTGAAAGGCCAGCAACTACTGATGCTCCAACTGCACGGATCCCGATGAACACGAATGTAAATGGGGCGATGAATTCAGCGAGTAACCCTCGAACATTATTGTCAGAAACAAGTTCGTTAATTTGTGATCCCTTTTTGTAGCAAGAATTTCGACTTGGAACCTATGTCATCGCGTGTTCTCGCTCAAAAATTGTGCTTAAGACTTTATAGTCTAAGTAGAACTTCGAAAAACCTGTTACAGGTGTATCGAACATAGGAGAAATTATCCTCGAGAGATGAATTCTGCCGCCTCGATTGCGCTATAGGTGATGATCAGATCGGCACCGGCGCGTTTGATTGAAGTCAGTACTTCCATCATGGCACGTTCTCTGTCGATCCAGCCTGCTTGACCAGCTGCGGCGATCATAGAGTATTCACCGCTAACGTTGTAAGCGGCGAGTGGGGTGTCGAATCGTATCGATGCCTCTTTTATTACATCGAGGTAGGCGAGGGCGGGCTTCACCATGATGATGTCGGCGCCCTCTTCAAGGTCGGCTTCGACTTCCAGCATCGCCTCACGAGCTTGATTAGGTGCCATCTGGTAGGCACGGCGATCACCAAACTGTGGTGTGGAATCGGCGGCAATCCTGAACGGACCATAGAACGCTGAAGCGTATTTTGCCGAGTATCCCATTACCGGAATATCTGAAAAATCGGCTTCGTTGAGTCCTGCTCGAATTGCTCCGACCTGTCCGTCCATCATTGCGGATGGAGCGACCATGTCGGCTCCGGCTTGGGCATGAGAAACAGCCACCTGAGCGAGGAGCGGCAGTGTTGCGTTGTTGTCGACATCGTTGCCACTAACGATTCCGCAGTGACCGTGATCGGTGTACTCGCAGAGGCAAACATCGGTGATTACATATGTATCTGGTGATGCTTTTTTGATTGCTGCGACGGCTTTTTGCACGGCTTCGTCGGGCGATGCTGCACTGGAGCCTGTGGAGTCTTTGGTGTTTGGAATTCCGAACAGTAGAACCGACTTCACTCCGGATTCAGCCGCACGAAGGGCTTCTTCCACGGCTATGTCTACCGACATCTGGTCGATTCCGGGCATTGGTTCGATAGGAGTACGAACGCTAGAGCCGTTTACGACGAAAAGTGGGTAGATGAATTCCGACGCGGAAAGACGGTTTTCATTGAGCATGTCACGCAGTGTGGCACTACGTCGTAGTCGGCGAAGATGAGGGTATTGGTCGCTGTTCATGTCGCTATTATCCCTGTTTTTCAGACGCTGTAACGTACGACAAGATCGCTTTTACGATTCCGGGTATCGACTGTTCTTCGGCTTCGATATCGTTGTTGACGTTGAGTTCTTTGGCGGTTTCGGTTGTAATTGGGCCGATGATAACGGTCTTGCTAGCGTTGATCAGATCTGGACTACCGCCAAGTAGATCGACCAAATTGCGCACGGTCGATGAACTGGTGAACGTTGTGAAGTCGATGCCTTCTTCGTAGGCGGCTCGTGCTAGATCGCCGGTGTCATTTGGCGATTCGGTTGAGTAGGCGACCACTTCGTCTACGTTTGATCCGAGTTCACGTAGACCGGTTGCGAGGGTTTCTCGTCCGATCTCAGAACGTGGGAATAAAACGTTCTTGGGCGTAATACCATCGGTCTTCAGTAGTTCGACCATTGCGCTGGCGAGGTACTGATCGGGAATGGCATCGGCGTTGATGCCGATTTCGGTGAGAGCTCTAGCCGTTGAAGGTCCGTTTACACCGAATTTGAGATGTGAGAGTTCCCGAGAATCGATTCCGAGGGCCTGCATCCGTGTAGCAATTCCGCGCACTGCATTTGAGCTGGTGAACATCATCCAGTCGTATTTAGATACGTTCCGAAGTGCTTCGTCGAGAGGTTCTGTATCGCGGGCTGGAACGATTTCGATTGTTGGATATTCGAGCACTTCGGCACCGAGGTCTTCGAGCTGTTTTACAAGCTTGCTTGCCTGTGATCGTGCACGGGTGACGAGTACTCGCTTGCCGAACAGTGGTCGAGTGTCGAACCACGCCATTGCATCACGGAGACCAACAACTTCACCGATAACGAGAGCGACTGGCGCTCCGATTCCTGCTTCAACACCTCGTGAAACGATTTCGCCAATTGGCCCGGTGACTACTCGTTGTTTGGGGGTTGTGCCCCACTGGACGAGTGCGGCGGGTCGGTCGCTTGGAACACCTCGGGAGGTGAGGGCTGCGACTATGTCGTTCATGGCTTGCCAGCCCATTACGAATACGAGAGTCCCGGTGAGACAGGCGAGAGCATCCCAGTTAATAGTCGAGTCGGGTTTGTTCGGGTCTTCGCTTCCGGTAACGATTGTTAGTGATGTCGACATTCCGCGCTGTGTCACAGGAATTCCTGCGTAGGCAGGAGCGGCAATGGTCGATGAAATGCCGGGAACGACTTCCCACGGAACACCTGCGGCTGAAAGTTCTAACGCTTCTTCGCCACCACGACCAAATACGAACGGATCGCCGCCTTTGAGTCGGCAAACGTTAAGTCCACGTAGAGCTAACTCAATGAGCAGTTCGTTTATTTCAGACTGCGTCATTCGATGGTCGTCTCGACCTTTTCCGGCATCATACAGTTCTGCGTCGGGGCGTGCCTGAGCGAGAAGTCTTGGGGATGCGAGGCGATCAAATACAATGGCATCCGCAGTCCGCAGACTTTCGAGTCCTTTGACGGTAATCAGACCGGGGTCGCCGGGTCCTGCCCCAACGAGCAGTACTTTTCCTACTGGGTTGTTGCCTTCGTTTTTGGTGGTGTCTGACATAGGTTAGTTAGCATCCCCTGCTACGAGCTGTCGTGCACCACGTTCTACAAATAGTTCACCCATTTTCCTGCCGACATTTTCCGCATTCGAAGCTTCATCGACAATACTTTCGCGTATGACCTGCGTGCCATCTGGCGTTGATGCGAAGGCTGAAAATTCGAGTCGTTCACCTCTGATTTTTGCGTGTGCCGTGACTGACGCCGAGCAGCCGCCGCCGATTTCGTCCAAAAAGGCTCGTTCCGCTGTTATTTCGAGTAGTGTGCCTTCATGATTGATCTTCGCGGCGATAGCAGCAGTTGTTGGGTCACTTGCACGAGTTTCAAGAGCGAGTGCGCCTTGCCCAACGGCGGAAACGAAATTAGAGCACGAAAGGTGCTGGGTAATTCGTTCGTGAAGACCGAGTCGTTTTAGTCCGGCTACAGCTAATATTATGGCGTCTGGACCGTCTTCAAGGTCGAGTTTGCCGAGCCGGGTTGGAACGTTTCCTCGAACTGATTCGACGACTAGATCTGGGCGTATGTTTTTGACCAGAGCCTGACGTCGTACGCTTCCGGTAGCGATGCGGGATCCGGTGGGAATTTCTTCAAGCGTTTCACCATTTCGACTAATGAAAGCGTCACGTGGATCTTCACGATAAGGCACGGCAGCAAGAGTGAACTCTGGCGGTAGCGACGATGGCATATCTTTAAGGCTGTGCACCGCTAGATCGACTCGGTTATCGAGTAGCGCGACTTCCAATTCGCGAACGAATACACCAACGCCCAGTTCAGAAACATTATGGCGCTGGTCGATATCGCCGGTCGTTTTGATTACGACGATTTCGAATTCAACCTCAGGGCTTGCTTCCTTGAGTGCGTCGACCACGTGGCTGGTCTGCGTAAGAGCCAGCTCGCTTCCACGTGTTCCGATTTTAATCAAATTTTTACTTCGCTTGGCACATTTTAATGTTTGGGTAACGGTGTTTCGATCCTTTGACAGGAACCAAATGGAGTACATGAAACACAGGCAACACTTTTGATCCCCTCTATTAGATCAGCCTTAGCTTGTTTAGGGTCTAACTTCTCTGCTTTGTCCAACCAGTCGGATGTCATGAACCATTGCCATTTTTCAGGGCAACAGACGATTTTCTGACTTCGTGTAGTTTTTCTAACATCCGTCAAAATAGGACCTACATTGGCCCATCTCATACATTGACATGAATCGGATGTGATTTCTTCGCGTAATCTTCTTGCTAATGCAGGGCTTGTTCCTGCGGTAGAAACGGCTAATGTGATGTCGTTTCGATGAATCAAAGCTGGCGCTATCCAAGTGCATAGGGGCGTGACGTCCATCACGTTTAATAAAATATTTCGCTCGGTTGCTTCTTTTGAAACTGCTTCGTTAGTTTCCATGGACGATGTGTCGGCGACGATGACGATCCATGCACCGGCGAGATCACCAGCTTGGTATTTTCGGTTGATCCATTCGATCTCACCAGCGGCGGCCTGCGCACGAAGTTTGTCCGAGATTTCGTCGTCTGGGCTGAACAACTTTACAGTCGCTCCGCATTCGAGCAGGTAGTTAACTTTGCGTTCGCCTTCGTGGGCATCGCCACCGAAGACGATTCCTAAGCGTTCTTTCACATCGAGGTACATTCCGTAATAGCGCGGCACAGTGTTCTCCAGATCTGTTTTGGCTAGGTGGGTGGATTCGAGCCGATGTTTAGTGTGAGATCAGCTGATTGGCTGAAGCTCTTCAACTACGAATTCATCTTCTACGAAGTATCGAACTCGAGTCTTTTTAAATTCACGAAGGCTGTAAACGAGTGCTCGCTCGTTCATTCCCGTTGCTTCGGCTATCTCATTACCGAAGCGTTCACATTCTTCTGGCGACGTTCCGTGAACCATAGTGAAGTGCGAGTATGGCCAGTCATCGTAGATTGGTCGTTGGTAGCAGTGGGTAACTGCTGGGTGCTTAGCCATGATTGTACCGATTTCTTCGGAACGCTCTTCTGGAACTTTCCAGACGATCATTGCATTCGACGAGAAGCCGGCGCGGCGGTGGTGCAACACTGCACTGTATCGGCGCATTATCTTTTGTTCGACTAGTTCGTCAGCTCGCCTGAACATTTCGTCGATGGTCATGCCAAGTTGTTCCGCCATTGCATCGAACGGACGTGAGACGGGCGCAAGATCTTCTTGCATAACTTTCACGTAGTCGATGATGTCCTGAGTAACATCTGGCGAAGATGTGCTTGTCGTTCCTTGATCGTCGGGTCGGTAACCTTTAGTGGCGCTAGATTTACCCTTGACCATGTCGAAGTTCACACCGATTTTGAAAAATTTGATAGTTGGTAGAAGTCGGGTAGTTGTGGCGCCAGTGAGCTTGGCGAGCATTTCGATATCGCCTTCGAGAGAACGCTCGGGCGGAACTGCGATTGTGAACCAGAGATTGAAGTGGCCGTCTCGTTCGTAGTTGTGGCTAATTCCAGGGTGGCGATTGAGAAAGCGCGCTGCCTTATCGAGTTTATCGTCAGCGAACTGCATTGCAACAAGCATCGACTGATACTTAAGCTTCCGCGTGTCGAAGATTGCACCGATCTGACGAACGACATTCTTATGTCGAAGCACGCCGATACGCTCGATAACGTCTTTCTCAGTTGTGTCGAGGCTTTGTGCGATCGCTTTGTACGGTTCGGCAACCAATGGAAAGGCTGCTTGAATCGTGTTCATTATTTCACGGTCGAGTGGGTCGAATTCTTCGAAAGGCATAGTTTTTGCTGATCTATGGACCGGACTTTTTCGGAGGTTAAATGTGAGGAAGACAGTTGGAATACTGTGGTAAAAATTGTACCGCAGAGGTGAGATGATCTGTACTCGACTTTCACATCAAAATGTCATTTAGTAACTGCATGTTTGTGTGTGGTGTCTTTCAGGACACAAGGTAGAAACGCCTGCTTTGCAAGCAGGAGGTAGAGGGTTCGAGTCCCTCAAGCTCCACCAAACTGGCGACAAACTGGAAAAGCCCTCGCAGAAATGCGGGGGCTTTTCTGTTAGTTACAGTGAAGTTACAGTAATAGCACCGAATAAATAGCTGATTCGCTCGTCTGTCGTACCTGCTAGCAACACCTACCGCCGATACCCGCAAGCACCATTGTTCATATAGATGGTGGGGGTCAGGGTGCTGAAATACTTAACTAACTTACCCGTGCTATGTCAATTCAATCATTCACCTGTAGAGTTTTCATATAACCGATTAATAAATCCAATTCCTCAGTTCCGAGCTCTTCAAACACATTGTGTACGGTGCCAGTCTCAAGAACATCTTTCAACGTTTGTGCACTTCCATCATGAAAGTACGGGGCAGTCATCCATACCCCGATCAAACTAGGTGTATCAAAGTTAGTTCCACGTCCATGACTATTCTTTTCGAGCACCTTATCGCCAGTTCCCACATCATGTAACTGGTGATCGGTAAATAACGGAGGTATATGGCAACCGTTACATTCCAGAGACGTGAACGTCTGCCTACCCAATTTCAGCTCACCTGCATCCACCACATGAGGCGAACTTGGAAACTGCAAAACAGCTAAGTAAGAAGCCAATGCATCCAATTGAGATGACATTCCAGCATGCGCCACCCCGAGTGTGTCATGTGCTTCTCCATTTATCAGACCGTTTCCAACCTGTATGTCACGTATCGTCACCTCCACATCCTGTAATTCGTCAAGATCTCCAGACCAGTGAATTGGCAATGTACGACTCACTCCCAGAAGGGAAGGGGTGTTTCTTGGCCCATCAGGAAAACCCAGCCAGGTACGGGCATCCATCATCCCATCGAAGTGGCATGTAGCACAGGAGATCCAGTTGTCAGTACTGAGCATTGGTTCTTCGGCCGAATTGAAAATCTTCTTGCCCAGAAGCAGAGCCTCGGAAAGTCCTATTTCCGTCAGGGCAAGAGTATGGGTGACGGCAAGATCATCCGTGTCAATAACTGACAGGGTTCCATCCAGTACATTGTTGACGAAGACTTGGGCACCATCAGACGTGATGGCTATCCCACGCGGATTGGCACCGACCGCAATATGCTCCAGACCGCGATTGTTACCCAGGTCGATCACCGACACATCGTCGCTTCCTGCGTTGGCAACAAAGACGGTATCTTCTTCCGGTGTAATCGCCACCGCGAACGGCATATTAACTGGTTCATCCGCCGTATCCAGCGTAATACGCTCACGGACCAGTAATTTGAGTTCAGACAAATCCAGCACATTCACCACAGGGAATACAGTTGAATCAAAAAGCAGCGCTGTGTTATCCGTGTTCGAGCGGGTCTGGGGCAGATAGGCTTTCTCTCCCCCGGGGCCTATCACGATACCCTGATTTAAACTTATGTCGGAACCCGTGGAAACAGTACTGCTCACTGTCAGCGTCCGTATGTCGATGTCGGTGACATCACCGGAGAATAAATGGGTAACCAGTAACCGTTTACGGTCCGCGGTTAACGCAAGGCCTGCAGGAAAAGCTTCGACCGCAATGCTGCCAATTTGCTCGCCGTTTTCAAGATTTAGCACGCTCACATTGCCCGCAGCGAGCTCAGCCACGTAAACATTGGTTCCATCAGTAACAATCCCATACGGCATCAGTCCCACGGGATATCGGGCGATCTCAGCAACGTGGTCGAGACTGACTACGGATATGTTCGCCGAGCCATGGTTGCTGACAAGCACCTTTGCTGAATCTGGCGTGAAACAAAGGGTTTTGGGATCCTTGCCTACCAGAATTTCTTCTTTGACCACCAGGGTAGCTGCGTCGATCAGGGTAATTGAGTCGCTGTCAGGATTGACTGCCACAACAAGTCCGCCGTCGGAAGAGACGGCTACAGATGAAGCCGATACCGGACCGCCGGGAACTGAGTTGAGTATCGGTTCAGGAGTCGCGCTTGGTGATATTGATTCGGTTACGGGCAGTGGTGTCGGTTCTGTATTAACCGTGGCTACTGAAACGGCGGTTGCCGTTTCAGCAGGTTCAACAAAATCTGTTGACGGAGTAGCAAAACCACAGGCTGCGAGCAGTAGGTTCAGAAGCAGCAGAAACAGGATCATCTGCAAAACCTGGTGGATATTTAGCGATTTAACCTCCCTCTCTGACTACAGATACGACAGACCTCCCCGCGACGATAACGACACTCAATCACCGGCCTTGCATACGAATATATCGTCGAACAGTACTTCACTGTCATCGAGTACTTCCAGCCAGATTCCTCCAGGCGGGAGCGGGTCTAATTCCGTCTGCTGAATCTCCAGATAGCCATCGACGGCAACGTAGAAAAGATCCTTTTGAAGTCCTATTTCTACTACGTGCCATTCACCAGGTGTATGCGGTATTTCGCTTCCACCGAATGGGATTCCACCACGTATAACGTGGGTGCCATTTTCGCTGAAGGAAACAAGATAACGGTTGCCGTCCTTCGCGTGGAAATTAAGATGCACATTACCCTTAATAATCTTCACCAACATGCGCCACACTACTTCCCCCCAGTTATCCCCTGCATTCGCGTGAACGTGCCTTTCACCGCGCAGAACTTCCGATCCGTCAGCCTCGACGACTGACCAGGCCCGCTGGTCGCTGAATTCCCAGCCCGGTGTGCCGGTCTCGAAATCACTGCGGAAAAGCTCGGGTTCATTCGCAAGGCACTCAGCCTGACCCACAGCAAGATCTTTCAGGCTGACTGGTTTGTCGAGTCCAGTGCTAAGGAAGCGCGGCACCCTGGCTCCATGCGTGACGATAGTGCCGGCAGCAGTTCGTCCTGACTGCTCCTCAAGGTAGTAGGTGACTGTAACAGTATCCGAGAGAGTCAAGTCGAAATTATCAGCAAGGTGATTCAGTTCACGGGTATCGAGATTCCAGCTAATCGAACCGTTTTCAACCGGAATATCCGTATCAACCAGCACCGTGCCCGGCATAGTGACCGTCACGCGGCCCGTTGTCCCGCTCCAGCCCTGTGGCAGCAGTGCCTGAAAAGTTGCGTTTGCCGCCGAGTACCAAGCAGCTGGGTTGAGCCTGGTCAGGTCAGTAGACAAGGTCAGTTGCAGCGTTTCACTACCTTTCACGACAAAGGTAAAACTGCTCCCGTCGGGGGTAAGGGGCCCGCCCTCGGGATAGGGCTCCTGTACCGGGCCTGCACTGGTCATTCCATCATGCGTTACCGTCAAATCAACAGTCCACAGGCCTGGTGTATCGAGCTCAAAATCATCCTGAGGGTCATAGAAATAACCGACTGCATTTGCCCGTCCGTCAAATGAGCGGGCAGTACCGTCCGGGGCAGTGACCGTGTATTCCACCCTGCTCGGCAGCGTGGGCATAATCGGGCCGGCCATGCGGAATATGTCACCGACTTCCAATACGGAACCGGGGCGCACACCGAGGGGCAGGAAGAACATGTCAATCTCTCGCCCGTGCACCGTGAAGAGCGGCCCGCCACTGGGACCTCCGGCGTTACCCTGGAACGGCGGCATGAAGCGCGAACCCATCGGGTCGTCGTCGTCAGTGAGTACCCATCCTGAACCGTAGATCGCAAATACTCCATCCCCGGCTTCGATATCGCGTATTACCGTACCGCCATACATGAACTTAAAATCACCGGGTAAGTCGCCCTCTCTGTTGCCGTTACCTGACTGCAGGTGGTAGGCGTCGCCGAAGCGCCAGTAGGCGGTTGTGGCACCTTCGCCCTGAACCAGTTCCCGTACCCGCACTCCAGGGCGCTGCGCCGAGCCGTACGTATACGCAAGAAGGCTCAGCTCTTCCAGGCGAAGACCCCGGCTTCCGCCAGCGCCTGCCCCGCAGCGCTTCCCGCAGTTGTCCGGATCGTCCTCTTCAGGCGTCGTTATAAGCGGAACCTGTCCTGCCTTGATCAGGTCCTGATATCTGTTCCCAGGCATGCTTCCTTTGGCTTGTATGAGTGCGCGTTTTACAAGCGGGTGCTCTTCATCGATTACCTGCATGCTGAGGCCCACGTTGACCGAGTCGCCGGGGCCAGTCGAGTGAAAATGGTCGAGGCCATCCGGATCCCCCCGTTTCTCCGGACCCTCCATCCCCCAGAGAACATCGCCGGTAAAGTACGGAAACTGTAGGTGGCCATCAGCTGAGAAATCAACCCCGAACCCCCACGGGGGCGGAACATAGTCGATACCATCGGACCCCCTGAGGCCGTGCGCGAGGATCGGCCCGTCCGGCGTTGCAACGACGCCTCCATACTTCATGCGCCCCGCCCACTCGCGCTCTTCCGTATCTGAATATCTCGCCTCTGCCTCTACGAGGTATTCACCGGCGGCACCGAATGAAAAGGACTGCCCGTCTCCGTCCCACCACCCGCCGGCGGTGGCGGTGCCAGTGAATTCCTCTTTGGTCACGGCATTATCTGCTCCGATATGAGTAATCGTGAATCTGACCTCGGCGGGAACACCCGGATAGACCTGCAGTCCCACCGGCAGGCTGTCACCGACCTCGAAAGGGGTGCCCGGTAAAAGTGAAGTTTCGACATCCAGGCTGTTCGCGACAGTTAAATCGTACGCACCAGTCACTTCAAGGATTTGCCCGTTTACGTCGGCAATGTGACCCACAAGTTGCACCACGTAGTCTCCGTCGAGCGGGAACTGGTACTCGAAGACATCTGCCTGCGCCAGCAGCTGCGGTATCTCGCCTATGTGATTCCCGCCGCCGGCAATCTGGGTTCCCTGGTCGGGCGTCCCTGGTGTTTTAACACCGTAAGCCGTGAATGGTGCCGGCCCAAGCACATCTGTCTTACCGTCCGGTCGTTCTATCGTGATCCTTAGCTCACTGTTTGAAAAATCAAATGCAATCAACGGCACCGCCGGAAGACGACGGTCGGTTACCCCCATCAGCGGGAGGTAAGGGTCCAGATGGTGCTGCCACGGGTCACCATACGGGTCCAGGCGGGGAACGACCGGGTTGTGGTGGGTGATGATCCTTGAGCCTATACCCAGCCGGTCGGTATCCTCACGGGCTAATACGCCGCCGCGCGTTCCTTCCTGCAGCAGGTCGGCCAAAAGAGTGGTGGTGAGGCGCAGCGGCGCCGCCTGCCCCACGGTGACCGTGGCAAGGGCAACGCTGTTGCCCTGCCCCAGCGGATTCCCGAGTTGTAACTGATCTCCCGAGAACGAGGCCTGCAAAGCTTCCCTGATCCAGTCAGGAGTATTGAGCGTAAGCCATGTCACGTAGGTTCCCGTCGGGGCGTCGGAATCCACCTGTATCTCGCAGGAAACATCAGCAACGTTCGCACCGTTTTCCTCCCGCCATCCGAGGTTTCCCGTATCACAATTTGCCTCGAAAATATCAAGCGGATCCTCCTGCTGAGTCCGTTCGATTGGCAGCCCGGTAGGCGTCAGTACGGTGGACAGGAAATCACCAGACGGTCCGATCTGATACCCATCCTCATCGCCCAGCATCTGCCCCTTAAGGCTAAAAGACATTTCGCTCAGTGGCTGAAAATCAGTAAGCACTTTAATCTGGCCGATTACATCGAACGTGCCGCCCGGCTGGAAGGCGATGTCAGACAGGTTCCCTTCGAAAAGCCACGGCTGTCCCTCATCAATAACCCTGGCTCCGCCAGCGACCGAATATGCGCCTGAGGCCGTGTTGTACGAAGAAGACGCTGTCGGCACTCTCAGCACAATGCCGGGAGATCCTATCTGCTCGGCGTTAAGAACCTCCTCAATTCCGTTCCTGATCACTGAATAGCCCTGTGTCGAAGTATCCTGTTTCACCAGCAGGTGTGTACCCGCATGAGCCGCGACAGTGGCCTCGAATGCGCCTTTCGAATCTGCCTGCACCAGCACAACATTCCCAAGTTCCAGGTTCGCAATCATTACACCCGTTCCGGCATGAACCGCTCCCTCATCTGCGGACACAAGAGCATATCCGGTAACCGCGTTGTGATCGACCGTTATTGCTGTTGTATCGGGTGGCGACAGGGCACGGTCATTTTCGTCGGCAGAAAGATGATTCCAGTCGGCTCCGGAGGAATCCACGGTAAGATCGGAAGTCTTGAGCGAGGCGGACCCATCCGGCTTTGACTCCGGTTTAAAGTCAGATAAAGAAGGTTTTTGAGAATCTGTAGCTGCAACTCTGGGTGTTGTAGTTGGCGTTTCTTGAACGGACGGAAGGATCTCTTTCACCTTTTCTACGACGCGTTCTAATAGGCTGGGTTTAGGTGTTGGTGTAGGCACCGCAACAATCGATACCTCGGCTTTTGGCGACGTTGAGGAATCGGTAACTGTGCTTGACTCTGACGTGGCAGATGCGCCTTCGGTTGAACTTGCTTTAGATTCAACCTTGGAAGTAGAAACTTCTTCGGCTTTTGGAGTTTCGACCGTTTCTGAAGAATTACACCCAGCAAGTAATATCAATAAGAAACTGGTGGCTAAAATTTGTTTGATCATTTTCATATCACTAGTTGAATCAAACCACTAGATACTGACTTTCAGAGTATATTGCTGAAGTCCAACACAATATGGTTTTAAGGTGAGGAGATAACTGCTGTAGCCTAGGCCATTAATGTAGGTCCAAAGATCGACATCACCCAACTACGATATGCTCGAACCTCATCTATTAAACTGGTCTCTCTCCAAACGGCTGCAGCTACATCATCTTGGTGCCATTTCCATAAATAAGATTCAATGCCAAAAGTAGCGGATAGTCCTACAGCTGTGTTGATAATCAGGACTATCAGTAGCCAGCCTATCCAAAATGAAGAAACAGATGATTTCATACACCGGCAGTATGCCACAAAACTGACCCGCCGATACTCGCCTCGTACTAAGCAAATAGATGGTGGGTGTCAGGGTGCTGAATTAACGTTTGTTTCAGCAATCGAGAAATAACTACGCATGTACAAACGTATTGAGTTGCTAGTAGCTGTTATTGCAAGTTACTGTGTTGCCATGCAATTACTAAAGTCGCCCCATCCGGCATTCACCCGTCCACGTCCATATCTCCTCCTGCTTACTTTACTGATCACAGTATTTGTTCTTGCTTGTTCTGGATCAGATGGTCCTGAGGGTGCAGAAGGTCCTCAAGGACCAAAGGGTGATAAAGGAAACCAAGGTGTAGCCGGTTGGGACGGAATAGACGGAGAAAAGGGTGACACTGGAGCTCAAGGTGTAGCAGGTAGAGACGGGAGAGACGGAGAAAAGGGTGATACTGGAGCCCAAGGCATAGCTGGTAAAGACGGAATTGATGGAGAGAAGGGTGACGCTGGAACTCAAGGACAATCTGGCAAAGATGGAGTTGACGGAGCGGCAGGAGCAGATGGAAACAATGGTGAGGCGTTAGGTATACCCGGTGCAGACGGTGCAGACGGTGCAGACGGTGCAGAC
>JABHBJ010000015.1 GCA_018673955.1 Chloroflexota bacterium | reverse complement strand
CGCTTTCCGGCTGACTCTGACGCTCGCCTTTGCTGTACACAAATACCGTATTTTCGTCTTCTAGTTCCGATGCAGGAGGAATTTCACCCTGATGATCGACTATTACCACGCCCACTGAAGATTTGACTTCGAAAGTCGAATTACCTAGCCAGCGAATTTCCATGGAGACGTTCCTCGATTTGATCGGTCATACGTAGTCACAGTCGAGAGAGTTCTCAACATCAACGCAGGTGAATTACTAATTTAACTATGCGCCCGCGTGAGCGTCAATTGAATTCTCCGAAAACTAGCTCATCTGAGTTGGCATTGGAGGAAGCAAATTTGCATCGTTCACGACCATAGGCAAATACCCCCACCATCGAATCAGCCGGTGATGCAGTGGTTCAAATTCGTCTCCACGATTTGAACACAACAAAATTCCTCAGAGTGAGCCACCCTGGGCACTCATTAGTGGATTGCCGAAGTACCACATTCCGGTAGCCATACGACCAAACCGGCAGTCATCCACCATCGGCATTCTGAGACTGTATTTTAAAATCTAATTACTTTTCCATACCGGCCGAAAATTTAGATGCCAACAGGCTCGATGATGCACGTGCGAACCACAGCGGGCGACCGTCGTAACTCCGCCAATCATCAACGTTTTCACTCACAGCTAGCCGAAGGGTACGAACCAATTTCGACAGTATCCTTTCGGTAACGTCGTCAGACAACATCTCTGCCATACGCATCAAACACATCACCGTTTGAGTTTCGATTTCATCAGGGAGATCGAAGAATAATTTCTGTAAATATTCGCCAACATGATCGAGAACGAGATTTACAGCGTCATCGGCACTAAATAGCTTCAGATCCTCGTAAATTTCGGATCCGGGGTTCGCTATTTTGACTGGATCCAATCGATCCTTGATCGGAGAATAGAGTCCCGGCAAGAAGCTCAATCGAACTCGTCAAAATCAGGATCCGTTGGATCCCATCCGCCGATTTCAGTCTGGTACGAGTTGGCAAAATAGCTGATGCTCGAACGAACTATTTCATGGTCATCAGCAACTTCAAGCTCTCGCAGCACTTGAAACGCTACAGAGGAATAAAGGGGCTACGAGTTCGGCATTTTGATGTCCGGTTCCATTCCATGACCGAATCCACCATCATCGTTCTGGAGTTTGCTCATTTCAGTAAGAACTTCGTCAACGGTTTCCTCGCCAAAGATGTACTTGAACTGATCCTGCTCGAGCGGGCGTCCGACTCGCAGCACGAGCTCACAAGCTCGCTCGAAAGCGTCTGTTGTTAGTGATTTCATGCACATCTTCAAGTTTGAAACTGATTCGATCGATTGCTATTCAACCAAATGAGCATTCGATTCGAGTTGCCAACCGATGTATTGCCGTTGACGCTCGGGAAAACTGCATGCTAACTTCATCGGGACATATCCTGAACCGTGTACGTCATCGTGTTGCGAGAAAAACGCACCACAAAGCCCAGTTGGAACAAGCATGCGGACTCTGACCCCTAGAAAACGAGAAATACTCAATCTCATCGTTTCTGAACACGTTCAGACCGCGTCCCCTGTTGCCTCCAGCACTGTCGCCCGTTCGACCAAACTGAAGGCAAGTCCTGCAACGATACGCAACGAGATGGTCGCACTCGAAGAAGATGGTCTTATTCATCGACCACACGTGTCCTCAGGCGGAATTCCATCTGACAGTGGCTATCGACAGTTCGTCGCCTCTCTCAATCCTGAAACGAGCCTGAATCCCCGTGTTTCAGCACGAATCGATCAGGAATTTAGTTCGGTTCAATCGCATGTGGAAGAGTGGATCGAATCAGCATCAGAAATCCTCGGGGGACTGATGGACACCTTGGCATTCACAACTCTACCCCGAGCAGCTCCAGCGCCGGTCAAAAGTGTCGAACTGTTGCGTCTACAAGAAATGCTGGTAGTCGTAATCGTTGTCCTGCAAGAAGCCAGTGTTTACAAACAGGTTATAAATCTCGATTCTTTCATTTCAAACTCTGAAATCGAACACACTCGCAACAGGCTCAGCGAAGCAATCGTAGGCGTTCCGGCCAACAACCTAGTCGCCCGTTCAGCCCGGATGGGCGAAGGATTCGAGCGTCAGGCCTTCGATTCCGCTGTAACGGCTCTAAAGCAGCATGAAATATCCACTCGCAATGAAAAACGTATCAGCGGAATAGGAAAACTATTCCAGCAGCCAGAACTGCTTGCCGACCCTGGAATGTCGCAGGGCGCAACGTGGTTGATTGAAGATTCTCATGCAACAGCTGCGCTGGGAGACACTGACGCCCCTCGCGGGGTAACTACCGTTGTTATCGGTGATGAGAACGATAAAGAAGCTTTAAAAAACTTCTCGATAGTATTTAGCCGATACGGAACACCGACCTCCGCGGAAGGAATGATTGGCCTGATGGCACCAACTCGCATGGAATACGAAATGGCGATTCCAGCTGTTCGATACATGGCGAATCATCTCGATCAGATGACGATGATGTTCTACGGTGGTTAGCCCGTTCGTAATTGCGGCCCCCCTGAATGTCACCAGCATTCCTCCTAGATGGTTTTTTCCCATTCGGATTTGCCACTTCCCAAGTCTATAATTATCAAGTTGGCGTGTTTCTTCCCGTCGATCTCAAACTCCGCTCTAAAACAGACTTTCGCTACAGGATCAGTGGCCGCAATATATGACAACGAGTAAACGTGACTACTATGAGGTTCTCGGTGTTGCCCGTGATGCCACACCGGAAGACCTTAAAAAGGCGTTTCGGAAGCAGGCGCTGCAGTACCACCCCGACCGTAACAAGGCGGCAGACGCCAGCGATCGATTCAAAGAGGTTAACGAGGCGTATCAGGTTCTGAGCGACCCACAGCGAAAAGCGCAGTATGACCAGTTCGGGCATAAGGGCATGAACGGTCAGGCAGGTCGTGGATTTGACGGTTTTGAAGGCTTTGGCGGCTTCGGAGATATTTTTGATTCGTTCTTTGGTGGATCCTCTCATCAGGCCGCTAACCGAGGAGCCGATCTCGAGTTCCAGATAAATGTATCTTTCCGAGACGCCGCGTTCGGTGTCGCTCGCGAACTTGAACTCAATCGAATGGAACGCTGCGAGCGGTGCGACGGTAACAAAGCAGAACCTGGAACCGACATTATTGAATGTTCTACCTGCCACGGTGAAGGCAAAGTCCGGCGCACACAGCGCACGTTCTTCGGCCAATTCCAGCAGGTCACCGCTTGTCCAACGTGTCAGGGTGAAGGCCAACAGGTAAAAACCGCTTGCAAGCTGTGCTCGGGACGGGGAACTGAACGAAAATCTCGCAAAATCGAAGTAAAGATTCCTGCTGGTGTTGAGCACGGAGTAAAACTGTTGATTCATGGTGAAGGTGAATCAGGCGGTAGCGGCGTTCAAAACGGCGACCTATACGTCCACATCGGCGTACAACGCGACAAGGTCTTTACTCGTCGTGGCAACGATGTAATGATGACCGCAGAAGTGAACATGGCGATGGCTGCTTTAGGCGGAATCATCAACGTGGAAACCCTAGAAGGTTCCATCGATATCGATGTAAAACCGGGCACGCAATCGGGAGCAGTCACTCGAATCAAAAGCGCAGGCATCCCACACATGGGCACTGCAGGCCAACGTGGTGATCAGCTCGTTGAGTTAAAGGTCATGACACCCAGCAAGCTAAACGACCGCCAGACGGAACTTCTGCAAGAGCTTGCAGAGTCGTTCGGACTAGAACGGGTCAGAGAAACCTCTGGCTCTGATCAAGGCATCTTTGACCGCTTCAAAGACGCTTTCCGCGGTGAAGGCAGCAACTCTTAGTAGTCGGCTTACGGCCCTACCCACATTCAGTAATCTCAGCCAACAAAAGAGGCAGGACAGATGCGCTGGCTCCAGTTAAGCATCAAGGCACCACCCGAGTACGTCGAACCACTCACCCACCTGTTCAATATTCACGGTGAAGGATCGGCTTCCGTCGAAAGGCAGGGCGGATTTAATCCCGACGAAGGCGAATCGCCAGATCCCACCGCGTGGGTAACGATTCGAGGGTGGCTTCCGCTTGATCCGACGACAGAAAGTCGCAAGACAGCTATCGACGTTGGCGTGCGACTAATTCGCCACTTGGTCGATCTTCCCGAAGTCGAAGAACTTGAAGTTAGCGACGATGAATGGCGCAATCAAAAATTCGAGCCGATTCGAGTTGGAACGAACCTAGTGATCGTTCCTCGATCTACCGTTTACAACGCGAAGCCGTCTGACGTTGTAATCGAGCTCGAACCCGGCCTAGCGTTCGGTACTGGCCACCACCCGACGACTCTCATGTGTCTACAAGAAATCGAAAAGTCAGTAAAGCCGGGCGATAGATTCCTCGATGTCGGCTGCGGTTCTGGTGTTCTTTCAATCGCAGCTCTGGCACTTGGTGCAATCCACGCAACTGGACTCGATATCGAAGATGATGCGGTTATCTCATCGAATGCGAATTTAAAGGCCGCAGGATTTTCCGATACATCAACTATCCTCGCCGGATCGATCCCACACGACCAAGTCCCTGATCGAGGATACGACGTAGTTGGTGCAAATATCGCAGCGAACGTTTTGATCGCACTCGCTCAGTCACTAATCAATTCAGTGTCGGACGATGGAGTGATTATCACCTCAGGCGTTCTCGATACTCGGCTTGCTGACGTTGTCGCAGCTTTCGAAGAGGTCGGAGGACAGGTCGAGTCAAGCAGAATGATCGAAGACTGGACTGCGACTCGAATCACCCGAGCGGCAGGATCGAAGTAGCAATGCATCGGTTCTACGTTCCCGACATTGATGACACTGACCGTTCGATCTCTCTCGATGGATCTATCGCCCGCCAACTGAAGACGGTTCTAAGGGCAGATGCCGGCGAGCACATTAGGCTTTTCGATGGTTCGGGATCTGAGTGGGAAGTCGAGATCGACCACGTCGGTAAGAACGAGGTCTCAACAACTCTCGTATCGGCGGTTCGACCCGCTGCAGAGCCAGCGAGCAAAGTCACGATGTTGCTCGGATTGGCTAAACCTGAACGAATCGAACTTGCCATTCAGAAATGCACAGAACTCGGTGCCGCTCGATTCATTCCGGTGATATCTGAGCGAGTGCAAGGCCGAAATACGGGTACGCCTTCGGACAAGCGACTTGAACGTTGGCAGCGTATTGCCATCGAAGCTTCGGAGCAGAGCGGCAGAGCCACAGTGCCCACTGTAGAAGTCCCCGTTTCACTTATGGAGGCTGTGCAAGCAATAGTTAGCGAACAGCCTCTCCTGTGTATGTGGGAGTTGTTAACCAATGATTCGAAGCCACTGCGCAATGTACTTCAGTCACTCGATACCCAATCACAGCAGTTAGCAGCCCTAATCGGACCTCCAGGCGGGTTCAATACCGACGAAGCTAGAAGCATTCGTGAGGCCGGCGCACAATTAGTCACATTAGGTAGTCGAGTGCTAAGAACTGAAACAGCCGCGATAACTGTAATGTCGGCAATTTTGTACGAACTAGGCGATCTCGGCGGCTAAGCCGAAACGCCTAGTAGCGTGCTTCTGGTTGAAGTGATCGTCCCATCAGGTTGCGTATTACTTCGACTGGCGACGTACCTTCGAACAACACAGCATGCGTTGCGTCGGTGATTGGCATGTCGATCTTCAATTCTTTGGCGAGGCGTACTGCCGCTTGAGTAGTGGGCGCACCTTCTGCAGTTTCACTGAGGTCTTCGAGTATGGCTGGCAGGTCCTTACCCGACGCCAGCCCGATTCCGAGTCGGTAGTTTCGACTGAGATTCGAATAGCAGGTAGCGATAAGATCACCCATTCCACTTTGGCCCGCAAACGTCTCTGGCCGAGCCCCCATCGCAATGCCGAGTCGAGTTATCTCGTGGAGCCCGCGAGTTACAAAGGCAGCCTTTGCGTTAGGCCCCAGTCCAGCGCCATCGATGAATGCAGCTCCGATCGCAATAATATTTTTCAGAGCCCCACCCAGCTCAACCCCGATAACGTCTTCACTTCGGTACACCCGAAACGATTCAGAGCTAAGGATCGATTGAACTTGCTCGGCTATTGCATCTTCCGTGAACGCTATCGTCGCGGTTGCAGGGTTACCCGCTGCAATTTCTCGTGCAAGGTTGGGGCCCGACAGCACGCCGATTTGCGAACGGTCGAACCCAGGCAACTCTTCGGCTATCACCTGCGACATCCGCTTTCCGGAAGCGATTTCGATTCCCTTGGTCGCACAAACAACGTTGGATCCCGAAGGAATCGCAGAACGAACTTTTCTAATGTTCTCTCGAATGGTTACGGAAGGAACAGCAATGATTATGAGATCCGAAGCACCGAGAGATTCATAGAGCGAGGCCGAAACGGTCATCAACTCAGGGAACTCAACACCCGGTACCGAGCGTTCGTTCACTCGTGCTGATGTCAGTTCTTGAGCGCGTGCTTCGGTACGAGACCACAGAACAGTCTTTTTTTCGTCTCGTGCCAGAAGTATTCCGAGGGTGGATGCCCAAGCCCCCGTGCCTATGATGCCAATTTGTGTCACCCGTGCAGTTTACGGGGTTCGCTGCGCCCTGCGCGGCGTTGGCTTGCCGTCTAACTTAGATTCATCACCCTTTGCCAGTCGATCGACGTTGGATCTATGGCTCCAGAAGATGAATATAGGGACAGGAATGGCGAACAGCAGATACCAAATATCGTGTTCCCATCCAAGAATCGTGAGTTCGAAAATACTGAATATGATGAGCAGACCAAGACTTAGTCCGCTGCCAATAATCGAACCCAAACTCACATATCGGGTGATTGCAGCGATTCCGACTCCACTAAGTGCAATAACTGCCGCAATTGGGGAAATAACTGACAATGCACCGAGCCCGGTTGCCACGCCCTTACCGCCTTTGAACTTGATGTAGATCGGGAACATGTGCCCGATAACTGCGGTTGTACCAGCAACAGCAATTAGCCAAGCATCGCCTTCGACAGCCCATCGCGCCAAGGCCGCAACGACAAATCCCTTACCAACATCAGCCGCTAGAACACCGCCGCCAGCGATCGGGCCGAGCGTTCTATTTACGTTTGTAGCACCCGATCCACCACTACCGTAGCTACGAATGTCGACGCCGCGGAATACTCGGCCGATTATTACGCCGAAGGGAATCGCCCCAACAAAGTAGGCGACTACAAGAATAATTATTACGATTGCGAGATCACTCATCGTCACGTGTTTGGAACGTCAATCTCATTGGAGAACCCATAAAACCAAATTGCTCTCGCAGTCTATTCTCCAGATACCTGCGATAGCTGAAGTGTATTAGTTCTGGGTTCCGTGCGGTGAACAAGAACGTAGGAGGAGAGGTCCGACTTTGGATACAGCGATAGATTCTTGGCCGTCTGGTGCCGATGCCCGGTAGTGGATTGTCGCCCATTGCATCGAAAATTACCCGGCTAACTTCTGCCCTAGGCATTTGCTTCGAGAATTCCGCGTACACATCCAAAATTGTGGGCAACAGTGTTTCCACTCCCCAGCCTTTTAGAGCTGAAGTAAACACGATCGGGACGTCCGGAATGAACTTGAACCGGTTTCGAACTGCTTCTGCAGCCTCTGCCTTATCGAGTCCTAATTCCTCAGCGAGATCCCATTTGTTCACAACCACGACGGCTGCTCGTGAAGCATCGTCGATGTAGCCACCGATGTGTTGATCCTGTGCGGTTACAAATTCGGTGGCATCGAGTACGAGAACAGCAACATAACATCGTTCGATCGCCCCGAGAGTTCGGATGGCGCTGTACTTCTCGATCCCCGATTCAACGCTACCTCTTCGCCTTAGCCCAGCCGTATCGAGGAACGTAATTCGCGTGCCTTCGTAGTCGTAGAGGGAGTCAACAGTGTCACGTGTTGTTCCTGCAACCGGACTAACAACTGCACGCTCTTCACCTGTAATTGCGTTGAACAGTGCTGACTTACCGGCATTAGGTCGACCAGCGATTGATACTCGAATTGAGTTCTGACCAATTGGTTCGTCTTCGAATGGTGGCAGTTGCCCAAACACCTGCTGCATCAAATCGCCAATACCAGTGTCGTGGTAGGCACTGATGGGCATCGGCTCACCAAGGCCAAGCGCGTAGAACTCGTGAATCATGTCTTCACGGGCAAGCGTGTCTGCCTTGTTCGCAGCGAGTACGGTAGGTTTTCCAGCACGCCGCACCATATCGGCGGCGTCTTGGTCTGCGTCAGTCACGCCGTCGTTCACATCGACAGCAAAGATGATCGCGTCTGCCTGATAAATGGCTACCTCGACTTGCGCTTTGATGTCGTCCCACATCAAATCGTCGTGTGGTCGATCTTCAACACCGGCGGTATCGACAACTAGGTATCGATGCCGGCCCCACTCGGCATCGATTGACACTCGGTCACGAGTGGTTCCGGGAATATCGCTTACGATCGCGATTCGCCGACCTGCCAACCGGTTGAACAGAGTCGATTTGCCAACGTTTGGTCGGCCGATGATTGCTACTACGGGGAGTGCCATGAGGTGACTAATTTTTCTCTTGCTCGTGATCGAACAAACTATCGTTACATAATTGCACGTGCGAATAACGCACGCTCTTTCTTTGTAAAGAAATTCCGAACCAGAATCGTTAGGACCGAATAAGCTTTTCCATCAACGCCGCTTGCGTCCACATGCGGTTTTCTGCCTGATCGAATGCAACCGATCTTGAGTCGTACAACAGTCCATGTGAAATCTCTTCGCCGGGGTGTGCTGGTAGGTCGTGCATAAATTTCACATTTGCCGATGCCTGGTCGAGCAATTCAGGATTCACTTGGTAACCATCGAAATCGACCAATCGCTTTGCGGTTTCGGCTTCCTGCCCCATGCTCGTCCACACGTCGGTGTAAACGATGTCGGCATTAGCCACCGCTTCTTTCGGGCTTGTTACCTGCTTCATGCTTCCAGCGGCTGCAGCACCGTATGTGTTCGCACCTTCAAGTTTTTCAGCTGGAACGGTGTAGCCATCTGGTGATGCGACCGTTAGGTGACCACCAAGACCGGCAACTGCGTATCCGAGACTCACAGCAACGTTGTTTCCATCACCAATGAACGCCACGTTGGCACCTTTGACACTACCGAGTTGCTCGGTAATTGTCTGAGTGTCGGCGAGTGCTTGGCACGGGTGTTCGGCATCGGTTAGTGCATTGATAACCGGTATCGAAGCGTTCTTAGCGAACTCTTCGATTGTCGATTGTTCAAATGTACGAATCACAGCGATGTCCGACATGCGGGACATCACCTGAGCAACGTCGGCAACAGGTTCTCGTTTACCGAGACCAATCTCTTCAGGTGCGAAATGAACGGGGCTTCCGCCGAGTTTCTCAGTGCCTACCCAGAACGATAGCTTCGTGCGCAGTGAAGGTTTTTCGAACAAAATCGCCACTGACTTGCCGACAAGTGCGTTACTAGTAGCCCCGGATTTCAGAGCAATTGCGCGATCAAGAATCGGCTGAATTTCTTCAGGCGCTATATCGCTAAATTTTAGAAAGTGATTAACCATCGTGAGTGTGACCTCGACTTGAGAAAAAGAAGAACGCGAGTATTTGCGGGGTGCTTATGCACCCTTGGTGCGGAGTCGTCGAGGCAGACGGCGAGTGTCGGCTGTCGAAGGCGCGAAGTTTGAAGCAAACATTCTTGTTTTCATGGTCGAGATTCGTGATTCGTTACCCGTCACGAAAAACAGTTCGTGTG
>JABHBJ010000086.1 GCA_018673955.1 Chloroflexota bacterium | reverse complement strand
TACACGATCACCCGTGCCCGTCCCGAAGTACCAACCCATCTATCTTCAGGATCCTGAGCCCAATAAGGAACAGAACTCAGAATGTCTTCTGGCAACACAGATAGAAGAGAGTCGACAGCACCTAAACCACCCGGATCCTGAGCAAAAAACACATCAGCAGGGGTATTGTCACCCTCTTCAAGAAGAGTCGCAGCCAGCGTGCCAGTCGAACCGTAGTTGACTTGAACCTTCTCGCCCGTGATCTCCTCAAAATCGTCGATCAATGGAGCAATCAACGACTCACTACGCCCTGAATAAACGATGAGAGATTTGGATCCTGAAGATTCGCCTCCTTCATGGTCGTTCGAACAAGAAATGGCAACCAGTGCCAATACTGAAAATAAAGCGAAACCAGCTGCCACGCTCCACAAGCTGGCTACGCTCTTATCCATCCCAAAAGTCCCTTAAATCATGTCAATTTAGGATCCGTGAGCCCCCTATAACGGTTCACCAGTACGTCCTAAATCATTCGTATATAGAAATCCCTACCTAAACAATACACATTTATTTCGATCTCGCAAATACAATTTATGAAAATAATGTGAGGCTCTCACTTGTACTTATTCAATCGTAAATACACTGAGATATTTTGACTATTTGCAAGCACGAACATAATAATTCGCACTGAAATAACAATGACTTAACATTTTGGATCAGACATGAACAATAAGCTACCCCGTCTGATTGAAATCTTCACCAAACGCGTCTTTCATCAATAAGGCAGGGGTAACAAACTAACTACTACAATCTGACGGGCGAACAGACAAATAACTTATTGTTGCCGTTGAACGGCAGGCGTGAGATTTTTGCCCAACGCTCGTTCACGCCATTCACATATGCACGTGTCCAGTGAAAACATGAAAACGACTCAGCAGCACCCGGCTATTAGACCGTACACATTATTAAGTCTGGAGAAGATGTCGCTGAATTCAACTCATCGCTTTCATACACCGCACTAGTTGGAGTCAACGATATCGAATTTCCAGAAGAAGTTCTCGTTGGCAGTTGGATAAATGCCAACCCGAATCCTCAGATAACACGAGCCTACAAACCCGAACAGGACGGGCACGTCATTATCGAGGTTGTAATACCCGAAGAATTTGAAGAAGAAGCCAGCGGAAATCCTACTCAAACCTGGGCTATTGTCGACACTACCGACCCTAATTACACCTACGATTTCGTCGTAGTCAGATAACTCCCGACATCAGTCAATCATCGAGTCAATCGAACACGGAAGAACCTAAGTGAAAAACCCGCTACGCACTGCACTAATTCTCATCGCGGCAGTCACCTTGATCGCAATCGCAGTATCTTGCTCATCAAATGACACTGATAACAGCCCGACAGCAACCACTCAAGCGCTGGCAACCGCACGCGCGACTATCACACCAGTTCCGACAGCCACGAACACTCCTGGGCCAACAGCAACTCCCCAACCAACCGCAACACCCAGTCCAACACCGAGAGCAACATCTACACCGACCCCTCCTGATTCTCACGTCACCGAAATGGGACGACTCTTCACCGAGAAAGGTATACATTTTTCGACACTGTTCGTTCAATCAGTCGGCGCAGCACAGTGGCCGTCAGCTGCTCTAGGATGCCCAGAACCTGGAGTGTTTGAAGACACCTCTGAAGCCCCGTACAGCGGCTTCTACTACATAATCAGCAACGGATCTATAACTTGGGAATATCACGCCAATGCAGACGATTCCGTAGTAGTTCGGTGCGATGAGCGAACGCCATCGAACGCCCCTCTCGTAAATATTACGGAGCAAGCCAACCTGGCTGATTCCACCAAACTCACACTCATGCGCAGAGATTTATCAACCGGGAATTTTGAAGTTCGAAGAGAAATGACATCAGAAGACATGGCACGAGTGATCGCCCTCTTCAACCAAGAGTCCGGAATCTCCTACGCGGCTCCATGCACGACAATATTCCGACTCGATTTCGTAACCAGTGGTGGAACGAGTGAAATCGAATTCATCTGCGAAAATGATTACAAAGCGTTCGATATCTACTGGAATGAACTCCACGGAGCCGCCCCAATACTCGGCTACATCATCGGTCCATACCTCACGGGCGATCCGATTCCTCAGCTTCCGACAGCAACTCCGTAAGAAACACAGCGAAGGAACACGCCTGATGACCGACGAACTAGCGAACAGGAGACTCAAAGCAGGCAAACTACCTGCCGACCTACTCGCCAATTTTCTCAGTGATCTCGCACCCACAGACCCGAGAATATTACTCGGACCGGGCGTTGGAGAAGACGCCGCGTTTGTTTCGTTTGGCAGTAAAACGCTCATCGCAAAATCCGACCCAATCACGTTCGCCACCGATCGCATCGGCTGGTACGCAATTCAAGTCAACGCGAACGACATCGCGGCGTCGGGCGGCACTCCAAAATGGTTCCTCGGAACGCTGTTGCTACCCGAAAACGAACCCGCTTCAACCGCCAGAGACATATTCGCCCAGATCCACGACGCAGCCTCCGAACTAGGAATCTCGCTAATAGGCGGACATACCGAAATTACGATCGGTATACCCCGGCCAATAATCGCAGGAACAATGCTCGGTGAAGCGGCTCCCTCCGAAACCGTAAAAACTTCTTCTGCCAACATCGGTGACGACGTAATCCTCACTTCGGCTATAGCGATCGAAGGCACAGCGATAATCGCTCGAGAATGCGAATCTGAACTTCTCTCGGCAGGGTTGTCCAAAATTCAAATATCCAAAGCTGCTGAATTTCTCGATACTCCCGGCATATCAGTCGTCAAAGCTGCCAGCATAGCCACATCAACTGGCGATGTGACCGCCATGCACGACCCCACCGAAGGTGGACTAGCCGGAGCCCTACACGAAATGGCACGGGCTTCGAAAACCGGAATAAACATCAACGCCGAACGCGTACTCATATACCCTGAGACCAAGGCAATATGCACAGCTCTCGACCTCGATCCATGGGGACTCATCGCATCGGGTGCTCTAGTAATCACCTGCAACCCAAGTGGCTCCCAAGAAATCGTCGATTCACTTGAAAACAATGCCATACCTGCAAACGTCATTGGGAAGATAACAAACTCAGAAAGCGGATTAACCCGAACTTCCAGCGGAATAAGCGAACCTCTTCCTGTCTTTGAACGCGATGAAATCGCACGGCTTTATTCAAGCTGATCTGAAATTTCGCGTATGCTCCTATCGCACCCATAATTTGATCAAACAATTAGAATGTAATAACAAACACGCTCGCGCGTGCTGGCGAGAATCAACTAAATTGCCAAATTACTGGCAAGCCTACGATTTATGACAACCACTCCACAAATCGGATCCGCCAAGGATCTAATGGACACGGTTCACAAGTACCTGCCAGTGGACCGCGCCTCCACGGTGGAGCACTCGCTTGAGTACGCGATCAAAGCCCATGACGGTCAAGTACGCGTCTCCGGTGAGCCGTTCGTTGTTCACCCAATCTCAACCGCCATCCGACTCGCCGATATGCGACTCGATGCCGCCACGATTCAAGCAGCACTACTCCACGACGTAATAGAAGACTGCGGTATTACCTTCAAAGAACTCGAAGAGGAATTCAGCACTGAAGTCGCAAAACTGGTCGATGGCGTCACCAAACTAAAACGCCTCGATATGATCTCCGAAAACAGTGCGATGATGAAGCAAATCGCAACTCCCGAAGCGACCCGTGCAGCATCGCTACGCAAGATGCTAGTTGCGATGGCTGAAGACGTGCGAGTCGTACTCATCAAACTCTCCGACCGCCTGCACAACATGCAGACACTCGGACATCTTCCCGTACCGAAGCAACAGCGAATCTCACGAGAAACGCTCGACATATACTCCCCACTAGCTCACCGCCTGGGCATGTACGAAATCAAATGGCAGCTCGAAGATCAAGCCTTCCGCTACCTGATGCCCCGCCAGTACAAATCAATCTCTCGCCTCGTAAGCCGAAAACGTGCCGAGCGAGAGATTTATACAGAAGCAGCAGTAAAGGCGATCCAAGGTCCGCTCGACAAAGCTAGCGTCACATGCCGAGTCGATGGACGTGTCAAGCATCTCTACAGCACATACAGCAAGCTCCAACGCTACGAACGTGTGGGCCGTAAATTTGACGAAATCTACGATCTCATCGCTATTCGAGTCATCACCGACAATCTTGGTGATTGCTATGCAGCGCTCGGCGTCGTCCACTCGAAATGGCGCCCAGTACCCGGTCAGTTTGACGACTACATCGCCAGTCCTAAAGAAAATATGTACCAGTCGCTACACACTTCAGTGCGTGGCCCGGGTAATTACCCGATTGAAGTGCAAATTCGTACACAAGAAATGCACGAAATCGCCGAAGAAGGCGTCGCATCTCACTGGATGTACAAAGAAGGCGAAGATGGAGCACCAAAGGTCGACAACTTCGAAACGAAAATGTCGTGGCTCCGCCAACTGCTCGACTGGCAACGTGAAGTTTCTGGTGATGACGAATACCTCGCCACAGTTCGAACCGACATTCTGCAAGACCAAGTATTTGTCTACACACCAAAAGGCGATGTCAAAGACCTCCCTTCAGGCGCAACGCCTATCGACTTCGCCTACCGCATTCACACCGATCTTGGTCACAACACAGTCGGTGCCATCGTAAATGGAAAACTAACGGCCCTCAACACAGCATTGAACAACGGTGATGTCGTAGAGATACGCAAAGCCAGAATCCCTCGTGGACCAAGCCTTGATTGGCTAAATCTCGACCTAGGATATCTCATAACTGGTAGCGCCCAGACGAAAGTAAAACAGTGGTTCCGCAAACAGGAACGACAGAGCAATGTCCGCCGAGGCAAGGATCTGCTCAAGAAGGAACTACGCCGACTCGGACTCATATACAACGAGAAAAAGATCGTCACCAGCTTGGACTACGCCGATTTCGACGACCTAACCGAAGCTCTGGGAACAGGTCAAATTTCGGTTGGTCGAGTAGCGGAAACACTTAGCCCAACACCCGTTGAAGTGTTCAATACGGAAATTTCTCAAGCCAAACCGCCTACCGATCAAACCAAGGGCCTGTTCGTCATGGGCGAACCAAACCTACTCACCAGAATCGCCCAGTGCTGCAGCCCTGTCCACGGTGACGAGATCGAGGGATATCTAACTCGCGGTAGAGGTGTGACAGTACACAGACAAGGCTGTTCCATCCTACGCGACCGAGAAAATACCGAACGCCATTTACCCGTCGCGTGGGGTCACTACGAAACGACTTACGCTTCTCGATTGAAGATAAAAGCATTCGACCGCGTTGGACTTATTCGAGACATCACAAATGTCGTCTCATCTGAAAACGTCAATATTCACTCGCTAACGTCGGACGAAGACGACAAAACAAATGCCTGTACTGTGTCACTTACGGTGTACACTACTGGGGTAGAGCAGTTAAGTTTGCTCTTCTCCCGCTTGGAAACGATCCCCGGCGTCGACAGTGTCTTCCGGGTCAGCGAAGCGCAGAGTTTGTAGCAATACAAACTCAAAAAATCGCATAAAGTCGTTTTCTCAGCATTCAGAACAGTTACCAAGGAACATCAATGCCCGCCGCTAAAACTTTGCGTGCTCAGACCCGCAAAGCCGATCGCAATCGATCGACTCGATCTTTCACTCGCAGCCGTGTTCGAGCTGTTGCAGAAGTACTCGAATCCGGTTCTAAGACGGACGAGTCAGATGCAACACTGAATACCGCAATCTCAGCGCTCGACAAAGCAGTTACCAAAGGTGTCATGCACCGAAATACTGCTGCTCGCAAGAAGTCTCGACTCACCAAGCAGTACAACAAACTTTCTACCTAGCTCGAGATAGACCTTTTGACTCAGGGTCCACAAAACTCCCCAGAGCACACTCACGACCATGCGGCGGATACTCATCGGCCCGGTCCACAGTCAGAATCTGATGACACCCAGTTCAACTGGCGAATCCATCATCCTTTCGAAGACGTGGAAAATCGAGTCGCGGTCGAAGTAGCCCCGTGGAAAGGACTAATCCCACGCTGGAGATTCGTCGTACCGGGCGATTTCAAAGGCCCCTCCAGATGGGGTGTAGGTCCTGCTGGTTCAGGTGAGATCGACGAAGATGTAAAACGACCGGCAAAAGATGGCCCAATTCAGATGGTGAATGGCCCTCTCGTTGTATGGTTCGGCGGTCATGAGTCACTTTCGACCAAACGGTCGGCGTACCTCGTCTTCGACGGCGAGCCCCCCCACTATGTTGCATTTGGGCATGCAGAAACTGTTGGTGGCCCTCCAGGTAACCTCGAAGGCATCTCTTTCGGCGACGATCACCCGACTCACCCTAACGCTCACATCGATCCGTCACACAGTCACTCGCAGCCAACTCCACCACCGCCCTCTGCCGGCTTCGACCCGCACGCCGGGCACGACCACTCAGTTCATAACCACTAAAACTCGCTCTTAGTCGGTTTGGTTCTTTTTGGCGGACTCGTTTCGACCGCGTGCGGATCTGAATCGTCAAAAGTCGGAGCCGTTCCGACCGTCGAGCTGGTTCGACCTGAAACTACAACCCCTCACACAATCTATGCAACCGTTGTAGTAAGAGCGACAACAACAGCTGTACTTGATTCAGCCCGAGCGACCAACTCACCTCAAACTAAGAAGCCTGCAGCGTAAGATTCTTTCGTTTCCGGCAACAAAGCAACTTCAACCTCGAACACAGCCCAAGTCGCACAAATCACCCATCTATACACGGCTCTTAAAATGTCATCCTAAGCCAGTCGAAAGGCGACACATCAGCCAACATCATCGTTTCACGAACCAATTCCCCAAAACAGCCAAACACAAAAATAAAACGAATGTGAGATTTCCGAACTTATGATCGTAATTCGTGACATGCTCAATTGACACGGGGTAGTGTCGACTGGTAATTTTCAGAACATTAGTGCGATTAAAGTCTCACCTACGAATCACCGGATAGACCACAGTTCAGGAACAGCACAGATGAAGAAGCTCTCCGAAAAGCAACTAACGATTCTTTCGTTCATTGAGGAGTTCATCGACGAACACGACTACCCGCCAAGCATTCGAGATATCCAAAACGGCTGTGATATAAGTTCCACGTCGGTAGTCTCATACAACCTCGACCGACTCAAAGAGAGCGGATACTTAAACCGCCATTCCGAAGTCTCTCGAGGTCTAAGCCTCTCGAATCAGCGCGAATCAGCGCCTGCGCCAATTGCTATTGAAACCGTAGCCGTGCCGCTGCTCGGAACGATCGCTGCGGGCTCCCCTTTCCCCATGCCCGAAAACGACACATGGTCCGATCTCTCTGGCTCTGAACTCATCGATCTCCCTCAGGCGATAACGGGCACTGGCGACGGTGTCTACGCCCTCAAGGTTCGAGGTGAATCAATGATCGACGCTCTAATTTCAGATGGTGACCTCGTCATAATGGAGCAAGCATCATCTGTTCGTAACGGCCAGATGGCAGCGGTAAGAATTAAATCCGACAACACAACCACCCTCAAGCATTTCTACTCGGAAGGCCCAAGAACTCGCCTAGAGCCAGCCAACTCGCAAATGGAGGCAATGACGTTCCGGTCAGACGATATCGAAGTCCTCAGCCGAGTGGTAGCCGTATGGCGATACATGGGTTAACGGCAACAGTCGACAATACACAACTGCCAAATCTGTGACCGGCGTGATGAAATCCTCACTCGTTCGATATGCGACTACTATCTCTCGGCGTATACTTGAACATGAACCCCGGTTCAAATTAACAAGTCCTGAACAAAATAGGGACAACTCGGAGCTTTATCTGTGCTGCAGAACTTTGGCATCTGGCAAATCGCCCTAATACTCGTAATCGTCTTGCTTCTCTTCGGAGTAGGCAAATTGCCGCAAGTCGGCAAAGGCATGGGGCAGGCCATTAACGAGTTCAAATCCGCCGTCGACACCAAGGGCAAGAAGTCCGGTTCCGACACTGGCGATAAAGACGACAAAGACGACGACGCTAAATCTAGCTAGTCAGTTCTAGGTCAACAGGCCAACCAATCCCGCACGTAACAATCAAGGCGTCATAAACGCCTTATTCGTCGCGTCCGCGCTCAGCCAGCTTTACCAACAACAGGCCAATCCCGAATAACCCCATTACAGGAACCGCCACGATCACCTGTGATATCGGATCAGTAGGCGTCACCGCCGCTCCGAAAATAAACGCTATCAAGATCATCCAGCGAATCTTACCCATTATCCATTTCGACTTAATTAGTCCGACTTTCGCCAACAGATACATTACGATGGGCAACTCGAAAATCGTACCAAGCCAAAAAACGATTCCAACCGTCATCGAAACGACAGATGCTGCGGTAATCGTAGGCACAGCCAAGCTGCCCTGAAAGTCCAACATGAACTCGAATAATCTCGGTATCAGCACTAGATAGGCGAATATCGCCCCAATAGCGAACGAAACTAAAGCTCCGGGAATTAAGAAGTAAATGTACTTCCGCTCATTAGATTTCAGCCCCGGCTGGAAGAAACGTGACATCTCAAACAAGAAATATGGCATCGCAGCCGTCAACCCAAGCATCACCGCCAATTTAGCTGCCGCCACCCACGCTTCCGTAAGCGTCAATTGAACAATGTCACCGCCTGCAGCTTCGATCAACTCGCGGGCAGTCGCAGTGAACTGGTTGAATATCCACCGAAAATTCACAACGGCGATCGCAATGAATATCACAGCTACGATCGCCACCCGAAACAGCCGACGTTTCAGCTCGTTCAGGTGCGCAAGAACCGACATGGCATTGCTATTCAAGACTTCGCCTCACCTGAATCACGGTTAGAGGCACTTGGATCCGGTGCGGAACTCTCGTCTAGATCAAACACATCAGCTGGTACAGCCTGATTGGCTGTAACTGAACTACCATCACCGCCTGAAATATGAAGATCAGGGATGGCATTGCGAATTTCGGAATCGACATCAATAGGCTGTCGGCTGAACTGCCAGTCACGCGGAATCGACTTATCGATGACTTCGTTGGCCTTACGAAATTCCTCACCCACCTGATCGAACTTCAAGTCACCCTCAAGTGTTTTTACACTCTCTTTGATGTCATCAATCCCGATCTGATCTTTTAGATCCTCAAGATCAATCGCCTCGGTAATCAGCGACTGCAACGCATCACGCTGCCGCTTCAAGTCTGAATAAACCTTCCGGCCATCACGAATGCCTTCGAGCAAACGCTTAGGACCAAGCACGAACAGAGCTATCGCCCCAACGAGCAATACCTCGAATCCGCCAAGCCCAAAGAGGTTCACTACAACGACTCCATATCGTGAAAAACTCTGGGCACAGAATGACCCGTACATGCGAGAGATTCACCAATCTCAAAACCAGATTTTTCTAACAAGTCGCTCGTTGCACACATGGGCAGCCCAACAACATTCAAATAACACTCATCGTAACTCGCAACCGGAGCAAAAGAAGAATCTTGAATACCGTAACCCCCTGCCTTATCCAGAGACAGATCGCTTGAAACGTACTTAGAAATTTCATCGTCTTCTAGATTACGAAAAACAACTGACGTACTAACAAACTTGGTGTGAGATTGTCCGACGGGATTCACAATAGCAACCCCCGTAATAACTTTGTGTTGACGTCCACTCAATCGATTCAACATCTCACAGGCTTGCTCTGACGATTCAGGCTTGCCGAACACTTCGTTCTCGAAAACAACGATCGTATCCGCACCAAGCACAAACTCGCCAACATTCGATCCAGCTACATAAGAAGCCTTCGCCAATGCTAATGCCCTAACAGCCGAAACAAGATCAGATCCTTGGGTCAAAATAGCGTCCTCATCAACGGAAGCTGGAATAATTTTTAAATCAAATCCAGACTCAGACAGAATTTCCGCACGCCGAGGCGAACCACTAGCGAGCACTAATTTTGTGACAGATGAACTCACCATCTCAGCTAACCCTGAATCCCTTGGAACGACAACACACTAATCGTCTCAACGTGTCGAGTCTGCGGGAACATGTCGACTGGTCTAACAGTATCGAGCTGGTACATCCCGCCATCACATAGAAGATCAAGGTCTCGAGCCATCGCCGCAGGCTCGCAGGAAATCATCAACACCTTTTTTGGCTGCAGTTTCTTGACCGATTCCAAAACATCCGGATGGCAACCAACTCGTGGTGGGTCAAGCAAAAGCACATCAACTGAATCTTCATCCTGCCAATCGGCCATCACGTGTTCAGTCTTACCCTCGATAAATTCGACGTTCGTAGCACCGTTCAAATTCAGATTCGCATCCTCGATCGCCGACACAGATTCTTCGATTCCTACTACACGCTTTACGTACGGAGACATCAATACAGCGAACACCCCAACGCCGCAGTAGGCATCGACCATCACTTCATCGCCGCGAAGTTCAAGCAGCTCACGAACCTCATCGACGGCGCGTGAAAGTTGACCCGTATTCACTTGGAAAAACGAAGACGCCGCCACCGTGAATCGTGATCCTCGCACCTCTTCTTCGTAATGCTGTACTCCAGTCACGAGATCCAATCCCGGAATATCCATCTTCGGCTGAACAAGCATCGAGTCGGTATTCACCCCGACTCTGATCGACATCTGCGTCTGACCTTCCATCTTGTCCTGAACAAGAGCGATCGTGTCATTCACCTTCTCGTCCATCAGCAAGCACTCTTCGATACGTACGAACTGCCGAGTCACAGCATTCTTGTACCCAACCTCCCCGGAATCCTCGTACTTGCCAATCGTAAATCGACCGTGATTCCGGTATTTAAATCGCCTCTGGCTCTCTACCGTCATATCAACCTCAACGCCAGAGAGAGTCTCGTAATTAGCGATCTCGCGCTGAACGCGCTCACGCTTCAGTTGAAGTTGATGATCGTACGAAACGTGCTGCCACTGGCACCCGCTGCAAGCTAGAAAATACTTACACGCCGGTTCGATTCGTTCATCAGCCGGTTCAAGAACTTGCGCAACAATGGCCGCGATCCGTTCTGGAAACTTCTTCTGAACCTCAGCGATTACTACCTCGCCAGGCAGTCCACCCGACACAATAACCGGAGCGCCGTAGATCTCAGCGACGGTATCACCAGCATCGTTGATAGCACCCAAAGTGATCTCAAAATTATCACCCGGGTTCAAATCGATATGATCGGTCAAATCAGGACCGTTATAGCGCTGTCGCCGCTTACGCTTTGCCATTACGAATTCGTGCCTCAACCATGAATCACTAGACTAATAAAACCATTATTTTATCGACTAAAAAAATACCCTATCTGTTATTCTGAACTAGTTCAGGTCACGATGCGCCTAGCTAGGTGCGAATCACGGCCACCAAATGGTCAATTCTTCCTAATCGAATCGAAAACAAATCATTGGTTTCAAAGTCAGAAAACGCAGGATCACCATCAGTGGAGCGACGTCTCCCCGACTGGTTCAAGGTCAAAGCCCCCGGCAGTGAAAAATTCCTTGAAATTCGCAAAAAGATCAAAGGAGCAAGCCTGAACACCGTCTGCGAAGAAGCAGCATGCCCAAACATCGGCGAATGCTGGGAACGCGGCACAGCAACCTTCATGATCCTTGGTGACACCTGCACACGAGCCTGCTCCTACTGCAACGTGAAAACTGGCTGGCCTGGAACTGTCGATCAAGCTGAACCTATCCGTGTCGCCTCAACCGTGCAGCAAATGGAACTCAGCTACGCCGTGATCACATCAGTCGATCGTGACGACCTATCCGACTACGGATCAGGAATATTCTCGGAAACGATCAATCAGGTTCGACGAACCACACCAAATTGCAAAATCGAAGTGTTGATCCCTGATTTCGAAGGCGAATTCGAATCACTCGAACGAGTCATCAACGCCGGCCCGCACGTTCTGAACCACAACATCGAAACTACTCGACGAGTATTCAAAAAGGTTAGGCCTCGCGGGAACTACGATCTTTCTCTCGAGCTACTGAAGCGGGTCAAAGAGATCAACCCGTTCATGCCCTCGAAATCTGGAATGATGGTCGGCCTAGGGGAAACGAAGCCTGAAATCCTTCAAACGATGCATGACCTCCGAGAAGCAAACACCGATTTACTTACAATCGGCCAATATCTCCGCCCCTCTAAGCGGCATCACCCAATTATCCGCTTCTACCGTCCTGAAGAGTTCAAAGAGCTCGAAGAGGAAGGCTTGAAGATGGGATTCAAACACGTCGCAGCAGGTCCACTAGTCCGCAGTTCTTACCACGCCGACGATCAGCACAACGCCGCAATCGATCAGATCCTCGATTCCGCAAACACCAAAACCTAACCAGTGTCGACTCTCTACGTTGTCGCAACACCAATCGGAAACCTCTCCGACATTTCACAACGAGCCACGGAAATACTCTCCACCGTATCGACCGTCGCAGCCGAAGACACCCGCGTCTCTCGAAAGCTCCTCAACCACATCGGTGTTTCGCCTCAGCTCGAAAGCCTCCACGAACACACCTCTCCTGAGCGACTCCAATCACTCGTAGAAAAACTTGAACTCGGTGACATGGCCGTAGTATCCGATGCTGGAACACCCGGAATAAGCGACCCCGGTTCATCGCTGGTCGCCGCAGCTGTTGAAGCCGGACACGATGTAATCCCACTCCCCGGCCCATCCGCAATAGTCAGCGCCTTATCCATCACTGGCTGGTCATTCGACAGATTCCTTTTTCTAGGATTCCTGCCGAGAAAAAAGAAAGATCAGCTAACAACGCTCAACAATGCCGCACATGAACCGGGACCTTTAGTCGCATACGAATCGCCACATCGAATAAAAGCAACGCTCGAAAACATCAACCAGGCGTTCCAAGATCGACAACTAGTCATCTGCCGAGAGCTAACCAAGTTCTACGAAGAAACCTTCCGTGGAACAGCCGCCCAAGCGATCTCTCATTTCGACAAACAGACTAAAGGCGAGTTCGTCATTGTCATTCAGGGCGCGGGCAAAGCAGTCAACATCGAACTTTCTGACGATGAGATTTCAGGAGTGATAAAAAACCTAAAAGAAAATGGTCTCAGCGGACGAATGCTCGTCGAACGGGCAGTAGAAATCACTAGCGCACCCAAAAACAGGGTCTATCAGCTCTCACTGAGCAAAGACTTAAAGTAAGCGTAATAACCTAAAACCATCACAACTTATTGATCACGAGTTCCTGCTGACTCCAACACGACCGTCGCTATAATAAACCTCTAAACGAAATCATCGTCGGCAGACGAAATCGACCCGCCGTCTCAGATAGCCCAGTAACAAACCGGAAATTCACTTGCCTCGTAAAATTCTTGTCGCCGTCGCATGGCCGTACGTAAACGGCGAACCCCATCTCGGCCACATCGCAGGCATGAACGTCCCAGCCGACATCTTTGCCCGGTATCACCGAATCATCGGCAACGAAGTCGCAATGGTCTCCGGCTCTGACATGCACGGCACTCCGACCGCCCTCAAAGCAGCCGAAGAAGGCGTGTCTCCAGAGGTAGTAGCGACGCGCTACCACGAGATCTGGAGTAAAGCCCTCGCCGACATGTCGTTCTCCTACGATCTGTACACACACACACACACCGACCGACACGTCGAGGTCGCACAAGAGTTATTTACAAAACTTCTTGAAAATGGGCACTTAGTTGAAGCAACTCAATCGATGCCGTTCTCAGAAACCGAACAGCGTTTCCTATCCGATCGATTCGTAGAAGGCACATGCCCGCATTGCGCACACGAATCAGCACGTGGCGATCAGTGCGACAACTGTGGCCGTACACTCGACCCTATCGACCTAATCAACATTCGAAGCAAGCGTGACGGATCGACTCCGGTCTTCAAAGACACCACCCACTACATGCTCAAACTTGGTGATTTCCAAGAGAAGCTTGAAAAATGGGTCACAGGCAAAGACGACTGGCGAGCCAATGTTCGCAACCAAACGCTCGGAATGCTTCGGGAAGGCCTCCACGATCGAGCAATCACTCGCGACATCGATTGGGGGGTACCAGTTCCTCTTGGAGGCTGGGAATCAAAGCGAATTTACGTATGGTTCGAAGCCGTTCTTGGATATCTATCGGCTGCACGAGCGTGGGCTGAACAAAAGGGAATGCCTGACGAATGGAAAAAATTTTGGGTCGACCCTGAAGGCGAGTCGTACTATTTCCAGGGCAAAGACAACGTCTCGTTCCACACCATCATGCTGCCATCGATTCTTATGGGCAGTGGCGATCTCAACTTGCCAACTGACGTAGTCGCAAACGAATATCTCAACATAGGTGGAGCTGATTTCTCGAAGAGCACCGGCAACGCCATTTGGGTGACCGACTTCTTGTCACGATACGAAGCCGACCCGCTCCGCTACTACCTATCGTCGATCATGCCAGAAACGTCCGACTCCGATTTCACCTGGGAAGGATTCCACGCAGCGAACAACAACGAACTTGTTGCTACGTTCGGAAACTTCGTAAATCGGGTGCTCACGATCACGACTAAAAACTTCGACAACGCAGCTCCAACTCCCGGCGAACTCGACGATGACGATAAAGCAGCTCTAGCCGCCTGCGACACCGCTCTCGCAGAAGTCTCCAAAGCAATCGACGGTCGTCGATTCCGTGACGGTCTACGCGCTGCAATGAGACTCGCCCGACACGGCAACCAGTACATCGACGGCAAAGAACCTTGGAAAATCGTCAAGGTCGACAAAGAAGCAGCCGGAACCGCTTTATGGGTCGGCCTAAACGTAATATCGACCCTTCGTACCGTGTTCTACCCATACCTACCAACGTCAGCCGACAAGATACACAGTATGCTGTTCCAGAACAGCGACACACTGGCCGACGGCTGGAACCGACGAGAAATCGCTCGGGGTGCTCCCATCCAAAATCCAGAACGGCTCTTCACGAAGCTCGATGATTCGATAATCGAAGAAGAAAACGTCCGACTAGCCAGCGAATAATTGATCAAACTCAGAAACAATTTTGAGAACATTTATGGTTGAAGCAATTACACAGGAAAGCATCTACGAGCCAGTCGCCGATGACCTACAGGCCGTTATTGTTGAAATTGCGACCATCGCAGATCGGGCACCCGAAAGCTCTCCCGAGCAAGCCGGTGATCTGGACGCGCAACTCGGTCACGTTCTAGCCACACCAGGCAAACGTGTTCGACCAGCGCTAACCCTTCTCGCGTCACGTTTATTCGGCGAAGGTAGCGGCGAAATGCCAATCAAAATGGCAACCGCTGTCGAGTTGCTACACATCGCAACTCTAGTTCACGACGACACCGTCGACCATGCCGACACCCGACGTGGGCACCAAACAGCCAGCAAACTCTGGGGTCGAAACGTAGCCGTGCTCATCGGTGATTTCGTCTTCGCCACATCTGCAATGTACGTCTGTGACACCAACAACGTCCGACTCGTCCGACGGTTCGCAGAAACGATTACCGAACTAGCCCGCGGCGAGCTAAACGAAATCTACACAGCCTGGAAACCCGGAGTTCCTCTCAAGGACTACAACCAGCGAATCTACGACAAGACAGCCTCTTTGTTCTGCACAGCTGCAGAGAGCGGTGCAGTTCTTGGTGGTGGCAATGAAGCAGCCGTGAAAAATGTCCGTGACTACGGCTACAACATCGGCATGGCGTATCAGGTCTACGACGATTTATTGGATTACAGCGCTACCAGCGAAGAGTTAGGTAAACCTGCCGGGCACGATCTTGGAGCAGGCATTATCACGCTTCCCGCAATCATCGCTGCCGAAAACGGAGCTTCAGAAGAAATTTTGGCACTGTTCAACACTCCAGAAGAAGCGCGTCTCGATCTTCTGCCAGCAGCAATTGAAGCAATCAAGCAAACAGGCGCAATAGAGAAAACTCACAAGGTAGCCAACGATTACATCGAATCTGCAGTCAGTAATCTCGACGGCATCCCAGCATCGGAATCGCTCGATTCCCTGCTCTTACTCGCCGAGTACGTTCAGTCACGTAACTACTAGGCAATCATGCCTTCCTCATCGAAAAAGTGGTCGCCAAAAAGCTCCGCATCGCCGAAGAAGCGAATACCGACCGTAACCCCAGCATTCGTCAAAGAGTGCCTTAATTCAGTCTACGGTCCAATCGAATGGCGACCGAGAATGATCGCTATCGACGAGCTGATATTCACGGTACTCACGCAGAACACGTCCGATCTAAACGCCGAGCGCGCCTACGACTCGCTCCGCAAAGTCCTACCGACTTGGGGTGAGGTGGTCGAAGCTGAAACTTCACAAGTTGCCGAAGCAATCAAACGCGGTGGTCTGTCCAATCAGAAATCAATTCGCATCCAGAAAATACTTGTTGAAATCCTGAAACGACTAGGCCACTTTGAACTAGAGTTCCTCGCCGACAGACCTCTCGAAGAAGCTCGGGAATGGCTTACATCACTTCCCGGTGTCGGGCCCAAAACCGCTGCGGTCGTAATGGCATTTTCTCTCAAAATGCCAGCGTTTCCGGTCGATACCCACATTCACCGAGTTTCGAAACGACTCGGACTCATCGAAGAAAAAACCACTGCCGACCAAGCACACCCGATCATGGAAGAACTCATTCCAGAAGGCGATCGATACGACATGCATGTGCTCCTAATCACCCATGGACGCCAAATCTGCAAAGCCCGCATCGCCCAATGCTTCCGCTGCCCGCTCGCCAAAGAATGCCCTGCAAGCACTCTTTAGCCCGGATACAACCATCCTTCTACGGGTCGGGGGAGTTAAGACTGCGACGACGAGCGCGACTAACGCCCGTAAGACCCAAAATTGGCCGTCTCCACAAATCGCCGTTTAACAAACTCTGCGGTATGCTAATAATCAGTGCTTACAATGACTGTTGCGAAGAAGCCGCCCATTCACAGCGCATGGCCCCGTCGTCCAGCGGTTAGGACACAGCCCTTTCAAGGCTGAGACCGGAGTTCGATTCTCCGCGGGGCTACCATCTAGAACTCAAAAAGACCTCGCACGATGCGGGGTCTTTTTATTTGTCTGAATTACCTCGACATTCCAACACTTCCGGCATACGATTCCGTCGCGCATTTCGCACCACTACTGCCCGGAGCAAATCACGAATGAAAATCACCAAAGTCACCCCATGGCTTGTCGAAGCACCAACCCCCTATCTCGACACCGCCAACGACAGCCATATTCGCAATCGAGAATACGTTTACGTCGAAGTGAACACCGACGAAGGCGTCACCGGCTGGGGTGAAATAACAGGAACTTCAGCAGTCTCCAACCGAGCCGTCTGCGCTTCGCTCAAGCACGTTAGCGACCTAATCGAAGGCGATGACCCAAGACTCATCGAAATGATCTGGAACAAAATTTTCCGGTCATTCACCTACATGGGCTCGCGCGGAGCGACAACGAACATCATATCCGGCATCGACATCGCCCTCTGGGACATCCGTGGCAAAGTTCTCGGACTTCCAATTTCCGAACTCTTTGGCGGGCCTGTCCGCGAAGGCATCCCGATCTACTGTCACCCTGAAGACGGATCATCAGTTGAAGACTCAATCCAACACGCCAAAGCGATCAAAGCAACCGGCCAAAAGTCGCTCAAAACCGACCCGTGGTACCCGCACTACACGGAAGAATCAAACGGCTACCTAACTGGGCAACTAAGTGCCGAAGCTGAAAACCATGGTGTAGAAGTTATCGCCGGTATGAGAGAAGCACTCGGACCCGATTTCGAAATCCTTATCGACTGCCACGGCCGTTTCGACGCACCAACTGCAATCCGTTTAGCCAAAGCACTCGAGCCATACAACATATTCTGGTTCGAAGAGCCGGTTCCCGTCGAAAGCACGCACGCCCTCAGGCAAGTACGTGACAACGTAAGCGTCCCAATATGTGTCGGCGAACGAATCCACACCCGCTGGGAATTCATACCGATTCTCGAAAACGAACTCGCCGATTTCATAATGCCCGATGTAACTTGGACCGGTGGAATCAGCGAGATTAAGAAAATCGCCACGATGGCAGAAGCGTACTACGTTCCGATATCACCTCACGACGCCAGCGGACCTATTAATGTCCTCGCCGGTGCACACGCCATGGCATCAGTGCCGAACCACTACCGAGTCGAAACGTCGCGAGCTAAGCTCAATGCCTACGACGTTATGATCGATCACCCACTGGATATCAGAGGCGACAAAATATACCTATCAGACCGACCTGGCCTCGGGATTGAACTCGATAAGGACTATATGCGAGCCAACGCAATAGACGGATATCGCGATTAACATAGTCACTAAATGAGTGCCCGTAGACCTTATAGCGAATCTTTCTCTGACACCTGAAATAACGTATGAAATAATAACCTCAATAAACGGGAGTCTCACAATATTTTTCGAAGATAATGGGTGCGTCTAAATGGAGCTAGAGAAATAATGACCGATTGTATTCTTGGTTCGAACGACAACAGACACAACTTCTCGATTGTACCCGTCGATGTTAGTGCAAACGCGACACTCATATTCAAAACATGCAGCCACTGCGGCATCTCATATCGATACGTCGATCAAATATGGGAAGAAATCGCTACCGAAGAAATAGATCATAGTGCTCGCTACTAAACCGTCATCTAGCACGCTATAAGTTAGACGCCAGCGGTTACTTCATCAGCAAGAACTGGCCAAAACTGGCCTTCGTTGGCTGCTACAGCGACGGCCTGAGTCCAAATGTTACGAGCGAAACTAACGTTCTCAAACGCTTGACTAGTTCGTTCGATGACAATGGGACCTAATGCAGTCGCTATGCACAGTTCGACTAGCACTAACGTCTAAATATTAACTTGCACCTTGATCGAGCCTGAAGTCTTGTCGCCTGCAAGGTCAAAACCTTCTTGAATGTTTTCGAGTTCAACCTGATGGGTCACAATGTCGCGATAAGGTATATCGCCTGATTCCAGCAGATCTATTGCGACTTCAAAATCGTGACGTCCATCAATAACGCCATAGCAAATCACCGACTGCATTCGGATTTCACGAAGCATCGGCTCAAGCAAATCTACCGGCATAGGAGATCTGATAGCCGCCAAATACAACATCGTGCCTTGATTTCGAGTCGCTTTTATCGCCTGCGTGAATGAAACCGTTTGATTGCCACCAACCGATTCGGCAACAAAATCCGCACCAAGACCATCCGTAGCATCTAAACATGCGGCTTCAAACGCCCCTGCTTCCGATCCAACAACGATATCCGCACCCATCTTCCTCGCAGCTTCAGCCTGATGGTGGTAACGAGCAGATGCGATTACTTTTCGTGCTCCATAGGCCTTGGCAACTGCAATTGCAGATAGACCAATCGTTCCCGCACCAACAACTCCAACAACATCGCCTGGCTGCATTCGGCCGTAGCGAAATCCGTGGACGCTTACAGCCATCGGCTCGACAACACCACCATCAACCCAATCCATCGAGTCAGGCAGTTTGAAAATCCCAGCTGTTTTACGAGTCATGTATTGCGCGAAGCCGCCACCTGTGTCAGGGGCAAGACCCAAACAATGCTTCCACTGGCCATACCGGCAAAAATGGCAATTCAAGCAAGCTCGACCGGCACCAATCATCTCGACAGCGACATGATCACCAACTTTGAGTTTGGTTTCGCCTTTTGGAAGTTCTAGGATTTCACCAGCAACCTCGTGACCCGAAGCCATTTCTTGTGCTTCTGTCCTGTCAGCGGTCATATGCAAGTCAGAACCACAAATACCCGTCTGGCGAATTCTAATCATAGCCGAACCGTCGTACATAGCTGGCATAGGCACGTCCTGAACTACGTACTGACCAGTCCCATCATCCAGTGCTGCTCGCATCGTCTCTGCCATTGGTATTCCTAATCTATCTTGTGTCAGCGAGTAAATTGCTGGCGATCTCAACTAATCGCAGCATCTTACCCCACAATCGAAGGGTATATTCTTCTATCGTTCCAATCCAAACCATAGCTTGTAATAAACCATAAATGACTACTTCAACTCAATTCCGCGGCGTCTACGCCATTCCCGTCACCCCATTCAACGAAGATCTTTCCATCGATTGGCAATCTCTTCGAAGGTGCATCGCCTTCAGCGTTGAAACCGGAGCTCACGGAATCGTCCTTCCTGTTAACGCATCAGAAGGACCGTTCCTAACGGACGCAGAACGAAAAGAAGTTCTCAAAACCGGAATCGAAGTCGTAAACGGCGCAGTCCCAGTAATCGCCGGAGTCAGCGGGGCATCCACAGCCGTATCTGTCGATCTAACGAAAAATGCAGCCGAACTCGGTGCCGACGCTGTAATGGCAATGCCACCGAACGGAGCTGCAGGGCAAGTCGTGTGGGATCACTATGTAGCGATCGCCGAAACAGGCCAGCTTCCAGTTTGGATACAGAACAACAAGCCGCCCGCCGGACCAGTAGTACCTACGAACATGATGGTCAAAATGCTCAACGAAGTCAAACACGTCGACTACGTTAAGGAAGAAAGCTATCTTCCGGGTCAGATCATGACCGAACTACTTGAAAAGGCTGGTGGAGCAGTCAAAGGTTTAATGGGCGGAATGGGCGGACGCTACCTAGTAGACGAATATCGCCGTGGATCAGCGGGAACAATGCCGGCCGGGCACATCACTGATGCCCACGTGAAGCTCTGGAACGCGCTCGACGCTGGTGGTATCGATAGCAACGGCCTCCAGATAGTCAGCGACGAAGCACGAACTCTCTGGGAACGAATGATTCCTTCGCTCAACTTCGAATTCATGTTCGGAGCAAACGCATACAAAGCCGCCTATTTCCGACGTGGAATCATCAAGACTGATCTAACACGAAATCCAGCAAACAAATACCTCGACAAGCTCGACTACCAAGAACTCGATACCATCCTCGACCGAATGGGCGATCTACTCAGTTGGAAGAAGTAGATAATTTAACGTCACAGAACCAGATCGATCGTGAGAGGGTCGAGCTACGTAAGGATACGATAATGCAAGAAAACCTCCAAGATGACACTAGGGACGATCTTATGGGTCACCTCAATGATCTTGGTATCACCTCTGTGCTTGCCGAACGCGACCGACCTGAAGAAAAGGTCGGCAAAAGCAGGGCCCGTCATTCACTCGGAGTGATCGATATTGACGGTGCCACGATCTACTGGGTGAACATCATGAAGGAGGAACTCAGCAAGGATTCTTCTGAACGATGGTGGGTTCATTTTGGAGTCCCCGACAAACATGCAATTCCAAAAGAACAGTCGGTCAGAATCAAAACGAAACGTAGTAAATCGTTTCCAGCTTTTGGCAATGCTGCTGAGGTTAAGTGGGAAGGACAAGATCAAGGTTATGGACTAGTCAAAGCTCTCAGAAAAAATAGCGCCATCAGCCAAACAGCGACGGATCTTGGAAACATCGAAGTGCGAAGTCTGCATGAAGATTTTCATGGATGGTCAATCCAATTCGATCGTAAAATTGAACCAACCATCGATCACTGGGAAGCTCTCGAAGAACTCGCAGAAATACTTGTAAGTTCCACCCGAAGTTCCTAACGTCGTGACAAATACGAGAGGTTACTCGCTATCTAATCCGCCGCGTCGTCGCGAAACCAGCACCATAACGACGATAGGAAACGACACGATCACTGCACCGAGCAGTAAAATCAAAACGCCCGGTGACAATCCCAGAATATGATCGATCTTGACGCTCAGCCACTCCCAAAGCGTCGGATCAATCGGCTCCGAATGATGAGCAAGAATTCCCGGAAATCGTGGCATCTATTCTCTGCCCTTCACACTCGAACTAACATCATCAACCGCACCACTCTCTGGAGCGACCTGAACATAGCGAACCGAATGCTTCTTCTCTCGGATCGACAGCGAAACGATTCCTGCTGCCAACAATGTCGCCGCACCAACAGCGAACACAATATCGTAGGAACCTAATCGAGTGAAAGCCCAACCGAACAGCAGCACCGCTCCAGCACCGCCTATCTGGTGTGCCATATTCGAAAACCCAAATAGAGTTCCAAGATTGCGCACCCCATAAACGTCAGCAGTCAAAGAAGCAGTCAGAGGCACGGTCGCCAGCCACGACATCCCACCGATCACCGCGAAAGCCCAAATTGCCTTATCGCCAGGCACAATTATCAAAGATACAAACGCAAGCGCTCGAACTAGGTAAACCGCCCCAAGAAGATTCTTCCGCTGTAATCGATCGGAAAGCATCCCTGCAACCAAAACACCAACCGCATTGATAGCACTCAGCAGCCCAAATGCCAGAGCCGCAGTTCCCGTAGTTATGTCTTCACTGATAGCCCAACGCACAAAGTGAACTGAGATCGAAGCTGTCGTAATCCCACAAACGAAATATCCAAACGACAACTGCCAAAGTGGTTTCGTTCCCAACGCCTCTTTCCACTTATCGACAAAATCAGGCCCAACCGCGCGAACAATAACCTTCGCCTCACCAGCCTCGTTTATCGACGGCTCTTCACCGTCGACGAATAACCCCATATCGCTCGGCTTACTACGAACTACCCACAACAACAGCGGTATTCCCAAGCCAAGCGCCAACGACCCCGTGATGATCCAAGCAACTTGCCATCCGTACTCGACAAGCACATAGCTCAGAAACGGCACGATAATAAGGCCACCAGCCGATCCGCCAGCGACTAGAACCGACATTGCAGTACCACGCTTGCGATCAAACCACCGGGCGATCACAACCCCAGTCGTAGCTGGCGATATTCCACCCGATGCAAACGAAATCACGAACCCGTAAAGAACAATCAACCCAAACACGTTCGAAATCAAAGCAACAGCGATAGTCGCTACAGACATAACGGCAAGCGAAATAACTAAGACAGGCCTACCGCCGTACTTGTCGGTGAGGAAACCAACTATAGGTTGAGAAACCCCATTCATTAGCCAACCAATCGCAGCAGCAACCGAAATTGAAGCAGTCGAAACACCCCAATCCTCTTCCCACGTCTTCACGAAAACGCCGAAACCCTGACGAGAACCGATCGCTAAAAACGACGCGAAAAACAGAGCGGCAACCACGTACCAGCCGTAGTACACACTCTGCTTTTTAGGAGAACCCTCCAACCTTGATAGGTCATTACTCATTCAGCTCAGCTCCGGGCGTGCTTTCGCACTTGGTTTCACACCACATTTCACGTTCCCCTACACGTCGACCGTAGTGGAAAGTAAATACTTGTTACTCGTCTATCTCGCGAATCTTTGTTGCCCAATCTTTACCTTCATCGATTCTGCCTTGCGCATATCCAGCTTTTCGCCCCATGAAGTAAATGATCAACGCGACAACAAGCGCTAGGACGAGTACGAACAGAAACTGCATGATTATCCCTTTCTAACTAATCGACGCGCAGAATCTCGACCGCATCACGATTGATAATCCCCTCAATGTCCTCTGAAGGAATTTGGGGCAAGTGATGATCCTTAGCAAACTTCTCTAGCCCGCGAAGGTGATCAATGTTGTCTTGTGGACGCGTCACTGGCCAGTCAGATGCAAACAAAATCTTATCGGTGACACCCCATTCGTAAAACAGTCGCATGCCCTGCCAGAAAGAATAAGGACGGTAGTACTGCGCTGAAACATCGGCCCAAACGTTCGGATGCTTTCGAACAACCGCCAAACAATCGTTCTGCCATGGATGACCCAAATGCGCCAACACCATCGTTAGATTCGGGAACGCCATCGCGATCTTGTCCGATGTCAGAGGATGAGCATAAGTAAGCGGAGCCTCGGTCATAGGCGAAGTTCCCTGATGGAACACAATCGGAATACCGTCTGCTTCGAGGCGAGCAAACAGTTCGAATGCCTCCGGGCCCGTCGGATCAAAATCCTGATAGTTCGGACCTAGCTTTATTCCCTTACATCCAAGATCGCCCACACAACGGTCGTACTCATCTTTCCAATTAGAATCGATCGGGTGCAATGACATGAACGGAATGATCTTGTCGGGAGCATGCTTGGCAGTCTCTGCGGCAACATCGTTGTGGTTCTGCCCCTCATCCCAGCCCTCAGTACGGAGAACTCGCTCTTCCGGGCGCCACGGCCGCGGAGCTATTCCAAAAATAAACGCCTTGTCGACCGGCCCCATATCTCGCAAATAATCATCTATCGAGTTCGTTAGCTGAACCGACTCGCCCGAACGCATCGTAGTCTCGATCTGCATCTCATCTGGCGGAACGGTTCCTCTATGGCTCGGTAAATGGGTATGGACATCAACGATCATTTTATGGTTCTCCGGCAAGCTGCGAGCAACGCCACACTAGCCAGTGGCGATAATCGAAAATAGTACGCCAGAAACAACGTTCAAAACACTTCCAACAGCCCAGAATCAGCATGAACACCTTTCATAACATCCACAAACCGTCTTCATGAACTAGATTCAGGATCTCGAAGGAGTACGAAGTAACTCACCCGTACGACGCAGTACCTCCCAGACATGTATACCCTGCTCCGGTGAGCGCGCACACCGACACAACCCAACCTGAATTCCGCCAATGGCGAAACCGCGTGTTATTCAGTTACGCCGGGTTCTACCTGTTCGTATACATGGGCAGATTCAACCACTGGCCAGCCGGACCAGTGATGCGAGAACAGCTCGACTTCACTCACATCGAGCTTGGAATAATCAATGCCTGTCTACTCTGGGGCTTCGCATTTGGCGGCATGACACACGGCAGAATTGCCGAGGCGTACGGTTACCGATTTTGGATCGTAACCGGAACACTCGCATCTGTAGCACTCAACTGGGTCACAAGCTTCGGTACGAATCTTTGGACAATCGCCATTCCGTGGGGAATCAACGGGTATGTGAATGCCACCGTATGGGCTCCGGGAATTGGAATGCTCGCCCAGTGGTGGCATCGATCGCACCGTGGTCGAGTGATGGGACTGATCGGCGTCGCAGCTGGATCAGCGATGCTAATGATGTGGCTCGTAACCGGTTGGACAGTCGCCGAATTCGGCTGGCGAGCAGCGTTTAGATACCCGCCATTATTAATGCTTCCTGCAGCAATCGCTCTCTTCTTCCTAGTTCGCGATCGCCCATCCAAGGTCGGACTCGATGATCTCCATCAATCTGGAACCATTCCAAGTCTAGAAGTCGCCCCAGAGCGCGCGTATAACCACACTGCGTTCACCGTTTACAAAATTCTTTACACAAACTGGCGATTCGTAGCTACTTCGCACGTAAAAGGACTCGAAAACGTAGTTCGCTACGGCCTCACCACATGGACACCGCTCTACTACTTCGAAGAAGCCGGACTCTCCATCGAAACAACCGCTCTAGTGACCGTCGCACTCCCCGTCGGCTATCTAACCGCACCGATGGTCTCAGGCTGGATATCAGACGTGCTACTCGGCGGCCGACGAAGCCCTATGATTGCCGCATCCGCACTGATATCCGCCGCCGCACTTATCGGCCTCGCCGTAATCCCCGCTGAAAATGTATATGCAGGCGCAGCACTGCTCTTCATCGGAGCGTTCGCAATGAGCCTATCGATGACATCAACGCTAGTAGTCGATATGGCAGGACCAAAATACGCAGCAACCGCCTCAGGCATTCTCGACGGCCACGGCTATGTCTATGCCGGAGCGCAAGCCATCATCTTTGCCCTCGTCCTCGACACCACAGGCGCACCATGGCACCTCGTATTCCTAGGAATGGCAGCAGCCCGGATCCTCTCAGCCCTAATCGCCTGGCGAGTAAAACTTTAGTTTCTCAGCACCCGAAACCCGATCTCGGCACCCAGTGACTTCTTAATCGAGAGCTTGATCATCAGCAAGCAGAGAGGTTCCAGCAGTCGTGAAATTTCTAGTTCCCCTACGTCGATTACGTCGAAGCCGAGTTCGGCGATCAGCTCACCTATAACACGTTTAGCCTCCTTATTGTCACCGCAAATTGGAATCGAAATCTCTCGACCGTCGAGCTTCTTTCCATCCAACAAACGAGCATCGACGATGTTCAGAGCCTTCACTATGTGAGCACCAGCCGCCCATCGAGCCACCTGCTCCCCGCCCGAATCGTCGTAGCCAATACCAAGATTTAGCCCGCCAACAAACGGATTCGTTGCATCGATAACCAGTCGACCTGAAAGATCACCTAGCGCAGACAAAGAAACCTCAGCCGCACCCCACGGAACAGCCAGAACGATCACATCTGCGTCGGCTACTGATTCAGTCAATCCAGCCGCGGAAACCCCGTTCCCGAGCGAAGCAAGCAGCTCAACAACGCGCTCCGACTCAGGCGAACGTGAACCGATCACAACAGAATGACCTAACCCTGACCACGCCCTAGCCAACCCGGTCCCAACACTGCCACTTCCAACAACAGCGATTCGCATTACGACTCGATCTCTAAGTGCGACCGCGGTATCCAGCCAAGCAACGTCTTCGCCTTAGTCAAATTGTGTTCTTTCTCGTTCTCATCACCTGCAATGAACACAGCGTCGAACCGACCGTGCCCAATTTGAACGTTCTCTAACGCCGCCAGATACGCCCGTGCAAGGTCAGCCTCGTCCGTAACGAATAACTGATTCGATCCGTCAGGTCGATCGGTAATCGGACGAGCACGCTCTTCCAAATATGCTTCACGTCCCCGTGGCCCGGTTATTCGCAAAGCCGTAACGTTCATGTCGAACCAGGAGGCGAAGTAGGAACAAATCCCTTCGCCAAATCCCTTGCTGAGACCATACGCACTCGGTGTATCTAGTGGCAGTTCGTCTTCATTCTTGTAGTAATGACGATTCCGATTATGAACGCTCATCGAACTCGTGTAGACGCCGCGTTTCAAACCAACGCCCTGCGCTAACCACAGGAAAGTGTGAAGTCCAAGACAGTTGACTTCGTAGTTCTCACGAATCACCTTGAAGTCTTGATCGGTGACCGATCCGCCCTGTGGGCTCAGCATTACTAGCCAGATAAACGCGTCGACTCCTTCGATTCCCTTCTGAATAGCCACGGGGTCGGTAACCGAACCCTTAACGAATTCGACACCTTCGTGCTTCGGCTCTACTAGATCGAGCACACGAACGTCGTGTTCCTTCTGCAAATAAGGCGTAATAAACGACCCCACCATTCCGGATCCACCAGCAAGCAATATTTTCAATCTCTAATCTCTGTTATGTCTGATAATTCCTTCTCCATCGTGGGGAAGGCTAGTTTGAGGGCGAACGCAAACGTAATTTCCAAGCTGTGCCGTTGGACCACTAATTCAGATCATCGGCTACATCGCTTGGGTTACCATCGAGAACCGCCCGCATGCCCGACGATACATCGTCGAGTTTCGCAATCGCTTCAGTCGGGAGTTTCAGTTCGAGTGCCCCGGCAACATCTTTCATCTGGTCGACCGTGTCGGCCCCCGAAATCGCAACCGTAATCTCCGGATGCGACATTACCCAAGCCATAGCAACCTGAGGCATCGAAACCCCAAGATCTGCGGCAACTTCGCTGACGGCAGAAATCACCTTGCCGGCTCGCCCCTGCATGTACGTGTTGATAGTTCCCTTGCGCTTCGAACCCCAAAGCGTGCTGTCGTCAGGCACTTCGCCAGCCTTGTACGTCCCGCTGAGAAGACCAACACCCAGCGGACTATAAGCCATGATCCCAACACCATTCTCACGAACCATCGGAAACAGTTCGTCCTCCTGTGTTCGATTCATCAGCGAATACGGATTCTGCACAGCGATCAGCGGCTGAGCGTTAATTATCTTCTGAACTTTCAGCGCCTGCATAACCTGCCACGCCTGAAAATTACTCACTCCTACATAACGTATCTTGCCCTGCTGAATCAGCGTTTCCATAGTTCGGAACTGCTCTTCGAACAGGCTCATGTCGTCAACACCGTGGAAGAGATACACATCGATGTGATCGGTATCGAGTCGACCAAGCGACCGCTCAACCTCACGCATTATGTGATATCTAGAAGGACCCTGATCGTTCGGTCCCGAACCAATCGGGCTAAACACCTTCGACGTAATCACCACATCGTCACGTCGACCCTTTAGTGCCTTACCCAGCACCTGTTCCGAACTACCGATGTTGCGCCGGTCATCCATGAACCCATATACGTTCGCACAATCGATCAAGTTGATGCCATAATCCAAAGCCGTGAGGATGACCTTCTCCGCTTCGTCTCGATCGAACTGACCGCGAAAGCCCAGCCCTAAAGCCATAGGCGTTACTCTCACACCTGCCGTACCGAAGTTTACGTATTCAATACTCAATTGGAATTCTCTTTGTCAGTTGATTCAAATAAACTCGTGAGTGGCGCATTTTTAGCGCCACGACTGAGCGCAGATTCTACCCGTATTCCGCCCCAGTTCTCCGTTCTTCAACGTCGATTCTCCAATTTGTTGTTCAATCCCGAGAGACGCCTGACCAAATGACCACCGCAATAGATCCAGTAATCGTCGCAAAAGACTTACGCAAGAAGTACGAAGATATCACTGCCGTGAACGGCATATCGTTCGAAGTTCGCCGCGGTGAAGTATTCGGAATGCTCGGGCCAAACGGTGCTGGAAAAACCACCACCATCGAAATTCTTGAAGGAATGCGAGACGCCGATTCAGGCGACGCAATCATAAACGGCATCAACGTCAAGGATGATCCCATCGCCGTCAAAGCGATGATCGGAGTACAGCTCCAACAGAACGCCTTTTTCGACAAATTAAAACTTTCGGAAATCGTTGATCTCTACGCCAAGCTATACCTAGCCAAAGTCGATCCAGTAGAAATACTTTCGAGAGTCGGACTCGATAATCGAAAGAACGCCCAGTACGCAGAACTCTCTGGTGGACAAAAACAACGACTCTCCATCGCCGTAGCCCTGGTCAACGATCCAGTCGTTCTCTTTCTCGATGAGCCAACTACAGGTCTCGACCCACAAGCCCGACGCCAACTTTGGGAACTTGTACGAAAGATTCAGGCGGATGGAGCGACCATCGTTCTCACCACACACTACATGGAAGAGGCCGAAGAGCTCTGTGATCGAATCGCCGTAGTGGAAAACGGTGAAATCATCGCCCTCGACACACCCGATGCACTAATCGACCAGCTGTTGTCGACAGGCTTCAAGCCTGAAAAGCGTGTACGTGAAGCCACCCTCGACGACGTGTTCTTGAATTTGACCGGTCACGATCTTCGAGACTAAGTCGCAAACAACAAATATGAAAATTTATCTAGCACTCACAGTCGCCTCGCTAAAAATGTACTTCCGAAACAAACAGGCTTTGTTCTGGGCGTTGTTCTTTCCGCTACTCATCATGATCATCTTCGGAATGATGAACTTCAATAAGTACAGCTCACCGAACGTCGGTATCTACGATGCCGCGAACAACTATGCTTCCCAAGCACTGATCGAAGCTCTCAAAGGCAACAGCGATCAAAAGCTACTCAGTGTCAGCACGGGTACGCTCGACGAACTGCACCACGAGCTTGAGTTTGGTAGCAGCCGCGCCGTAATTGAAATTCCTGCCAACTACGGAATCCCGGGGGAATTCGCCGAAATCAAATTCATCTACGACGAACGGTTCCAGCAAGAACGGGCTGTCATTGCCACTATCCTCGAAAAAGTAACCGACGCCGTATTCAAAGAGGCTGCTCAGGTTCCTGATGAATACAGAGTTGAGAACGCAATCGGAATATCGGATTCAGTAATCACCGGTCAGGGCCAAGGCTTCAAAGCATGGTTAATCCCCGGAGTCGCTGCCATGGCGATCATGCAGACAGGGCTATTCACTGTCGTATTCACCCTCGTCAGGTTCAAATCTCAGGGTGTCCTGCGCCGACTCAAAGCGACACCAATCGGAGCCGCACACTTTCTCGCGGGCCAGCTAACAACGAAGGCTATAGTCGTCGTGCTGCAAACCTACGTACTTGTCATAGTCGGAGCCGTGGTGCTTGGAGTAAGCGTCGGCGGAGGAAGACTCGGGGCATGGTTCGATCTATCGATCCTTGCGCTTCTAGGAGGAGCCCTATTTATAGCGATCGGCCTCGCAGTTTCCGGTTGGGCCAAGAACGAAGAAACCGCAGCACCAATAGCGAACATAATCACAATGCCGATGATGTTCCTATCCGGCGTTTTCTTCCCTCTATCAGTCATGCCTGATTGGCTAACTCGGTGGTCGCAATACCTTCCTTTGACCTACTTGGCCGATGGCATGCGGGCAATCACCGTAGAAGGAGCATCGATCACAACGCTTGGGGGCGAATTGATAGGTCTTGGCGTCTGGATTTCGATCAGTTTTGCGATAGCAATCAAAATGTTCCGCTGGGAATAAGACTCCCACTCCCCGACGCAGATACTCACAATCGCCATGGTGGGTGGGTTATGCTTCAGACCGACTCGCATAACCTGCACGAAAATTAAAGAAAGCGAACCCTTCAGCCCAGTGCACGGTTCCTGACTAAAAGGTTCGCTCCCTGTTTACTGGTACGCCCGTTCGCTGACATCGGTTTCCATAGTCCCACCTGAGTTCTCATGACTAGTTCAGGAAATAAAGAAATCCCAGAATCCTCGAGTTCATCGATGATTCCTTCACCTGACAATCCAACACTAGCAGTTGGCGAACTGTCGAAGCGAACTGGTGTCACAACAGCCACCATCAACTACTACGTTCGCATCGGAGTTCTGCCACCACCTCGAAAAACAAGCCCAACCCGGGCCTTATATCCAGCCGACTTCGAAAATCGAATCAACAAGATAAAAGAGCTGCAGGCAGCCGGCCTAAACCTAAATGGAATCAAACAGGTAGTGAACGGTGACCCAACCTCGCCTCTTGCGTCTGCCATACCCGACGATCGCTCCGCCACTTCTCCAGCTCAAGCAGCGCCATCAGGTCCAATATCAATCACAGACTTCCTAACTCAAAGCGGTCTCGACGACGATCTCTACGACAAGTTGATTACAGCAGGACTGATACGTCGCCCCAGAACGGGGCCTGATGGCGCCCCCGCACATGATCGACGTGATCTGGCAGTGGGCCGGGCGTTCTCTAGGCTCACATCCTCAGGAATCGAATACTCGGTACTCGAACGACACACCGAGTACAACCCGCTCTCTAAAGCAGAGGCACTATTCCTCGCAGAACACTTGAGCTCAGCAACGCGTCATACATCGACTACTCAACCTGCAAATTTAGTTGCGGCATTCGATTCAATAAGGCGATATTTACGTAGTCTCCAACTCGATGAAGCCTACCCGGACTGGCGAAACCCCACGCCTTAGTCGCCGTTTGTCATTGTGAGGAGTCAGCGACGTGGCAATCAGCCGACTCACCCAACGCAATTCACAAGCCATCCAAGCACGACAGACGCGCAGGCAACGTCAACACTCCTTCGTCCGCAGCCCCATCTACTTCCGCTGTGCCTTCACGTAGTCGATAACCGAGCCAAGTCCATCGGGTGGGGCACCGAGACTCACGGCCTCAGCAACGTCGGCCTCTGACTTCTCATCCTCGCCAATCGCAGCGTGAGCAACTGCGCGATTTCCGTACATATCGGCAACACCAGGCTTAAGTTCTATCGCCTTCGTAAAGTTGTTTATCGCCTGCTCAAAATCAGCCATAGAAAGATACGCAACACCCAGATTAAACTGAATTTCATGGTTTTCAGGCTCCATCCAAGCAGCCTCTTCGAAATCCGATGCAGCTTTATCAGGTATGCCCAATTGCGCGTTTTTTAGACCACGATTGAAAAACTCAGCAGACGTTTTGGGCGGAAAATCAATATCAGCCATGTTCATATCATTCGGCTTGTCGCCCGGCGTCGTCAAAATCGAAATCTCCCGATCAAATATCGTTTACTCGTACTTCAAATCCACAAACTAGAACCAATGCTAACCGACACCAACCCCAAGATCGTGTTAGAAATACCCTCGAAGAAGCTGACGGTGAACTACTCAGCCTCTAATCCAAATATCGCAAAGCCAAGTCACAATAACAACACCCGGAATATTTTGTCCCCCCTCCTTCAGGAAGGGGCTAAGGGATGGGTAGATTACAGCGGCGACCAAGTCGTCGGACAACGCTCGGAGCTAATCACGCAAATATGAAAATCGCCATAATCGGTCAATCCGCATTCGGAAAATCCGTACTTGAAGCACTCGTCGAACAAGGCGATGACGAAATAGTAGGCATATTCGCACCACCTACCAAAGAAGGTAGATCACCCGACCCAATTTCGACAGCAGCAACCGATCTAGACATACCCCTATTCCAGCCCCCTCGACTACGCGACCAACCCGCCGTCGATCAGTTCAAAACACTCGAACCCGAGCTCTGCGTCATGGCGTTCGTGACCGACATTGTTCCAATGGAAATGATCAACTATCCCTCACTCGGAACCATCCAATACCACCCATCCCTACTCCCACTCCATCGAGGCCCTAGTTCGATCAACTGGCCCATTATTAACGGTGAAACTGAAACAGGACTCACAATATTCTGGCCGGACGAAGGACTCGACACCGGTCCCGTTCTAATGCAAAAACAAGTTGAAATCGCCCCCGAAGCAACACTCGGCAGCGTCTACTTCAACAAACTCTTCCCGCTCGGCGTACAAGCCATGATCGAATCGGTCGATCTAGTTCGTAATGGTGAAGCACCAAAGATCATCCAAGACGAATCAAAAGCCACCTACGAAAGTTGGTGTAAAGCCAGCGATGTCGTGGTCGATTGGTCAGCAGGCGTCGACACCATATTCAATATGATTCGTGGCGCCGACCCCCAGCCCAGTGCAAACACCACTCACTGCGGATCAAAACTATCTTTGTACGATGCAGGCCGGTCCTCTTACGGCTCGTCAGGACACAGTGCCGGCGCAGTAATCGAAGTGGGTGTCGAAAAAATCATCATTGCTTCGACCGACGGTTCTGTAGCCATAGGCCGTGTAAAAGCAGCCGGTGGCAAGAAAATCGGTGCAGCCGAATGGGCAGAATCGGTCGATCTTAAGGTCGGCGATATCCTCGGGAACTAACCATCTTCGAGGAATCCTAAAATAAGTTCGTTTACTTCTTTTGACCTGTCGGAGCAGGCTGATCAGGAGTGATCATGCGGTGGGTTTTCGATAGAACTTCGATCTGCCTGAACCAAATTGCCGATCCCGCCCACCTCGGCAAATCGACCTCGATACTAGAGATTACAGCTCGGGCAAGCAACTCTGTCATGCTGGCTACAATCTGTTGTACAGCAGAATCAAGCCTCGAATCAGTACCAATATTTACTTCAGGCGTGATCATTTTTCATCGCCACTAGTACTATTCGAACCTATTTCACGAAGCAACTCGAGCCTAAACAACCGATTCGCCCTACAATCGTCGTTGCACCATGAGTACCACCAACAACTTCTCCGAAATATCTCAATCGGCCGAGACAACCAGCGAAACAGAATTCTCTGGCATTTCCGAACTGCAACTACAGGCATGGGAGCTTCTCGAATTCACCAATGTTCGAGAGCAACTCGCCAATCGCACACGTTTCTTGATGTCACGTGAGATGGCACTCGACACTCGACCAACAGTCGACATCGAAGTTGTCGAACGATTGCAAAACGAAACTGCACAAGCAGCCCTCATGCTCGAAACCGTTGGTGACATCGGATTAGTAGGCGCACGCGACCCTCGTGAACTACTCCATCGATCCGCCATCGACGGTATGCTCACCGGTGAAGAAATCGTATCGGTGCTTCACCTACTCGATTCAATCTGGGTAGCACGCAACACAGTCGTATCGATGAAAGGTCGAGCATCACTCCTCGAAACAATTGCCGCCGACATCCCTGATTTACGAGGTCTATGTAAAGAGATATTCAAGTCGGTTTCCGACCGAGGAGAAGTTCTCAGTTCAGCAACTCCTAAACTCGCCCGCCTCCGAGCAAACGTCAGCAAAACCTTCCAACGAGTAATGAGAGCAATGGAACGGCTCGCCAAAAGCTCATCGATAAGAGCATCCCTACAGTCAGGTGCGATCGCTACTAGAGGTGAGCGACTCGTGCTGGAAGTTCGAGCCGATGCGCGTGAATCCGTGCCAGGCATCGTCCACGACGTCTCAGGCAGTGGCGCAACACTATTTGTCGAACCATTCAAGGCAGTAGAACTCTGTAACGACTGGCGAGAAACAGCTGCTGAAGCCCAGCGAGAAGAAGAACGAATACTTCGTCGAATCTCTCGGATAATCGGCGATCGTAAAGACGAAGCGATTATCGCGATCGAAGCTGCTGCTGAACTCGATTTCATCACAGCACGAGCCCGACTCTCCGCTTCCATGAAAGCACGCCGCATTGAAACCATGCCTGCGGGATCGGACAATGTCGCCAATCTCGTTGATGCCCGTCATCCGCTATTAGGCAGCGACGCCGTTCCCATCACAATCAACATCGGTCCCGGTTTCCGCGGTCTTGTCATAACTGGACCCAATACCGGTGGTAAAACAGTTGCGATCAAAACAATCGGACTCTTCGCACTCATGCACCAATCAGGAATGCAAGTGCCTGTGAGTGATGGAGAGTTGGCGATTTTCGATGCAGTCTATGCCGATATCGGAGACTCACAGTCAATCGAACGATCCGTCTCAACATTCTCATCTCACATGGGTCGAGTAATCGAAATCCTACTCGAAGCAACGCCAAACTCACTGATACTGCTTGATGAACTCGGCACTGGAACGGATCCCGAGGAAGGCTCCGCATTAGCAAGAGCAGTTCTATCTCACGCCGCCGAAAACGACATGCCAATTGCGATCACTTCGCACTACCGAACAGTCGCCGAATTTGCCGCCGAATCAGAAGATTTCGCAAATGCCTCTGTTGAACTGGACCCTGACACTATGCGCCCGACTTACCAGGTACTTATGGGCATCCCCGGTCGAAGTTACGCCATTCACGTCGCCCGTCATCTCGGTATGCCCAGTCACGTGCTCGACCACGCTCAATCGATGATGGATCCGTCTCGCGCCGAGGCAGAAACGATTCTTCAACAGCTCCAACGTGAACGGGCAGAGGCCAGTCGAATGCTCGCCGAGGCCGAACAAGCCAAGATAGAAGCTGAAACGGCTCGGAAAGATCTTCAGTACAAGCTCAAAAATGTGACTCGTGCACAAGAAGACATGGTCGAAAAATCACGGATGGAGCTAAAGCGTGAAACCGAAAAAATCCAGCAATCGCTACGAAAAATCGTAACCAAAGCCAAGAACGACAATGATCTTGAAGTAGCGAAGCGAGCCATCGGCCGAGTGCGAAATCAATTCTCCGATCCTACATGGCTTCCAGTCGCTCCCACGGAGAAAGTCGACAAGGCTGACGAAGTCGATGAGAACCGACCTCTCCAATCGGGCGATGAAGTTGAAATCAAAGGTCTAAATGTTCAAGCATCCGTGATCGAAGTCAGCTCTGGTGGAACCGTCGAACTGATGATGGGTAACTCTCGAATCCAACTGAACGAACGGCAATTGCGACTAATAAAAGCAGCTGATCCAGTCAAGGCGGAGAAATCACCCAACGAACTGCCAAATATCACGATAAATACGATTACGGCTGGTGAAGCGGCAAATACCTCTGGCGAATTGGACATCCGTGGCTCACGAGTGCACGAAGCAGACGATATCGTCAGACAGTTCATCGACGACTCGTCTATTCAAGGCCTAACGAGTGTGAGGATCATCCATGGCGATGGAACGGGCGCTCTGCGAGAAGCCATTCGTCTCCTCCTGTCGAAGCACACACTAGTTGCATCGTTTAGCGCGGCTCCAAGAAACCGCGGCGGAAACGGCGCAACAATAGTCGATCTCAGCTAACCAGATCACACTTCAAAAATTGCCTCAACTCCTTCGATAACCGGTTAGGCTACGAGTAGATTCTGCGATCAACATATCCGTTGATGCCGCCTTTACGAAGGCAATGATCTGGCGACACGTTCCAACGTCTCAGCAATGTCCGCTTCACTATGTGCGGTCGAAACGAACCAAGCCTCGAACTGCGACGGTGGTAAGTAAACACCGTTATCGATCATGCCGTGAAAGAACGCCCCAAACGCTTCTCTATCGGTCGCAGAGGCGCTATCCATGTCAGTCACCTCGGTATCCGTGAAGAACACGGTCATAAGCCCACACGCACGATTCACGACCGCAGGAACACCGGCTTTGCCAAACACATCAAGAACCCCATCCGCGAGCTTGTCGGTCTTAGCCTGAAGTACCTCGTAAACACCAGGCTTCGAAAGTTCAGCCAAAGTGGCAATACCTGCAGCCATCGCCACCGGATTACCAGAAAGAGTTCCAGCCTGATACATAGGGCCGAGCGGTGATACTTCGCTCATAATCTCTGCACTCGCGCCATAGGCACCAACAGGGAATCCGCCGCCAACTATCTTGCCTAAACAAGTGATATCAGGGGTAACACCGTAAACACTCTGAGCACCGCCAAATGCAACTCGGAACCCCGTAATGACTTCATCGAAGATAAGCATCGAACCGTGCTCCGTCGTCAGATCACGCAATCCCTCAAGAAATCCTGGTGCCGGGGGCACTACACCCATGTTGCCGCCAATAGGCTCAACAATCACAGCAGCGATTTCACCCTTGTTCGCTTCAAGTAGAGCCCGAACCGACTCAATATCATTGAAATCAGCCACTAAAGTAGCTGCCGCATAGTCGGGGTGAACACCAGCTGAAGAAGCTATTCCCTGATTCGCCAACCCAGATCCAGCAGCAACCAACAACGCATCTTCGTGACCGTGATATCCACCATCGAACTTCAGGATCTTGTTCCGGCCGGTCTTCGCCCGAGCCAATCGCAATGCCGACATTGTTGCTTCTGTACCTGAACTAACGAATCGGACAACTTCAATTGAGGGCACGGCGTCGACAACACGTCGAGCCATTTCGACTTCCAGTTCGGTAGGAGCACCGAATGAAGTCCCCAAGCGAGCAGCATCGACGGCTGAGTCGATCACGGTAGGGTTCGCGTGCCCAAGAATCATTGGACCCCAAGAGCACACGTAGTCGATCAGTTCGTTATCGTCTGCATCCCATACTCGTGATCCCAAAGCTCTCTTAAAAAAGATAGGGTCACCCCCAACCGACCCCCACGCACGCGCCGGACTGTTAACTCCCCCAGGAATTAGTGTTTTAGCGTCACTAAACAGCTTTGCTGACTTTGCGCGGGACAATATAGGTCTCCGAATTACGAATCGATCCTAAACAAAAATATAACCCTGCTATTTTGGCGCAAAAAGAGACGCTCTAGGCAACGTCCCATAAATAGATTTGAACCAATATCTTAATTCGTCAGAAATTACTCGGGTTGATCTTCAACCTGCTCGACAAGTGCAAATACCTTCTGAACGGCATCGGCAGCACTTTCCTCTTCGCTCCTCAAGAAGCTAATAGGGTCGGCAATAATCCGTCGTACAAGCGAACGAGTCATCTTCTCGACAGATATTGCTTGCATTTCGGTGAGACCATCAAGGTGAGCAAGAGTCCGCTCGACTTCCTCACGTCTCATCTGCTCTACACGAGCTCCGAGGGTTCGAATAACTGGCTCGCTCTCGATACCAGTCAAACGCTCCTTGAAACGACGAACACCATTGTCAATCAAACCTTGAGCCTCGGCTGCTGCTGATTCACGAAGCTCCCAGCTCTCAGCCGATCGCGCCTGAAGCTCGGTAAGGCTAATCAGATTCACGTTAGCAACATCACCCGATAACGACTCAACGTCACGCGGCATACCTAAATCAAGAATGCTTAACCTTCGTTCAGGGCGGGCTGACATCGCATTTGCAACAACATGCGCGGTAATTACCGAATCGGTTGCAGCTGTACACGTAATCAAAACATCAGCTTCGATCATCGCCTTTGAAATATCTTCAAATGCAACCTGTGGAGCCCCTAATTCCTCAGCAAGAATCCTGCCACGGTTCATTGAACGGCTCGAAACGACAATATCGTCAGCACCGTAACGGGTCAGTGCACGAGCAGTGATCTTGCCCATCTCGCCAGCACCTAATAACAGCACTCGAAGCCCCTTGAGGTCGCCCCGAGTGTTCTGAAGCTCCTGAACTCCCAAAGAAGAAACCGAGGTTCGATTACGACCGAGATCAGTTTCCTTATGAATTATCCGGCTAGTTCGTAGAGCTGCGTGGAAAAGTCGTGAAAGAGCCGGGTCGATAGTTCCCGCTTCACCGGCTGCCTGCATCGCCCGGGTAACCTGACCAAGAATCTGAGATTCACCAAGGGCTACCGATTGAAGACCAGCCGTAACACTGAACAAATGCTCAGCTACTTCGTCACCAGTCTTCGTGTAAATATAATCACTGATGCCAGTAACACCCGCGTGTTCAGGTACGGCATCGATGTACTCGCGAAGCTGGCGCACACCAACTTCAACATCTTCAGCAACCGAGTAGATCTCAGTACGGTTACAGGTAGAAAGAATGACTCCTCCTCCAGCATCTGTCGCTAGTCGCTCAAGGTGTTTCTTGAGGGAGTGAGTCGGAACCGCTACACATTCGAGTATTTCTACTGGTGCACGGTCGATATTTAGGCCTGCGAGTATAAAATCCAAATTATTAGTCGTACCCGTAAATGTCGCAGTCGGTAGATTCAATCACATGAATCCCAGCCCCTGTCACGAACGTACGTACGTTGACTATAAGGCCTATCACATGGCGCGGGTGTTTCTGCCTAATAATGTGATGAGATAATAAATCTTGCTGATAGCATCAGCGAACGAGTTAAAGGTATCAATATATCGAAAGATTTCCACACTATATTATGACCATTCCACCAATTATCCCACCAACTGATCGCGGATACACAACGCCAGAAATTTTCGTCACAACAGATTGGCTCGCCGAACATATCAATGACCCAAACGTAAGACTCGTCGATACCGACGTACCCAAAAAGTACGAACAAGGGCATATACCGAACTCAGTGAACCCAGTCGATCACTATTACAAAACTTCACTTGAAGAACGCACTCATATTCAGAACCCCGAGCAGTTCGAACAAACAATGTCCGGGCTCGGAATCGGCGATGAGACGACAGTAGTTGGATACAATCGTGGTGGTGGCGTCTACTCGTTCCGACTCATGTGGGCGCTCCACTACTACGGACACACGAACGTAAAAATCCTCGACGGCGGACTAGAAAAATGGGTAGCTGAAGGTCGTGAAACTACTAAAACACCACTGAATGCAGCAGGGAAATCAGGATCGTTTACAGCGAAAACTAACCGTGAAATATTCGCCTCACGAAAGCGCGTGCTCGACTCTATCGACGACAGCGCAATGATCATCCTCGATGTACGCTCGGATGATGAATGGACTGGTGCCAACAAACGCGGAGGCCCACGCGGCGGGCACATTCCAGGAGCAGTTCACCTGGAGTGGGCGAACTTCATGACAGAAGGCGACATTCCTGTGCTGAAGACTGCAGATGAAATTCGTAACCTGCTCTCAGAATACGGAATCACGCCAGATAAAAACGTCATCACATACTGACAGGGCGGCATCCGTGCGGCGCACGGATTCTGGACTCTCAAACTAGTCGGATTCGACAAAGTTCGTGATTACGACGGCTCTTGGCGAGAATGGGCTGAAGTGCCATCTTGCCCAATCGAAGGCCTCACATAGTTGAAGGGCAACATTCAGGCCAGTATCGAACAGCCCATTACTTCATCGCTCGGTAGATACGAGCCTGAAAAAGACCTCGACCCCGGCGCTCTTTTATCTCTTAGTGGAGCTAACCCTAAATCCGAAACCGGAGTAGCCGCGTTACATACATACGACGGCTCGATCATATCGGCACAAATCGCCCCACATTTTGAACCACTGTGCATCACCACTCCCACTAAATCCGAATGAAGTACTACAAAACCCTCCTCATATGGTCAGCTGTCGCTGCAATTATCGCCATGGCGGCAGTTGCCTGCGGCGAGAATCTTGACCCAGCAAACTCACCAACTCAAGTTGCCCCTCGCCCCACGTTAACCACTACCACAGATACTCCATCCGCTACTCTGTCACTGGCTCCCACGGCGACCCGCCCCCTCCCGCTGCCAACTTATCAAGATGGTGTACTAGAAGTTCACGGGGGCAACGAATGGCTAAATTCCGAAGGGCTGAAAATTGCCGATCAAACTGCGGATAACAAAGTCGTACTCGTCGATTTCTGGACCTACACGTGTGTTAACTGCATACGGACTCTTCCGTTCCTCAAGGAGTGGCACGCAAAGTACGCCGATAACGGGCTCGTTATTCTCGGAGTACACACACCAGAGTTCGAATTCGAAGAGCGAATCGACAACGTTCAAGCTGCTATCGCACGCGAGGGAATCGGCTGGCCAGTCGTACTTGACAACGAATATGACACTTGGCGCTCGTTCGGCAACCGATACTGGCCTGCAAAATATCTCATCGGTATCGATGGACAACTCACCTATCGGCATTTCGGCGAAGGCTCTTACGTCGAAACTGAACACGCTATTCGTGAAGCACTAACTGAAGCAGGATGGGACGTTTCTGATATTCCAATAGGCAACGTCAACTCAGTCGACCGCGACCCAGTTGCCGATAGAGTCACTCGTGAACTTTATGCCGGGTACGAACGCAATTACACACAGTCTGGACTGTACGCAGGTCAGGATCAGTACTACATCGAGCCGGATTCTACTCGGGAGTACGTTGACGACGAAAACTACACTTCGCAGCAGTGGTATCTACAAGGATTATGGACGAACGGCCCTGAATCTATCACTCACGCCCGCTCCACCAGCAATCTCGATGATTACATAGCCTTCCAGTTCGTTGGTAGAAGCGCCAACGTAGTAGTTACTCTCTCTGGAACCGAGCCATACGACGTCTACATTGAAATCGACGGTCGGCCACTCAAAGCAGACGAAGCTGGAATAGACGTGATATTTGGTGAAGACGGCCGCTCCTACTTCACAGTGACAGAGCCACGCTTATACGCCTTCCTCGAAACACCTCGATTTGGGGAGCACATAGTTAAACTCGCCTCCGACTCCGATGACTTTGCTATATTCGCGTTTACCTTTGGCGCCAACGAGAGTGGGATTTAATGTCAGCATCCAACACATCTCATTTCCGATGGTTAACACTCGTGCTCTCAGGTTTAGCGTTAGCCGCCATCGCGGCTTACGGATCGTCTGGAAACCCCGAAGTGATCTCCCACGATTACACGCAAACATCATCTCAAGAATCAGGGCTATCCAGTGAACTCTCCTCTTTCACTGAACTAGCGCCAATCTGGACAGTCATTTCTGAACAAATCAATCTCGAACTCTCGACTCCTGACCTAGGAGTAGGAATACAACGATTCGGTGTCGTGCTGAGCGACGATTTCGGTCTTATCAAGTTCCCAATCGTAAAGCTGACAGCGAGTCACTTCCCCGATGGATATGACGCTGAACCCAACGCTGAAATCGAAAACTCTGCGTTAGCTCGATTCTTCCTATTCCCGCTCGGCACACGCGGAATTCACACGACCGATCTCGAATTCGACCGTCCGGGTCTGTGGTCAGTATCCGCAGAAATCCCTCGGGCCGACGGATCGAGTGCTCACGTCGAAGTTCGGTTCCCAGTCGCCGAAAAAGCCCACTCAATAACCGTCGGGCAACCTGCACCCGCAAGTGAAAGTCGAACAGTCGCAAGCACTGGCGATATCGCCACGCTCACTACTGGTAGCCTTAGGGATCAGGATCTATACCAGCACTCAATCGCAGAATCACTCGAACATGATCGTCCACTACTGATCGTATTTGCCAGTCCAGCATTCTGCACAAACGCTGTATGCGGACCGCAAGTAGAAATAGCCAGTGAACTGCAGGACGACTACGGAGATAAAATCGATTTCGTCCACGTCGATCTCTACGCCAATCCTCACGAAATTCAAGGCGACCTCAGCAAAGCCCGGCTCACGCCAATACTCAAAGAATGGGGACTCTCATCTCAGGAATGGACGTTCATCGTCGGAAAAGACGGCTTCGTCACTCATCGATTCGAAAACTTTGCGCCAAAGCCTGAACTCATTGAAGCTCTCGACCAAACTATCGCAAACGGCTAACCACCACTCCAACAGTAGATAGCGTGTCCCATAGTAGAGCGTCTACGCCTACAATCCGTGCACCTGAAATACCTGCCTGTATTGGATCCAAAAATTGACTGACTGGCTCGCACTCGCCAACTCGCACGAAACCGAGTTATTTGATCTGATCGAACGACTCGTAATGATCGAAACTCCAACCAGCGATAAAGCTGCCAACGATCACATATCGTCCGTAGTCGCTGATCTGCTGACATCGATTGGCGGAGTCGTAAAAGTTCACCCTCAGGAAAAATTCGGCGACCACGTAACCGCCGATTGGCCAGCCGATTCTAACGACGCAGCCACTCAACACGCTCTGATCGTCGGTCACCTCGATACCGTCTGGCCATTTGGAACACTCGAACGAATGGGCTACACAGAAAAAGAAGGCCGGCTCTACGGCCCCGGCGTGCTCGATATGAAGGCCGGCATAGCTACAACGATCATCGGACTCGGCATTGTTAGGAAACAAGGTCTGTGGCCGAATCGACCAATAAAAGTCTTGTTCAATACCGATGAAGAAGTCGGGAGTCCATCTTCCCGTCCTCTAGTAGAAGAATCAGCCAAAGGCGCCGAGTACGCGTTAATAATGGAACCGGGTCAAGCTGGAGCCGGAGCTTTGAAAACACGACGAAAGGGACTTGGAGAGTTTCGACTCCTAGTCGAAGGAAAAGCCAGCCACGCCGGAGCATTTCCAGAGCGCGGAGCGTCTGCAATCCACGAACTCGCCCACAGAATCATCGAACTCCAAATGATGAACGATTGGACGAACGGAATAACTATCAACACCGGCATCATTTCAGGCGGATCGGCACGCAACACGATTCCAGCAAAAGCCGAAGCTGTAATCGATGTACGAGTCCGAACAAACGAACAGGCTGCTGAAATCGAATCAAAAATCAGAGCACTAACACCAACTATCGAAGGCACAACTCTCACAATCACTGGCAACTTCCACAGGCCTCCCATGGAACGCACACCTCAACTCGCTGAACTTGCAGCCAAGTTGATCGGTTGGTCCGAGGATTTCGGATTCGAACTAACAGAAGAATCGACCGGTGGCGGAAGCGACGCCAATCTCACCGCTGCCATGGGCGTGCCGTCTGCCGACGGTATGGGCTCCAAAGGCCTCAATCCTCACGCTGAGGGAGAAAACATCCAAATCGGAGAACAAATCAATCGTCTTGCACTATTCATGAAAGCGATAAACTCGCTGTGATAGAACAACCATGATTCAACAAACAGACTCGACTTCACGGACTCAGGGTGATATCCGGCGCCTTGCCGTAGGTCGTGGAATCGCGCTAAATCTCAATCGAATTCTCGTTCCGCTCAACGGCTATCGTCGATCAGAACAAATCTTGCCGTTCTCATCGATGCTCGCCGACTGGTTTGAGGGTGAAACCACCTTATTCCACACACTTCCACCGACCCACCCAGCTCGGGGTGCACGTCTAGGTCAAGTTCACTACCCTGATGCACCGCACGATCGAGGAACCTCGCTCGCTGTTGCCTACCTTGAAGAAGTGGTCAGTCGACTCGGACCACACGGCGTAAAATCTCGATGGGGCATTGCAACTGGCGATCCAGCCCTGATGATCTCGTCCCGTTCAGCAACAAGCTCGTTTGGAATAGTGGCAATCGCAGCCACCCCTCGATCACGACCACATCGATTCTTCTCACCCGGCCTGCTCGATCATCTGTGGCGAACTACTTCTGTACCACTGCTCATCGTCAACCCGCACCATGCCACGCTCAATGGTGATCCGCCACAGCCACCAAAAACTATCATCGTGCCGTGCAGACGCAGAGAAGTCGATTCAGCACTGCCGTTCGCAAGTGCCATCGCCGGAGCAAGCAGATCGACAGTAAGAGTAGTACTAACGAAATCGTCGTCTTCAGGACAGATCGAAGACGAGCTAATAAACACGTTAACCAGCGACGGGATTCTTGTCGAAATCCAAAATGTTACCGACGACATCGGGCAACAGGTTCTAGGGCTCCAATCCGAAAATCCGGGATCGTGGATAGTTTCTGGCTCCAGAATGCGTTCAGGACTAATCAGATCCATGTTCGGGAGTTTTGCAGACTCGATTGCCCGTGATGCCAGAGGCCCGGTAGTCGTTGTGCCAGATGCGAAGGTAATGAAACGGCGAGAACATGCTGCTCACGATATGACCCGTGATCTTCCATCTTCGCTATAACGTATTCGCCCTAGGCAAATATTCGAACCAGAGCACCTAGGTCTCTGATTCTTCTTTCTGATTTCGTCGAATGTAGTATCCACCCATCGCGCCCACGGTAACGCCAAACCACGTGTACGGAATGAAAATCAGAACAATAATCATTACCCACGTGGTGGGAATGGTCAGAATTTCATCCACACCCACGATAAATTTCAGTATCAACACTGCAATTACAGGGATGAACATCAAAAGTGCAACCAATGCTCCAAATCTGATAATTCCATCCTGGTCTATCTTCGCAACACCACTACCAATAAACCCAGCGATAAATGGACTCAATGGCGCGGCAACGTAGTGGACGACGGGAATTACGAGAGAGGCGAGCATTATTCCGAATCCGACCAGAACACCGTTGAGCATTTAGATTCCCCTATAAAAATCAATTTCTGCTGCGAATTACCGCTGCCCTACTTAGAGTACGGCGGGCAGTCCCTCTCGCAAATAGCCGCGTCCATCAAACCGAAACTACCTAGCAACACGGGTTGCCTCATTGAACACATGAGTGCCTGGGAGAGTTCTGCGAACCGGACATCGAGTCGAAATATCCGATAATCGGTCGATCTGCGTTTGGTCGAAACCCCCATGAAACACGAGATCTACCGTGAAATGTTCTATCATCCCACAAGTACTCTGAACATTCGCCGCGTCATCAGCGTGGATTCGATCGTGTCGAATATCTACTTATACTCGTTCGAGTGGCCATTCCTTACGTCGTGAATACATCAATAAAGTGATAGTCATGCACGAACCTAGCGCTACGAGCAGTAAATCATAAGGCCCCGGCCCACAGGTCCATCACCAACACTGGGCGGCTCGTCCACAATCTATGCATGCCCCTCGTCGGCTTCAACTCGAACCTGAACGTTCTTCACACTCTCGACCGACACTCTTACCATTGATAGCCTCCTCAACTGCGACCATGTCGAGTCAATCGACATATTCCGATATGTTCAACATCGCAAGTATCTTCCAATCTGCTGCAGCAACCCGTACGGTAATCATCATTCTGAAATTTAGATTTTTGCGCACCTAAGTAGCGCACATGCTCTTTGCGACCCAAAATCATGCCCAACCGCGACGGCTCCCTCACCAACTCCGACAAGATCATTCTCACACAAGTGCTCAACCGAGTCGTTCCCGTCGACCACCCGAAACTTGCAGCGGGGCTCTTAGGTTTGCGCGACCTCGTCGAAGAGCGATCTAAAGCCAACCTATCATCTAACACAGCACTGCTCAGGATCATATCCGCACTGTCTCTCGACATGATGTCGCACGCCGTCGGCGGATTCGCCGCTCTTACAGTCGATGAACAGATATCGTCCATTCGCAATGTCGAAACCACCTTTCCGGCAGAGTTCAACATCGTCCTTGGAATCACTCGAGACGTTTACTACGAAGACGACCGAACTCCGAATCGACCAACAAATTTCGAGGTTGATAACGAAATTTTCGGAAAAGTTGAAATCGACATCGAACGTCCGAAACCAATTAAATCCCGTCGAAAATTACGACCCTAGCAACAGGCGTTTTCACGCCCCAGAAATCATAGGAATCACTGAAAAAAATTCATGAACGACACGATAAAAGTTCTTTTCGACACCGATATCGGATCCGACATCGATGACGCAGTAGCTCTCGCCTATCTACTAGCCCAGCCTCGATGCGATCTACTAGGCATCACGACGGTATCGGGTCAACCTATCGAGCGTGCAAAACTTGCTAGCGCAATATGTAAAACTGCAGGAGCCGACATACCGATCATCCCCGGGCACGAACATCGACTCGATGGCCCAACTCGCCAACCTGAAGTCCCTCAAACGTCGGTTCTGCCCAACTGGGAACATGACATGCGGTTCAGCGACCAAGGCGCAATCGACTTCATGGCTGAAACCATTCGAAATAATCCGAACGAGGTAGCCCTACTCGCAGTCGGGCCTGTGACGAACGTTGCTAGGCTTTTCAACGAACACCCCGATACAGCCTCACTTCTGAAATCTCTTCACATGATGATCGGAAGATTTTCCGACAGCCGCGAACTTCCGGTATCAGAGTGGAATGCCCACTGCGACCCCGCTGCAGCCGATGTCGTCTACTCGACCGCCGCACCCAGTCACACGTCGCTAGGACTCGATGTAACTCATCAGGTTGTGATGGATTCGGGGCAAGTCAAAACGCATTTTCAGCATCCTGTTCTAAAACCCGTCTATGAAATGTCAAAAGTATGGTTTTCGGCAAGACCCGAACTGAAATTTCACGACCCGCTAGCAGCCGTCACACTCTTCGACGAATCTGTCTGCGAATACGAACAGGGCACAGCCACGGTGAAATGCACCGACGATCGTGACGATGGCGAAACAATGTGGTCGCCTAACGCGAAAGGACCGCATCGTGTCGGCAAGACAGTAGATGCGGCCCGTTTCTTCGATTCTTATTTCAGTGTGTTTAGCCAAAAGCCCCGTGCTTGCTCCTCCGGATAAAGGAAGACAAAGAGGGGGAGATTCGAGCCGAATCACGAGGTGACGATCGCGCTTTACGCCAGATCGAAAGTAATCTCGAACTCACCGCAAATGTCACGGAACCACTCGATCACTTCAGGATGCAAAGGAACACCGTTCTCGCGTCGTTCGATTCTCACTTCGTGCTCAGGCAAGCCAGCATAGTAAACCCGCTCTTCGCCCGGCATCGGCTTAGTAGCAGCTAGACCCTTCAACATGCCGTCCATGTTCTCTTTGAACTCGTCCACATCGCCAAATGCATCGACAGAGTACGCCGCAACGAAATGCGCTCGCCTAGTACGTGCCAATGACCCAAATCCTGGGGCAAATGCAAGTTGTCCACACAGTATGTCGACCATCACTCCAAGCCCATAACCCTTATGCGAGCCTAGCTCCCGGGTCGAACCCAACGGCAACTGCATCCGCATCGAATTGGCTGCGAAATCTGCTACCGCTCCGCCTTCCATATCTGGAGTACCGTCGTCCTCGGCAACCCAACCCGGCGACATTCCCTTACCCATTCGATTCGCAAGACCAATCTTGTTACCAGCGATAGAAGTCATCGCTGCATCGAACATAAATGCAGGTTCATTGTTACCGGGTGCGGCAAAAGCGATCGGGTTTGTTCCGAGTTGAGCTTCCGCACCGAACGTTGGAACCATCGACTTACCGCCAGCCGTCATACACCAGCCGATCATGTCGTTCTCGGCTGCCATCATCGCGTGATATCCGGCGGCACCTAAATGACCCGAGTTACGAACAGCAACGACACCAGTTCCAACCGCTTTGGCTTTCGCTATGGCGATCTCCATGGCTTTCGGAGCAATCATCAGTCCGAGCCCACCATCACCATCGATAGTCGCTGTAGAAGGCGTTTCCTTGATGATCTTGATATCGGGCGTAGCGTTCAACGCGTCCGATGTGTATCCCGCCACGTACGACCGCAGCATGTTCGATACACCGTGAGTGTCGATACCGCTTTCATCCGCAAACAGAAGAACGTCGGCACCCAGTTTGGCTTCCGTCTCTGGAACGCCACATTTCATGAATACCTGCTCTGTAGCAGAACGTAGTTTGTCGACGTCCACTCGAACGGCAATGTCATCAGGCACCTGAAAGTGCTTTAGCAACTCGAACCTCACAATACGATAAATAGCGCGCTTTGGGAATCTTCCTATCGCAGAACTCCGTGAGACACATCGTTCCTAGATTTCGGCGGAATACTAGCACCATATTTGTCTCATCATCACGCATGAACCACGTCACGTTCAATAATCTTGCTGATGATCGCAAGTTCATCTGCCAGACCAACGATGTTACTTTCCGACACTGAGCTCCTAATAAGGAAAGTGATTTTAGCGCTACGTCTTGTCCGATTTCGATGCATTCTTACACAATAGCTTTCACGTGTCCTAACTCACTCAGAGATTTCTAATCACTAGAATTACGAACCTTTTGAGCAACGTGTGGTGTATCAGTTCGTACACCGCAGCCTCTCAGTCCCCTCGGATTCTGTACCCCTTCGACGGTGCTACGGATGCACTTAGCTCAGGACGCGGGAACTGATGCTGCAATCGATACCCTGAATCTAGTTCGGTATGACGGGTTGGAGATTTTGGCGAGGATAGCAGTATCGCCTATCTCCGCGAATACACTTCTGGTTCGGGTACGAACTCAACCACTTCGTCTAGCGGGAACATTGGGCGGGCGCAGATGGTGTGGCCTAGTGAGGGGAGATCGGCTGATGTGGAGCCGGGGGCGTCGACGTTTAGGTTGATTTCGCACCAGTCGTCGAAAAATTCCGGCTCGCAGAACGGCGACTTCACGATGATCGAGTGGAACTTTTGAGGGTCGAGACCGTTGGCATAAAACGGCGCACGGTCGACCAAGTTGATAGGTCGCGAGAACACGACGAACGTCATCTTGCCAGCTTCCAAAACAACAGTTGGACCTGCATGTTCGATGGACGGCCACTTCTCAAGCGGGAACGTGCCGTCGGATGCGGAGATGACTGTGGCTTTTACTTCGACTGGGGTGAATCGCCGGTCGAGGTTTCCTCCGAGCTTCGCAGTAATTCTACCGCCAATGCCCTTTTCAACTGCACGTACTACTGCCGAAGCGTCGACGATTGGTACGAGAACGGTGTGCGGGTAATCCTGGCGAATCATCTCGACGACAATCGCATTGCTATCGCCCGAAGCGCCCGAGCTTGGGGCGTCGGCGGCGTCGGTGAAAATCACTGGACCTTTGAGCTTGGCGGCTTTGGCTACCGATTCTTCTAGCGGGTCGAGATCGGCTTGCATTTCGAGTCGGTTGTCCCAGAATTCGCTGGCTGCTTTTAGCGCAACTTCTTTGGCGAACTCTTCATCGTTGTCGGTTACGACAAGCACTTGGCTACAGAGCTCAGGAACGTCGGTAAACGGATTTCCGATCTGGAAACCTGCATTGAGAATACGTGGATCGTTGTGAAGCTCTTTTAAGTAGCTGACTTGATTCCCGAAGAGACCTGATTCAGTGATTAGCTGCTCGCCGCGAACAAGTGCAGGAATGGGAACCCGAACGACAACCGGCTTTGTACCATCGTTCAACTGTCGAAGAAGCTGCTTCGCTGCACGTGATCCGGTGTCGGCGAAATCGACGTGCGGATATGTGTGATAAACGGAAACACCGTCGGCGTGTTTCAGCATTTTAGCGGTCGTTACACCGTGAATATCCTGCGTGTAAACGATAGGAATTTCTTCGCCAAGAATCTTGCGGGATTCTGCGAGCAAGTAGCCTTCAGGATCAAGCTCGTTAGCGGCACTCATCGATCCATGCATGGCGAACAGTGCGCCCGAAATTTCGCCAGCGAACGGCTTTAGCGCTTCGAGAAATTCGCTTGCGATTCGTTCCCATGAAGCATTATCGAGCGGACCTGCGCTGGTTGCACCTGCCGAATACGAAGAAACGATTTCTATATCGCTGTCGGTCTTTAGTACGTCGACCATTCCGGCTATTTCAGAGTTCTTGCCGATTTTGTTCTCGATGACTTCTTCGCCGACCGCAATGTTGAAATCTTCGTAGGTGCTGAACACCGGGTTGAAAGTTGAAACTTCTTGTGCCGCACCTGCTATCAGTATCCGCTTGGTCAACTCTGGGGCTCCTATGAATCGAGTTATGATCGTGCGAAGCGAAATGCCGCCACCCCGATACAAGATTCAACGCCATGTATTCTGCGCTGTCTGTTGGCCAAATGGGAGGTGAATGCGTGATCAAACCGATTCGAATGCACCCCTTACGAGTACAACGACGATATCCAATACGCGATGCAAGCGACTAGTCCTAGTCGGTAACCACCTAAAACGCAAAACGGGCGATGGAAGTAAATCCATCGCCCGTTTTCGTTTGTTCTATTTGAACGTTAGTTCAGATCCGGACTATTGACCGTTGAACGCTGCTGCCTGCTTAGACATTCGAGCGCCGTGATCGTCAGCGAATCGCTTCACTGCGTTGAAGATCGAATCCTTGTCGAGATGAGCTTCCTTGATCACGTCGTCTTCGGTACCACCGCTCAACCACTGGTTGTCCCAGTCGGAAGTCAGCGAATACTCGTCAGTCAACGGTCCAACACCAGTCAAAGGCCATACTCGGCGAGTTCCTGTCGTGACAACCATCATGTTGAACTTCTCAGCATCCGAGATAACACTCTGCTTGTACTCTTCAGACTGTCGATCGAACAGCTCCTCACTGATCGCAGCAACAACCTTCACGTTCGCACCAGCTTCTTCAAGCTTCTCAAGCGAATCAACAAGGTTCACAGTCGAACTTGAACCCTGCGAAAGCACAACACCATGCTTAGACTTTCTTTCATCGTAATCGCGGATCACGTAGAAGCCCTTTGCAGCAGCGTTGATGTCGGTGTCGGCAAACTTAGTACGGTCTGCAACAGCGAAGTCAGGTCGTGCAACTTCCATAACGATCACACCGACCTTCGGGTCTCGTGCAGCAATTTCAGCAGCAGCGAAGTAGCCCGGGGCAACGTCGTTGTAATCCCAGAAGCTGAGTACGATTACCTGCCCCTTAGGGAACAGCTTCCACACCTGAGGTGCGAATATTCCGAAGTGAGTTCGTGCATCCGCAGCAGTCTCTGGACCCGAGTGACCAGCAAGGACGTGTGCGACACCCATGCGGAACGGCGAATCCTGATTTTGCTGGCTCCAAACACGAAGCGGCAAGTACATCAGAGGCGTAAACGCACCGTATGTACCTGAAATCGACCAGACTCCGTTGAATTTCTTAGGGTCCTTCGAAAGCGACTGGCTAGTAAATCCAACAGCTGTAAGAGCGTTTCCGGCTTCCTGAATCGGAGCCTTCAAACGAGTACCAGCTTGATTGCCGAGCGGATCGTAGTGTCCCCACAATGATCCAGCATTCACGTTGATAGATTCAGCAAGGTCGGCTGCAACAATCACGAAACGGTTATCCGTAACGTAGTTCGCCCACTTGATGATCTCAGAAATCGCCCGGCGTGTTCCCTTGACCTGACCCGGCTCCTCGTAGAGCTTGATCGAAACGTCCTTGGTCTCGCCAGTAATGTGATTCTTAGCGGTAACCGTAGTTGGCTCGATCGGGAGGTTCTTTACGCGAAGTCGATCGTCTTGGAACGGATCTACATCGGATTGAACGCTAAGCGAAAGATCGTCATTGACTTTGTCGCCCAGCTCAACCAGCTTGTCGGCGAGCCAGTCACCAAGGCCTGAGTTGTCGAGAACCGACATCGCAATGTCGATGTTGGTCTTCAACTGAAGAAGGTTTTCCTTCGGATCCTTCACAGCGCCGTCACGGATGCCTTCAAACTTCACGCCGAATTTTTCTTCAAATGTAGTAGCAAGTCCCTGGAAATACTCGCCGTTCATCGGCATACCGTAAGCATGACTCGAATGGTCTTTTATTTGAGGAATGCCACCCGGTAGATCTTCTCCATCCGGAGCACCAGGCCAGAAACCCTTGACCGTCTTACCGACAACAATGATCGGCCGACGATCCGACTCGTCAGCGTCTTCCATCGTCTTCAATGCAGCAACAACCTGATCGTAATCAGTTGCGTTGTCGACTCGAATTACGTTCCATCCGTACGACGACCACTGGTTCTCAATGTCGTAGGTATCTTCCTTCACAACACTGCCGACGAGTTCGTCATCGATACCAGCATTGTTGTAAGACATCAGCACACGTAGACGCTTGCCGACTCGGTTAGCAACTGCCTGAGTCTTGAACTCCTGCGAGTGACCCGATGTCAGAGCGAATTCACCTTCGAGTGCGAATATTTTCAGCGATTCGTCGGCACCCATCATGTCCCAGAAGGCAGCCTTACCAGCGGCGGTAGCAATACCAACACCAGAAGGACCACCGTTCACATCGTTCGTCAGGTCGGTCGATTCTGAGTGCCCCGATAGCGCACGAATTCCGCGAATTTTTGCCTGAGCAAATGCAGGGTGATCGGTAAGGCCGTTCTCTTCAAGAATGTTCGAAAGCGCACCAGCACCTCGACGGAAACCAAGAGCATCGATGGCAAGCATCGAAGCTTCGGCGTCAGCCTTGTACTTGTCATCGCCAGTTGCCTTGTGCTTGCGATCAAGCGCCTCGCCCATCAGCATCCACATAGCGTAAGTAACGGGAGCGTTGTGCCCGCCAGCGAGCATGAACTTGTCGGAGAACGGGTGCTTCGGTCGACGGTAGTCGAACGTCATTCCGCCGTTTTCAGGTCCAGCGAGGTGAGTTGAAATCACGTACGGTGTATAAGCCGTACCACCACCGAAGTGACCCGTCTGATGATAGTTGCACATCAAAACGAAAGTCATGTTTGTCAGGAAGCCAAGTTGTTCCAGACGTTCCTTGTCGTAGTCAGGAACCTGAACATCGTTATCGGTTATGACCTGATCAGTTGACGAGGTGTGAATCGTGACGGTTGAACTACCGCGAGGTGACATACGTTCAATTACTCCAGTAAAAATTCGAATCTACGCAAACGTTACGCGCGAATCCTTAGAGGACAGCGCCAAATATTCGCGGCGTCAGAATATCTTCGAATCGGATACTTTGCCAGCCCTAAAGAGGCATATCCGGGTACTATCGCACCGAGATATTTACTAATATTTCGCACGTTCAGAATCCACAGCCAAATTATCGAACACCGTTTGACCGGGCTGAGAGCACAAACATGACCCAGGACTCAGCTTCACGAACTCACCAAAATTTCATCGGTGGAAAATGGCAAGACTCTATCTCCGGACAGGTCTATCCGGTCACTAACCCCGCCCACACGTCGCAGGTAATCGGTCAATTCCAATCGAGCCTGCCGCAAGACGCCGAAAACGCTATCGCCGCAGCCCACGAAGCATCGAAAGGCTGGGGGAGCACGCCAGCACCACAACGCGGAGCAATCCTCTACAAAGCCCTCGAAGTCATGAGACGACGTGCTCAGGAGATGGCAGAAGCGATAACTATCGAAGAGGGCAAGCCGATCGCCGATTCCATGGGCGAAGTAAAGCGGGCGATGAACATAATCGAGTACGCAGCCGGCGAAGGTCGAAGACTATTCGGCTACACGACCCCTTCAGAACTTGCCGACACTATCGCCTACACCGTAAAGCGACCCATCGGCGTAGTCGCTCTCATCACACCATGGAACTTCTCCCGCTCGCAATACCCGCATGGAAGCTCGCTCCATGCCTCATAGCGGGCAACACCGTTGTCTACAAACCGGCATCGGCAACACCGCTTTCCGCCGTGATTTTGGTCGAAGTATTTCAAGAAGCGGGCTTGCCTGCTGGCGTACTTAACCTCGTAACCGGACCCGGCGGATCGGTTGGTAACACGCTGGTTGAGGATCCACGTGTAGCCGGAATTTCGTTCACGGGATCAACCGAAGTTGGGACTGCCATTACGGCTCGTGGATCTGAATTGCTGAAGAAGATGCAGTGCGAAATGGGCGGAAAGAACGCAGCGATAATCATGAACGACGCCGATCTATCGAAGGCGGTTACGGGTGTTGTGCAGGGAGCGTTTGGATCGACGGGTCAGCGTTGCACGGCTACTTCACGAGCGATTGTTGAAGACGGTATTTATGATGAATTTATGTCTACGCTGATCGATCAAACTTCGGCTTTGACCATAGGCGATGGCATGGACGAGACGAAGGACGTTGCCCCGCTTTCTTCGAAGAATCAGCTAGATACGGTGCTTGAGTACATCGGTATTGGTACTGAAGAGGGCGCTAAGCTAACGCTTGGTGGACATCACCTTCAGGACGGCGAATTTGCTGAGGGTTACTACGTTGAGCCAACGATTTTCGAAGATGTTACGAGCGAAATGCGTATTGCCCAAGAGGAGATTTTCGGGCCTGTGCTATGTGTTCTCAAAGCTTCCGACTTGCAGGACGCTATTCGGATTAATAACGATGTTGAGTTCGGACTGTCGTCGTCGATTTACACACGTGATTTGGTGAAGGCGCACGAGTACATCAACACTTCGCACAACGGCATGGTCCACGTGAACGCCCCGACTCTTGGTGGCGAGGTTCACTTGCCGTTTGGCGGACTCGGTTCGTCAGGCATTGGTCAGCGTGAGCAAGGGACTGAAGGGTTTGAATTCTTCTCAGAAACGGTGACTGTTTATATCGACCACTCGGCTGGTACGAAGGAGAGGTCGCGGTTTATATAAACCTACAGACACAGTCTCATGACAGAAGAGTTCCCAATCGACATAGGTGCTTTTGTCTCGTTTTCCAAAACGGTTAGTGAGTCGGACGTGTACGGATTCGCCGGGATCACTGGCGACTTCGCTCCGAATCACGTGAACGAGGAATACATGCGTAAAAGCGGCTACGTAGCCCGCATCGCACATGGCGCCCTTATGGTCGGATACATGTCGACCCCTTGATCAGTGATTCTCGACAAGTACGCCAGATCACCCCCTACTGAAACACCCGTTTCGCCCGGGTACGATCGCTTTCGATTCGTTGCCTAACTGTGTACTTCGGTGACACGATCACCGTTAACTACACAGTTAGGCAACGAATAACCAACCATTAGAACGGGGAGAAGTATACAAACTAACGCTGACTGAAAAAAGTTTCTCCTGTACTTGACTGCCTATGCAAGAATTATCCATACCATCCAGAATTAGAGTTGAAGTCCTAGCCGGACTCACCGTCTCTCTGGCCCTAGTCCCAGAAGCAGTCGCCTTCGCTTTTGTAGCAGGAGTCGACCCGCTAGTAGGGCTCTACGCCGCGTTCATCGTTGGCCTTGTCACGTCGGTAACTGGCGGACGACCTGGAATGATTTCTGGCGCCACCGGGGCGCTAGCCGTAGTGATGGTCGTGCTCGTCAAAGACCACGGCGTTGAATACCTCTTCCTAACCGTGATTCTTATGGGAATCATCCAAATGGTAGTAGGCGCACTCAAACAGGGTCGACTCATACGCATGGTTCCTTATCCGGTAATGCTCGGATTCGTGAACGGACTCGCAATCGTTATTTTCCTCGCCCAGCTTGAAAGCTTCAAGTTCGAAGGGCCAAACGGTTCTGAACAGTGGCTCGCCGGAAGCGCCCTGTACACCATGCTCGGCCTCATCGCTGTCACGATGGCAGTTATTTACCTAATCCCTAAAATCACTACGAAGTTCCCCTCGGCTCTCGCAGGAATACTCGTCGTATCGGGAATCGTAATCTTCGGTGGAGTCAACACAACTACCGTTGGCGATCTATCAAGCATCTCGGGTGGACTACCTACGTTCAGCGTCCCTGACGTTCCTATGAACCTTGAGACGCTTTGGATCATCCTGCCGCACGCAATGATCTTGGCAGCGATCGGACTGATCGAATCCCTACTGACCGTTTCACTAATCGACGGAATCACTGAAACGAAGGGTCAGAACAACCGAGAGTGTATGTCACAAGGCGCAGCGAACATACTCACCGGCTTTTTCGGTGGAATGGGGGGCTGTGCAATGATCGGCCAGAGTATGATCAATATGAAGTCGGGCGCACGATGGCGACTTTCTGGAGCGATCGCCGCACTACTACTTCTTGCCTACATTCTGGTCGCTTCATCTCTCATTGAGCAGATTCCGATAGCCGCACTCGTCGGTGTCATGTTCGTAGTCGTTATCGGCACGTTCTCGTGGTCGAGCTTACGAATCATACGAAAAGTGCCTATATCCGACGCATTTGTGATGATCCTTGTATCAGCAGTAACCGTAGCTACCGACCTCGCTATCGCGGTAATCGTTGGTGTGATAGTTTCGGCGCTAGTGTTCGCATGGAACACAGCACGTTCCATATACGTAGAAGAAACCACAGCCAGTGGACCTGACCGAAAAGTGTACGTACTTCACGGCCAACTGTTCTTTGCTTCGATCACTTCCTTCCGAGACTTGTTCCACCCATCAGATGATCCGTTGGAAGTCGTTCTCGATTTCCAACACTCACGCGTTTGGGATCACTCTGGTATCCAGGCGATTGGCGATCTTGCTCGACGCTATGAAGCAACCGGTCGAGAATTACATCTTCTTAACCTCAGCGCTAACTCCCAGCGAATACTGAGCAAATCTAATGTGATCATCGATCATGATCTAGACTCCAACCCTTCGTACCGAGTCACAGTTCAAGGCATCGGTAGCGACAATAGCGACGGGCACTAGAGCGTTCTGATATTAACGCTAAGCAATATCGCCAACGTCATGCTTAGATCAAACGAGCCAGTTATATATCTGGTTGTCACTACCTTGATTTGATAGTAGTCAGTCCTCGCTTACAGCGGTGTGATTGGACGTGAAGACTACGTAAATAATTTCTCAATCAGTCAGAGCAGGTATGCCAGATGCTCCAACCACGCACCTTATGTGACGATTAGAACAATAAATTCCACGGAGTGAACATGTACTCGAAACACATAATCAAAGTCATCATTTGGGCGATGCTTATATTCGCAATCGCTACATGTGGCTCGGAGGGATCGTCGAGTGGTGAAAGTAGCGACGAATCAAGCGCTACAGACGCGATAGTACTCACAGACCAATTTTTTTCTACTGATTCATTTATCGCTGCCGGATGGAAGAAGTCGAAAGAGTACGACACCGCAACCGTCCCTGAATCGACCGAGATTTGGTACGGATTCTTCCAACAAAAAGATATCGAAATTCGATTCTACGCATCACATGAAGCCGCGATCGAGCACGGTGTCCCGGCAGCCGAAGGTTCAATCGAAGGCGCAGTAAAACGATCCAAAGGCGGCAATCTACTCGATGTCAGTGGTGGATCGTTCACAGGATATTCCGACTTCTTAGTGGCAGGAAATGCCGTCCTCCTGTGCGAATTTGACCGAACAAAATGCGATGTACTAGTCTCCACATTGAAATAATCAACACTGAGCTCCAGCAACAACTTCACATTTGGACAAAATAAGCCTACGAACTAGGAACCACCAAAATGGTCTATGACTTTCCATCGTCAGATGGGCACAATTCGAAGATGTTGAAGTAAGGCAATGACGCATAGAGAACGATCTCTAATGCCATTGCTACGACTCTAAGTGCATAGGGTCCGTAATAACGGACATTACCTGACCCATTCCCATTTCAGGATCACTTGTCGATCAGTTCCCTTTTTGTACTTTAATATAGTAATGAGGGTACCCATAACCCGAACTTTTTGAATATTTAATGTTGAGTTCGGATTAAATGAAAACACCCCGGCGAACCGAGGCGCAATGCTGACAGAAGGCTTCGATTTCTTCACCGAAACGATTAGCTTACATATCCAACCGAAAATCTATTGCCCAATACCATCGAGCAGACTCTGGCAGTCTTCGATTTTTATCTCACACAGCATAATCAAATTACCGACAATCGCATACGTCAAGTAACTAGTCCGTGTGCTGGTTTGTGCATTAGTGATTGCACCTGAGTCAATCATCGAACTCGGCTTGCGTCGTCCAGTCGCCTTATCCGCTAGTTCCTGACCTAAGCTAATCGCTTCACTTTGCGATTCGTACACGCGTACTTCGACATCGCGCTGTTGATAGAACCCGTACCAAACACTAGTTGCACCCGGCAAAGTTTCAATCGAGAATTCTTTGGATTTTTTCCATCCCACAGCAGCTACATCGTCGACGGTAAACACGCCGTCTGGCTGTGTAATTTGTACACCATCGCCGGTATCTTCATCGCTAGAAACGGATTCATCTACACTCGATGATCCACAGCCGATAACTGATATTGATATGGTAGCTAAAACCACGAGAAGGAATGAGAATTTAATTTTGTGCATTTTGGAATTTTAGAGCAAACCATACGGCGGCACAACAGAATACGGACGGTTCGGTTCAATTTGAATTAAAATCACAAATGAGTTATCTAGATTGCAGTCCAGCAGCCACTTGGTCACGAGGCTAGCACAGTTGTATAGGGTCTCCATGTTGGCGGCATCAGTAGGTGTCGGCATTCAAAGATTTCAAGATAAGATTTAGTTACAAATGTATCCGACAAATGACTCATATTTGGGATATATCAAATTGAACAGAACCACAGTGAACAACGACTTGATAAGTGACAAAGCCGATCAGGGCGCCGCAGTCCGATATTACGGTCTGGATGCACTTAGAGCCGTGGCAATGGCATTAGGGATCGTTCTCCATGCGTCATTGCCTTACTTCAACACCTACGAAATATGGCCATCGGACGATGGAGAGTCATTAGCCATTTGGGTGGTGTTCGAATTCATTCACATTTGGCGTATGCCTCTGTTTTTCATTTTGGGAGGATTTTTTGGTGCACTTGTCGTGCAAAGGCGATCCTGGAAATGGTACCGAAACCAACGATGGAGGCGAATCGGCTTACCACTTATCGTTTTCCTTCCACTCATAGCATTAGTAATGCCATATATTTGGCTGTACGGACTGCAAGGATCGATTAAGGGTGGAGTTGAAATTGAGTCGTACTTTAATCCGTGGCATCTGTGGTTCCTTTTTCACCTACTGACGTTTGTGATTGTCATGGCAATTTGGAATATGAGTCGTCAACTCTTCTCGAAACTTATTCCGTCGGAGACGATACGTATCGTTTGGCAATCTTCAGCCAGAACTTTTTTACGAGCTATTTACTTTCCCGTACCCTTCGCCCTAGGCGTGATACTCATGATAGTTCTTATCCCATCTGGGGCTGAACTAATCGGTAATCCACTCGCCAGTTTTACTTATTTTCTATTCGGCTACGGATTGTTTCATCGTGCCAGTCTGATGAAATCTATCAAGCACTATTGGGTTGCCTACATAGTGACTGGATCTGTGGGATTCATCGTGTACTTATGGATAGTTCCTCAGGTAACGGATATCTACAATTCTGGAGGTGAAAACGCCGGTCTAGGACTATTATTCATTGGACTAAAAGTGGTCTGTGCAGTTACTTTTAGCCTTGGTTTAATTGGATTTGCTGAACAGCATTTAAACACCTATAACTCTAGATGGCGTTGGTTGGCAGATTCTTCATATTGGGTGTATTTATCACATCTGCCGATAGTCACCTTTGTAACTTTCTTAATGTTTAACATCTCAGCCCCGTATGAGATTAAGTTTTTGATTGCAATATTTATAACTTGCCTACTAACACTAGTTACGTATAGATTTTTTATACGTCGAACGTTTGCTAGTGTCTTTTTAAATGGTCGTAGGTACGAGTAGAGACATCCCTAAACCAGAGCCGTAGTCGGTTCAGATTCACCAATAGTCACTACCCGCTGTTTACTAACTTTAACAGCGACCTTGGTTCTACCGTATTTACCGATGTCATTCACATTCAGTAACAGTAGTTCTGACAAACCTTTAGCAGGTGCCTGAAGCCACTTCTGCAAAGCTCCAGTAAATTTCTTACTTGGGTTACGGTGACCATTTAGCACCATAGAAAGGAGTGACGGTGGCACGGACAGCTGTTTTGCAAGCTAGCGCACTGACAGACCGAGAGATATCCTTCGAGAGTCGATTTGTTGGAGAATTTTGTGAACACTTAGCCTTTCTGACCGTTCACAAAACGTCGTTTCGACGGGGGTAAGTCAGCTTGAAATAGCTAACTTGAACTCAAATATCCAACCTGCCCCTGTAGCTCAGTGGATAGAGCAATGGTTTCCTAAACCATGTGCCGCGTGTTCGATTCACGCCAGGGGTACCATTGAAATCACGTTCAAGTCGGTATGTTCAGGTAAGCACTGGACTGCCGACTTGTCGCGTTTGACAGAAAGGTTCTGAATAAGCACCTGTCGAACGACAAGACAATCTGCTACAGATGAATTAGAAAAGCCCGCTGGTTATTCATCGGCGGGCTTTCCTAATTCGATCCGTTCAGATTAATAACACACGGACTATTTTCCGTTTGCCTTCTTCCATTCTTCGTACTCAGGTCGAGCTTCGTCCGATAGTGGGTAGTAAAGGCGAAGATCTCCGCCATTTTCTAACTTCTGCCGGCTGAACTCTTCCCACTCTGCGTGAACTTCACCGGATTCGGCAAGCTGCTCGGCAAGATGAATAGGAACAACTACCACACCGTCATCGTCGGCGATGATGATGTCGCCAGGAGCAACGTATGTGCCCCCAACCGCAATTGGAACATTCACTGCGTACGGAAAGATTTCGGTCTGTGTATGGAAGTTAGGTGTTACACCCTTCAACCACAATCCCAGTTCTTCAGGAGCTTCAGGGTAGTCACGGATACAGCCGTCAACTACTACACCAATACCACCGGCACCCTGAAAGTAAGTAAGCATCATGTTCCCAAATACACCACTGGTCATACTGCCTCTTGCATCGACAACGACAACGTCCCCTTCTTGCGTGCCGTACAAAACGTGACGGTGAAGCTGTAATTCAGGGTCGGTGTACTCACCATCGACGTAAACGTCGTCACGTTTTGGCATGAACTGAAGCGTCGCAGCTGGGCCAACAATCTTCTTACCGGGAGTGTAAGGAGTAGGACCGGGTATGAAGCAGTTTGAAACGCCAAGCTTGTTCAGGTCACCAGCAGCAGTTGCCGAGCTTACGTGCTCGTAGAGCTTAGCGATCAAATCTTTAGAAGGTCGCTTAATGTCTTGGATGTCTTTGGGATCTTGCATCTAAAAAAATAGTTCCTTGTTCTTGATGAAATACCAAGTTAATTCGATTAAGTCATATCTTTCAGATTCGGTTGGCAAATCGCCCAGCGATGCTGTAAGAACTAGACCACTTACATAAATATACAAAGTTCGATGACTGAACACTAAACACCGATCCGTCTCACCGCAAGTGTGGATCGAAAATTCGTATGCCCTGAAAACGATTAAAAATATTCTGCTTTCGGAACATACGACCGGTTGAAATTCTGGATAAAACCAGAAAATTACCAGCCAGTTTCGACTTCGCAACCAAGTTGAAGAACCCGCAATGCATTTCGATACGACATCGCCAAGTCACGCCCACACAGCGTCACTACTCCCTTGCCTGTGTTGTGTGCTTCGAGCATCACCAGAGATGCATCAGCAGTCGACATTTCGGGAATCGTCTTGAGCAGCGCCCAGATCACATAGTTCATCGAATGATGTTCGTCATCTAACAACACAACTGCCCAACGATCTGATCTACCAGACGATGTTTCATGAACCTCTGCTGGCGTGGTTCTTTGACTTGTTCCTCCCTCCATAGTCATACTAGGTCGGTGGTTGCTGCTGCCTGCTCCAAACTGAATGCTCTTGACACCGACCCTCAATGAGAACAGTCTTTTTCGGCGATAACCATTTCCCGAATAATTTCTCACTTCATACAAAGGCTCTTCATTAATGCGAATTACCGACATCAAACCGTTCCCAGTATGGGTTGGTACACGAAACCAAATGCTGGTCAAAGTGGAAACAGATGAAGGCATATACGGTTGGGGTGAATCAGGACTCTCTAGTAGAGAAATGGGCGTAAAGGGCATCGTCGAGCACTACCGAGAGTTCCTAATCGGAAAAGATCCGATGGCGCGTGGTGCTCTCTGGCAAGAAATGTATCGTAGCCAGTACTTCGAAGGAGGTCGAACGCTAACCGCGGCAATTTCTGCAATTGATATCGCTCTTTACGACATCGTCGGCAAGAAGCTAGGTGTTCCGGTTTACGAACTGCTCGGTGGTAAACAGCGAAACTACGTTCCAACATTCGCAACTGGAGGAGGAAATTCTCCAGAAGAGATGATCGATGTTGCTCAAAGGATGACCGCCGAAGGTTTCGACTGCTTCCGACTTCACCGAGATTACGAACCAGAATCTGAAGGATCCTACGAACCACGAGAAGCAATTGCAAACGCTGCTGAAGGGCTAATAAAGGCACGAGAAGTGCTAGGGCTACGACCAGTAATCGGATATGACTTTCATCACCGCCTCTCCGTCGCCGAAACCGCATCGTTCTGCCAAATGATGCCCAATCACACCCTGGATTTCCTCGAGGAGCCGATTCGTGACGAAACGCCGGAGGCATACGAAGCGCTTCGAACGATAACTAACATGCCGTTCGCCCTTGGTGAAGAGTTCGCCTCAAAATGGCAGTTCCTTCCCTACATCGAAAAAGGACTGGCCAATTACATTCGAGTCGACATCTGTAACGTGGGTGGAATCACCGAAGCGATGAAAGTCGTCGGATGGTCGGAAGCTCATTACATAGATCTGATGCCACATAATCCACTTGGACCAATCTGCGTCGCCGCTACGGCTCATATGGGTATGGCGGCAGCTAACTTCTCCTGGCTCGAAATTCGAGAATCGGCCGGTGAAGACAACGGCTTCTACTCGGAAGAAGTCTTCCCTGTTCAACCTGATATCGTCTCCGGTAAAGTAACCGTTCTCGACAAACCTGGACTCGGTGTCGAAGTGGATGAAGAATCTCTAACCGAACCGTTCCGATACTCAGAAATGCCCCACCTAAAACGAAAAGACGGATCACACACCAACTGGTAGGGATCGTTATGCAACCAACAATATCCCCTCTTCCCCCGGGAAGAGGTTAGGCAGAAATAAAGATTCAAGCCAGGTCCCAACTGCACATATCACCCCTGAAGCAGACAATCGCTTCAGCCCCCCTTCCTTCGGGAAGGGGCTAGGGGATGGGTAGATTGCAGCGAGCGACCAAGTCGTCCGACGAAGCACGGAGCTAATAACTATGCAAATTACAGATGTAAAACCATTCGCAGTCTGGGTCGGTCGAAGAAACCAGATGCTAGTCAAAATCGAAACCGATGAAGGCATATACGGCTGGGGAGAATCAGGCTTCTCTGGTCGCGAACTCGGCGTAAAAGGAATCATGGAACACTACCGTGAATTCCTTATCGGTCGAGACCCAATGGCACGAGGAGCTCTCTGGCAAGAGATGTACCGAAGCCAGTACTTTGAAGGCGGACGCACGCTTACTGCTGCAATCTCAGCCATCGACCTCGCGCTTCACGACATCGTCGGTAAAAAACTCAGCGTACCCGTGTACGAACTTCTCGGGGGCAAACACCGACACACCGTTCCTGTGTTCGCCACAACCGCGGGTCCTTACGGTCCCGACATGATCGAACAGGCGAAAGAGTTCATGGGCAGAGGGATAAATGCGTTCCGAATGTCGTACGACAATATGGACATCCAAAGCGGCGGGCTTTTCGAACCGCGCGAATCAATTGCAAACTCGGCCGAATGGCTAATCAAGACTCGGGAAGCACTCGGTAATCAGGCTATTCTCGGTGTCGATTATCACCACCGATTGTCACCAGCAGAAACAGCGAGTTTCTGTCAGATGATGCCGACTCACACTCTCGACTTTCTCGAAGAGCCAATTCGTGACGAATCACCAGAAGCATACGAAGCACTTCGTAAGCTAACCGAAGTTCCGTTCGCCATTGGGGAAGAGTTCGCGTCGAAATGGCAGTTCCTGCCTTACATCGAACGAGGCATTACTCAATACGCACGAGTCGACATCTGCAACGTAGGTGGATTCACCGAGTCGATGAAGGTCGCTGGATGGGCAGAAGCTCACTACATCGATCTCATGCCGCACAACCCACTCGGACCGATCTGTACAGCAGCATCTGTCCACCTTGCAGCCGCGGTTCCGAACTTTGCGTGGCTCGAGGTGAATATGGAACGTGCTGAAGATACCGACCGAAGCGTCTTCACAGAACAGGTTGAATTCAATGGCAGCGGATACGTTGTGAACGACCGACCGGGTCTTGGTGTTGATGTGGACGAGAGCAAGCTCACCGAACCGTTTGCGTTCTGGGAAGCTCCGCACCCACACCGAGCCGACGGATCACACACCAACTGGTAAATCACTGTCCCCGTTTCGCGTCCCGACGCGAGCGGAGTGACCCGGGGTGGGGTGGTGAAAATTTGCCCGGTTGAAAGTTGATTGACGATAGAGCGAGCGATCTGTGTCGCATGAGCACCTGCTCCTACTTCTGGTGAACGTGCCACGCAGCCGCCCCGTCCAGATCACTCGACTACCGCCTAGGACGCGGAAGTAGCCCGTCGCCCTCGTCATTCTGAACTTGATTCAGAATGACGAGGATTGAATCGCCAGTATTTTTTCCGCCTGTTACATTTGGTTCATCCAAATTGACCGGCTAGTTTTGCGAGCGGAAGGTAAAGAAGCAACTATGACAGTATTGATCGATCTCAAAGGCAAACGTGGTGTCATCTGGGGCGTTGCAAACCAACGCAGCATCGCATGGGCCATCTCTGAACGACTCGCTGAAGCTGGTGCCGAACTTGCCTTCACATATCTAAACGAACGACTAAAAGCACCGGTTGAGAAAGCCACCGCAGGCCTAGGGAACCCGATGCTTATCGAATGCGACGCCACGGACGATGCGCAAGTTCAGTCTGTTTACGACCACATCAAAAGCGAGTGGGGCGAGATCGACTTCGTAGTCCATTGCATCGCATATGCTGATCGAGACGACCTTGGCGGGAACTTCTCTGACACCAATCTCCAAGGATTCCGAACCGCTCTCGAAACCAGCGCGTACACGCTCATGCCCGTCGTCGGTAAAGCAGCACCATTGTTTGGGGAATCGGGTGGTTCGGCTATCACCCTCACGTTCGATGCATCACAGAGGGTCTACCCCGGATACAACATCATGGGCACTGCGAAAGCTGCTCTTGAAAACGAAGCACGTCAGCTTGCCGTTGAATTCGGATCTCAGAACATTCGAGTCAACGCTATTTCAGCAGGCCCACTGCCAACACTCGCAGCCCGCAGCATTCCAGGCTTCCGTGACATGACTCGTGCCCACCGAGAACGATCTCCGTTGGGACGCAACATCAATCATAAGGAAGTCGCAGACACCGCTTTGTTCCTACTTAGCGATATGTCGGCGGGTATTACCGGAGCAATCATTCCAGTTGACGCCGGTTACGGCATCATCGCTCTCTAACGAGCGTTGGACCAGTGTAAACATGTCTGAGACTCAAGACAGACTCGAAATAGGGCTCTCGGCTACAAGAACACTCGTAGTCGAAGGCAGCCATCTCTACAGCCCCACCGGCAAAGATGAACATTCCGTTCTCTCAAGCCCCGCTATGATTATGGAGATGGAGATCGTCTGTGTTGAAGCACTTCAAGGCGTGGTGGAAGCATCCGTTGGCTTCCATGTCGACGTGAAACACATCGCACCAACACCCCATGGTGAATCAGTCGAAACCACCGCAACGCTAATCGAAATCGATGGCAAGAAACTGCGTTTCAAAGTCGAAACTAAGTACGGCGAAACTCTCGTAGGCACCGGAACTCACCGCCGCGCCGTAATCAACCTATAGCCCTTCATCCGATTCAAATAGGTCAATTCCAACTCAGACGTAGTTACGGCAAAGTCGTACAAAAACTTCTGGCAAGTGAAATACCTGCTCCGTGTACGGTGAACTAGTAGCGCGCCCCGCAAGCGCCGCACTGATGTTCAACCAACAGAGAGAATCCGTTTTTTAGTTGTGATAAGTAGTCAGCAACACAAAACAACCTGGTGCCAGAATGATTACTCGGGCGAGATTTATTGCATACTCTCGCAAGATCGACGGACTAGCTGACGCTCTAAGCCGAGCGCTGGAAGGGCACTCCGGGCGTCTCGAAATCGAAATTTTCGCCACCATTCTGGACGCATGGGTGGAACAGAATCTCACGCCTAACGGACAGCCGTAATCTACCACGGTAGTCGTGTGAGACATTACCGATAGGGCAACCGCCTCACGGGCTTAAACTGCACTACTCAACTTGAGAGAATTGCAGGATCGCGCATAAACATTCATCGTCTCGCTTTCGCACGAGATGAAATCTCCACGAAGCACCTTCGTAGCACTTACCGACCTACTTGGCACGAACGACCGTGGAAATCTTCACCCCAATCATGTCGAGAGAATTTCGGTAGTTCAGAAAAATACCGACCGATTCACATTGTTGGTAAAACGACTTCCTCAACATTTCAAAAATGCAAGCCGAAACATTCGAAAATAAACCTTCGAAATTCCAGATACCCGAACTTGCAAACGATCCATAAACGTCGTTCAAACCGATCGCCACAGGGCAAGATCATAAAATCTCAGTCACCGCAGCTAACGAACATCAATTCGCCACAGCCGACCGCGAACTGCTACGACAGGCGATCACTAACCTACTTACTAACGTCAGCAAATACTCACCTACCAATACGAATATTTCGCTTGGTATCTGGATCGAAGAGCAAGATTTACGAATCACAGTCACCGATGAAGACCCGGGCATACCTGACGATGGACGTGACCGAGTGTCCGAGCCGTACAGTCAGCTCAACAACCGCAATGTTCGAGGAATCGTAATGGGACTCGCCATCGTGAGTCACAGGCCAAAATTGCTCCATGGTAAAGTCTGGGTTGAAGACCGAGTCGGCGGTGGTACATCGTCCGCAATATGGCTTCCTTAAGCCGTTTCGAACAGCTAAAGCGACGTGCTAGACCGACGTTCCTGTGTCAGTCGGGTCAAATCTTTCAACTGTTACCCGAAACTGCAAAAGCGCTCGAACGATATCTTCTCGAGTCACAATACCAACCACATAGTCACTATCCATAACCACCAACTGGTTCACGCGGTGACGATCCATTGAACCGAGTGCCCCTCGGACCGATTCATCTTTAGAAATTACCCGAAGACTATCTGGATTCATCAGCTCGCCGATAGAAATATCGCTTCGGCGTTGGAGTGGGACAGCATCGATATCTTGCCTAACAACGAATCCAACCAACTCGCCGCCCTGTGCCACCGGTACCGATGCTATCGGACTCGCCGGCAACCCTTGACGCATGACCTGTTCAATCGACCAACTGCCCTCTATCATCGACGGCATTTGTCGAGTCGCCATACCCACAGTGAAATCTAGTCCATCGATTGAACCAGCTACTTTTGCAGATTCCTCGGCGCCGTTTGCCTTCTCTCCATCGACTTCGTTCCGTCCTGACGACATCAAGAACCAGCCGATCATCGCGATCCATATTCCACCGAAGACGTCACCGTTTAACATCTGCCAGGCGCCCCATCCGATCAATACGAAGAAGACTGCCCTACCAACAAGGTAGGCGACTCTGGTCGCACGCACTGTATCGCCAGTGAAACTCCACACAGCTGAACGGAGAACACGCCCACCGTCCATCGGGAAGCCCGGCAACATGTTGAATCCGGCAACCATGATGTTCATCCAACCTGTGAAGAAAATGACACCGTTGAACAAAGTCACATCTTGTTCATACACGGGCCGAAACATCACCCACCATCCGACCAACGTAACGCCAATCGCAAGCGATACCGCTGGGCCAGCGAATGCTATTAAGAATTCGTTACGAGGCCTAGTCGCATCACCTTGAATTCTGGAAACACCGCCGAACAACAGCAGGGTGATGCTGCGAACTTTGAGTCCCTGCGACAAAGCCACTAGAGAATGCCCGAGTTCGTGCGCCAATACCGATGCAAACAGCAACAACGTTGTGAGTAGCCCAGCAATCCAGTACTGGGTAGTCGACCAAAAGCCGAAGAAGGAAGGATAGGCCGTTGTTGCCAACGACCAAGTGATAATCGCTACCGCGATTAACCAGGTCGGATTAATTTCGACCGGGATTCCAAAAATCTTGAATAGTTTTACTGAACCACGCAATAGTTCGAAAGTATCCTTGTGAAAACAATAGCCGCTAGTTGTTCAAAACGTAAGCCTATACTCGCACGCCAATTTCAGGTGAACGCTCCGATACAACATACGAGAAAAAATAGCAGGTTGGTCGCTATTTAAACCGCAGTACCCCGCAACGGGACTATGATTCACTAATCATCCACTATCAAGAGAACATCCGAACCCTGCGTATGCCATTTGAACCCACTGATATTGAACGAGCCCTATGAAATCGTTCAAACAACCATTCTACGGATGGTGGATCGTCGGAGCAGGTGGAGTAGTCCAGTGGTACACATCTGTAATCTTCTGGCGCGGATTTCAAGCGTTCGTCCCGCCAATATTAGAAACATTTGGGTGGAGCAGAGGCGTAACCGGGGCGGCCATATCGCTCCAACGTGGCGAAAGCGGCATGATCTCACCGTTTGTCGGCGTAATTCTCGACAAGTACGGACCACGCAAGGCGATGGCGTTCGGTGTTCTCCTTACCGGCGGTGGCTTCGTCTATATGAGCCAAATGCAATCGCTTTGGCAGTTTTACATCGCCATAGCGTTGCTCACCCTCGGAATGTCGTTCGGGACATTCATCGTATTTGTAGCTACCGTCGCCAACTGGTTTATACGAAAGCGCGCACGAGCTCTAGCGGTGCTAATGTCGTTCTCGGCAATCGGAGGAATCACCCTTCCGATCCTCGTAGCGTCAATCGATACGTTCGGTTGGCGAGAAGTAATGCTGGCGTGCGGAATCGGATTCTGGTTAATCGGATTTCCAGCGACGCTGGTCATGCGGAGACGACCAGAAGACTACGGCATGCTTCCCGATGGTGAAACGGATGATGACGGCTCAGTCAATGGCAAAACAAACCGCGCCGGTGGAATCCGAGAACAAGCCATCACAATGCGACAAGCCATCAAACTACGTTTCTTCTGGCAACTCGCAATTGTCACTAGCCTCGGCCAGCTTGTCAGTTCAACCAATCTGTTTCACTTCGCGGCCCTTTTAGACTACGGCATGACCGCCGCGTTAGCTGCGGCTGCAGCAGGAGCAGTCGCAATTGGCGATCTCGGTGGTCGAGCCGGTATCGCAGTAATCGGCGATCGTTTCGACAAACGCAAAATGCTCACTATTGCGATGATTATGCAAACTGTCGGAGTGGCAGGGCTCGCCGGGATAAACGCCGAAGTATTAGGAGTGAACCTTGGTCTTTGGCCATTGCCGCTGTTCGTCGTATTCTTTGGACTAGGATTTGGATCATCAATACCCCTCAGACTCTCAATACTGGGAGATTACTTTGGCAGAACTAGCTATGGCTCTATCGTAGGTCTTACCAGTTCGGTTAACGCCCTATTCGGTGCAGCCGGGCCCGCTCTCGTCGGCTTTATTTATGACGGAACTGACAGCTACCGACTGGGATTCACGACGCTAGCAGTGGTGCTGGTGATATCGATTCCGCTCGCACTGGGCCTAGAACCAGCAGGGCGCGTCGCGGCAAAAGCTCGACAGCTAACACGACGAACATATCGTGAAAGAAATCGGTTCGAATCGCTCAACTAGCAACGTTCAATACATCTCAGGCAAAGAACGAACGCATCCGGTTGACCTGGATCTAACGACCCGATTTACTGATAGACCGAGCTACGAATGATCCGCCTGGTCTACTGATCAGCACAGCCACAACTACCTCGCCCACCTCGGGATCTCTTCCCCGGAATGTTGTCGCTTGATTCACTGTAAATACTCGACCGTTGATTACCCAGTTTTTGCCGTCAATCGCCTCGATTACACCAGACATGCTCAGTTCAATAGTGGCCTGATGTGCAGAGTTGGTACTCCAGGATTCGACTTCTGACTTGATCTGGAACTTGACCGAAATAATCACACCCAAATTCGAATCGATGGAATCTCTGATAAACAGCACTTCAGGCACCAACGTACTCACGTCTAAACCGAGATGACGTGCCTCTGAAATTAGATCCGTCACTGGTATTAACGATTGAATACGCCGGCCATTCAACTGAATAGAAGAGTCACGCCCTATCCAAAGTTCGAATTCCCGACCGTCAATTAAATTCACTACAACATATCGGCCACTATCTGGAATGCTCGCAAGAGTTCCGCGCGATTGAATGAAGTTATCGGAAACAACCGAAAGCTTCTGAACAATCCCCGAATCTAGTACGTAGAAAACTATGTCGACTCTATCACCACGCTCAATATCTAACAGCGACCGAATCAGCACACCGTCTTTAATAAGATTTTCGCCGAGGGGAGTTTCAGGCATTTGCAGTTCGATCAACCTCGTTTCGGTTGATTTACCGGAAAGTACACTTAGCGTGCCTTCGATAGCATTCACACTGGTGATGATCCCAGAAGCCTTGCCAACTTTGGGAGATTCAATCGAAATAATCGTTCCAACGTTATATAACGTTCCACCACGTCCAGTCACCGAATACACGCCATTGACTATATTCATTCCTGCGACTACTGATCCAAATTTCACCCGTCGCTCATCAATAATCACCCAGGTATCGTCAGTAATCAAAACGTTAAGCGACTGACCGTTAGCACCCGTCACCTGAAGTCGATCAGGCTCACGACCAATCCCAGTGACAGTACCTGAAAACTTCACGTTCTTACGTGCTACAACTATCAACCTCGTAAGTTCGTCGGATTCACTATCAGGCCGAGTGGCATCAACTACCAGATCACCAATCTTCAAGTCAGTAATAACCGCAACATTGCCATTGCGAACAATCTGCGCGTCATCACCAACAGTTAGTCGAACCAGCACTCCATCAGTCGGACGAATCGTGACGGCAGCAGAATCCACCGATTCGACTATCCCCGAAATATGATCCTCTTCGGATGGTGCACTCGAACGTGCGTGAATTGCCAGCGCTCTAAGCGTGATGTCAGATCCAGTGATGTCTGAAATTGAGTTTTCGCTCGAAGATTCGAACTGAATATCAACGGCCTGACCCGCATCGAGTGAAGAAATATCAGATGAACGTCCATCTACAGTTATGGTAGTTTCACCAGTAACTTTCGCAGCTACTTTGATTCCCTGTTTCTCATTCGTAGCAATCACAATGCCAAGTGCATCATCAAGTGACATGTCAATTTCGACGAGAGTAATAACGCCGCTAAATGCTCGGCGTGATTCGTGCTCTAGAACTGCCTCCAACTCACTCATAAGCCGAGGCTCACGCACGCTAACCGAAACCGCCTTACGCGCGTCACCGTCGATCAAGTACATAACTTCAAGCTCACTACCCAGATCAATCAATCGACGAACTTCATTCAATAACTGTGGATTCGATGTCGTGTCAGAAATTTTAGCGAGTAAATCTTTCGGTAGATAAACAGCCGTCTCTTCTCCGTCATAACGGAAGCTGACCGAGAACGGATTAGCGTCCTGTTCACCATTCGGAACTATCGTGAATGATGAAGATCCAATGTCATCAACCAGTCCACCTGATATTTTCAGCAGCGGTTGAACCTCACCGCGAGTTCGTGCAGCAGTCTTGTAGATTCGCTGGAGCTCTTCGAATCGACGTTGAATCTCTTGGTACTGGGCAGCTGTTTTATCGAGCATCACCTGATCCTCGATATCCGAATCTAGTATTCGTTTTAGCTCTCGCGCAGCATCGTCTAAAGAAGAAAGATGTTGAGTCCTAGCATTGATAGCGATTTGGGCCAAACGAGCAGACTCCGCCTCATCAGCGGCCTTATCTTGAGCTTCCTGAATTCGCTCGACAGTCGTGCTCGTTAGTTGGAAACCAACCGCTGTCAAAATTCCACTAGATCGATCCAGCCGCGCAACCATAGTTATTCCATCACCAACAGATGGAGCGTCAATTCCTGCTGGGATCAGCACATTCACAACGCCACTATTACGAGTCTGAATCGATATCTCGTCAACAGAAGCACTGCTCACCACACCCACGACGTGCTTCGTACGCGTCTGGGTATTGGCAACCCGCACGAGAGTTCTCAGCGCTACAAGATCATGGTCCGCATTTCGAGCAGCAGTCGAAATCACTCGGTCGCCTTCTGCAACTTCTTCGACCGCAGCCTTATTTGAACCAATTCGCAACTCTGAGTCAGAATCGAACGTGAGAGTAATAAGCCCTGAATTAGAAGCGATCACAATTGCGCTTGGTGGTCGTACTTCAACCGCCATACCGAAAACAGCTTCAATATCTGCCGATCTCACTTCAGCCTTCGCGCCGTTGCTACCGAAAGCAAACACAACGGCGACCAGCGCGAGCACAATAACCATCTGGTGACGAAGGGTGCGAGCGATAATATTTTCAGTCGGCGCGAACATTGTTAAAATTTTCAGAGCAGCTTGTACTGTCCCCCAGCTCAATAATATTGAGGTCATTGCAATTACGCTTTTGTTACTTCTGAATGCAACGGAAACCACTCGGGTCCACCGATTAGGCTGGGTAGTCATGACGCATCCTCTGGTGGAATGGAAATAATCGCCAAAGATGAACTGTGAGAACTCCCATCCAAATTACTAGCGACAACGTCGACGAAATTGGGCCCAGGTTTCAAACCAATCGTTAGCTCGAACGTCCCATCAGCCTGAACTTGAATGATGACATCGTTCACACTTACAATCGCATCAGCCGATGTGACCCCACGTAACAAAACCGTATCGCTACGCACGATACTTTCATCTCCAATACCCTCAAAATTCAATGCGAGATTAAACGCGCTGGATGAAACAGTTGGAACTACTGTGGGAATCGGTAACACCGTAGGAACGGCTGTGGGCACTGGAGTTGGTGAGGGTGTCGCTGTAGGAACCGGTGCTGAAGTAGGCGTAGACGTAGACGTAGGCGTAGGCGTAGGCGTAGACGTAGACGTAGGCGGAACGGTCGTAGTGGTCGGCAATGGAATCGATGTCGAAGCAGGAGTCGCTGGCACCGGGGTGTATCGAGCACGACTCTCCACACAGCCGATAATCACGAACGACAGTAAACCTGCGAGCACCACGGCAAATTTTGCTACGTGTACCGATCGCCGCCCATCGCGCTTTCG
>JABHBJ010000016.1 GCA_018673955.1 Chloroflexota bacterium | reverse complement strand
GCTCAGAAGCTTGCTTCCGACAAGATGGGCGCTATCACCGGCGGCATGAACATTCCTGGCCTTATGTAGCCAGCGTTTCAGCTTCGGCTGATTCATCAGAAAAACACGAATGCCATCTTCCGACATTGCACCTTCCGCTGCCCCTCCAGTCGCCCGACTAATCGAGGCATTTCATAGGCTACCTGGAATTGGGCCTAAGAGCGCACAGCGGTTGACGTATCACCTGATTCGAATGCCTCAGGACGAGGCGGAAGAGTTTGCTGCCGCTATTTTGGGTGTGAAAGAGCGAGTCGTTCTTTGCGATACCTGCGCCAACATTGCGGAAGCCGTCGAGTGCACGATTTGTGGTGATCTTCAGCGTGATAGCACTCGAATATGTGTGGTCGAAGAGCCTTTGGACGTTGTGGCTGTGGAGCGGGCGAGGGTTTATTCGGGCAAGTACCACGTTCTTCACGGAGTGATTTCTCCTGTGAACGGTGTTGGTCCGAACGATTTGAAATTACGTGAGTTGTTGGAGCGATTGCGCGACGGCACGGTGATTGAAGTGATCGTGGCGACGAATCCGAACCTCGAAGGCGAGGCTACGGCGATGTACATTCAGCAGTTGATAGGTCCGCTGGGCGTGAAGGTAACTCGGCTTGCTCGCGGGCTTCCGAGCGGATCGGATATTGAGTACGCCGACGATTCGACTCTTGCTCACGCGCTGGAAAGCCGGGCGGAGATTCCCCAACGCCAGACGGGTACGCCTAAGTAGGAGCATGCTGGCGGCGGCGGACGTTACACGGTAACGAAAGACAGCAGTTCTCGTTTGCGGCTACACGGTTTCAGTGGTTGATTTTGATTTCCTGCAACTCGTTACACGGTATCGGTGTACGGCTTACCGTGTAGGGATTCGGCTCCCGCAATAATCTAGATATTGCGGTGACATGTGCTTTAGTGACGTTTACTGTGTAGGCGATCAAGCTGTTCAACCGGATTGGCAGCGACGGTCGTATCTAAAACCATGAGTCACTTACGCACATATTCATATCGCCGAACAAGCTCACCGAGTGTTGTACTTTTTTTGTCGCTCTTCGCAATCGCTTTAGCCGCGTGTGGCACCGAACCATTACCAGTTGCGGGTCGACCTGATTTTCCAGTAGCTACGTTTGCTTTGCGCGAGGTGACTCCAGCGCCGATTTCACCAACCGCTACTCCGTGGCCGAATATTGTGAACGACGAAGTGCGGGTTATTCCTGAAGGTCTTGATCCTGAGTTTTACTCACGAGCCGATCCTGATGAAGTAGTCGCCCTTTGGACGCAGTTCCTGACAGGAACTGTTTCGAGCGCAACGTCTGGTCGGTTCTACTTCCGTAGCCGTCGAAGTTTCGAAGGCGATCTCCACTTATGCCCGGGTGGTACAGGTTTCCTCGCCGGCGATCCTGAGGGTCCGGTGAAGTGGGCTGTTAATCCTTCTGCTGGGTATTGGTACGAGGTCACGCTTTCACATGAAATTCCGTTTACTGGCGATACTGTGACTTACGCAATTGGCGTGAACGACGGCAATCCGGCGAGATCGGGCAGTTCGACGGCGATGGAGTTTAGGTCGAGCGATAGATGTGCGCTTGCCAACGCTGAAATTCAATATGCGTTTACAGATAAAGAACGAAAATTAGAAGAACAGGTAGAGCTCGAACAGATTGTTATCGATGAAATTCCATGGTCGGGCGGCAAGCGCGAATTTCCTTCGCAGATCACAGTTGAAGGATCGACTGATATCGATCAAACCCTTGGCCTCGACTACTGGAGAGCGTATTTGTCAGGCGCGGTAGTCAACGCTGTGGCGTACAACTACGCTCAGTATTCGGTAACTGAGGCATTTTATGGCGATCTTCATCTGTGCGGTGAACGCGTTGCGGTACTCGATGGAGATCTTTTGGGTATTGGCGAGTGGGCAGTTCAACCATCAGGATCGAATCCGTACGGCGCGAAAATCGTCTTCACTTTGCCAGGCGATCCTAAGTTCAGGACGATTGTCCTTGGCGTTGATGGCGATTCGCCGATACGGATGGGTCGTGATGCCGATACGGGCTTGATCACGGCGACTCCGCTGGATGTTTCTCAGTCGAGCGAGTGCGGTGGCGAGAGCTGATCGGTTGTTGTTTACGGATAGGCAGCGAACGTAGCTCAAATATAGTCGGCAAACCCATATGATTAGCCGACTATGACTTCGAAGCGGCGGCCGGTTACATATACGACTGATGGCGTGGTTGTTCGCACGAGCAACTTGGGCGAGGCGGACCGGATTATCACGCTGGTGACGCCGATTCACGGAATAGTCAGAGGTGTTGCGAAGGCGGCTCGTAAGCCGGGATCAAAGACTGGCGGACATCTCGACCTGTTGAAGCACGTGAGCGTTTCCGTTCGCGAGACTCGAACATTGCACGGGCTTAGCCAGGCATCGACCGTGAACGGATATCGTGGGCTTCGAGATGATCTTGATCGATTCTCGCGGGGTTCGTACATTTCTGAAATGGCAGAGCGATTTTCGGTTGAGAACGGTGCTAATCAACCGTTGTTCAGACTACTCCTCGACGTGCTTAGTGCTTTAGAGCTAAGTGACAATCCAGAAATGGCGATTCATTTCTACGAAATGCGCTTGCTACAGCTGAGCGGGTTTGCTCCTGAGCTTTCACGCTGTGTTGAGAGTGGCGTTGAGCTTGAGCCGGCGAATCATCTGTATTCAGCGGGTCGGGGCGGACTCGTGAACAATGAGTCACGTCCGGTTGGCGAAACAGCGTTACTTCCGGCAAGTTTGAATACCATCAAGCTGCTGAGGTTTTTATCTCGTGCCGACGTCGTACAGGCAACGGCCATGAAGTCGGGCGAAGATGAGAATCGACAGCTTTCTCGGATATTGCGAGCTCAGATTCATCACGTTCTTGATCGTGGATTGCGATCAGAGGCGTTCATGGACGAAGTGCGTACCAGGCCGGGTCACGCGAACGGAATTGGACGAACCATGAGCGATAGTTCGAGCGAGTGACATCGGACGCCAGAAAACTTGCATCGAGTTGTTACACTCGGTTGAACTGATTCTGAACTAGCGGTGTAATGCTTGTTGAACGTTGGGCGCAAGTGAGTGAATCGTCCAAATACCGTTCTCAAATTTCCGTAATTATTGGCAACTGCCCGTTGAAAGATGTGCTTCGGCACCTGAACTATGACCGACTCTGACATCGTCATTCGCGGAGCCCGCGAACACAATCTGAAGAACATTGATATCAGCATCCCTCGTGACACGCTGACTGTGATTACGGGTGTTTCAGGTTCAGGCAAGAGCAGTCTTGCGTTCGACACGATATTCGCCGAAGGACAACGGCGATACGTGGAATCGCTGTCGGCGTACGCTCGGCAGTTCCTTGGCAGGATGGAAAAGCCGGACGTTGATCACATTGAGGGTTTGAGTCCTTCGATTTCCATCGACCAAAAAGGGGTTTCAAAAAACCCGCGTTCGACTGTTGGAACTGTGACCGAGATTTACGATTATCTTCGATTGCTGTTCTCGCGGACGGGTCGCCCACATTGTCACAACTGCGGACGTCCGGTTCAGCGACAAACAATTCAGCAGATCGTAGATTCGATCCTGAAATGGGACGAGGGGACGAGGCTCCAGATTCTCGCTCCGATGATTACGCATATGAAGGGCGAGCACGTCCAGGTATTTGAGACGGCACGACGTGACGGATTCGTTCGCGTACGAGTCGATGGCGATACGCATGAACTCGCCGAAGAACTGAAGCTAGCGAAGACCAAGTGGCACGATATCGAAGTTGTGGTTGATCGAATAATCGTTCGAGAAGATACCGATCGAGGTCGGCTTACAGAGTCGGTCGAAACGGCGCTTCGCCTCGCAGGTGGGAACCTCATCGCTTCTAAGCTAGGAACTAGCACCAAAGGCGCAGATGAGGACCTTGTCTATTCAGAGCACTTCGCATGTGTTCACTGCGACATTTCAATAGCCGAGCTTGAGCCACGGAATTTCTCGTTCAATACGCCGTTCGGTGCGTGCCCAACTTGCACTGGGCTTGGCTTCAAGTTGGAGGTCGATCCTGATCTTGTGATTCAGGACAAATCCCTAAGTTTGAACAATGGTGCGATTACGCCGTGGGCGCGATCGGGCACTAACTCACCTTGGTATCACTCGACGCTCGAATCGTTATCTCAACACTTTGGCTTTTCGATGGACATGCCGATTCGAGAGATGGATCTTGACCATCTGAGCGTGATTTTGTATGGAACGGCCGGTAATAAGTTAGAAGTCTCTCATCAGACTCAAAAAGGCAAGGTTTACAGCTGGAATACTGCGTTTGATGGTGTAATTCCGAATATGGAACGACGGCACGTCGACACCGAATCGGACTCTGTTCGGGAAGACATCGCTAGGTACATGACCCAACGGGCGTGTGCGACCTGTGGCGGTGCCCGACTCAAGCCCGAAGTTCTCGCAGTTACCGTTCTTGGAATGAACGTGATGGAAGTCACGGGTCAGTCGGTTGAGAATGCACTTCGTTGGGTCGAGGCGTGTCGTACGGGCGTGTGGCCCGGTGAAGGCGAGCATGACGGTGACGCTGAAGATCCGCTGAGCAGTCGTGAGCAGTCGATTGCTACTCAAATATTAAAAGAAGTCGAAGCCCGTCTCGGGTTCCTATCGAGAGTTGGTCTCGACTATCTGACACTCAACCGTGCAGCTGCGACGCTTTCTGGCGGTGAAGGTCAGCGCATTCGGCTTGCCACGCAGATCGGATCGGGTCTGATGGGCGTTTTGTACGTCTGTGACGAGCCTTCGGTTGGACTTCACCCTGCTGATAACGATCGCCTAATCGGAACGCTCGAGAACTTGCGTGATGTTGGAAACACGGTGTTGATCGTTGAGCACGATGAAGCTGTAATGCGAGCTGCCGACCATATCGTCGATATGGGTCCGGGAGCGGGTCAGTTCGGCGGAAACGTTGTAGTTGAAGGTCCGATTGAAGCTGTTCTCGAAAGCGGAGAATCACTTACGGGTGCGTACCTCAGCGGCCGAAAATCTATTCCTGTTCCGAAAAAGCGTCGCAAAGGCAATGGCAACGAGATCGCCATTATTGGGGCGCGGGCGAACAATCTTAAGAACGTTTCAGTGGCGATTCCACTTGGAACGTTGACTTGCGTGACGGGTGTTTCAGGATCGGGCAAGAGCACACTCGTGAACGAGATTCTCTCGAAGAAGCTCTCACAGCACTTCTACCGTTCGAAGGATCGACCCGGAGAGCACGACGAAGTGCTCGGGCTTGAACACGTCGACAAGGTGATCAATATCGATCAGTCGGCGATTGGTCGAACTCCACGGTCGAATCCGGCTACATACACGGGTGTGTTCACGAACATTCGAGATATTTTCGCATCGATGCCTGAATCGAAAGCCCGTGGCTACAAGGCGGGTCGGTTCTCGTTCAATGTGAAGGGCGGACGTTGCGAGGCTTGCAGTGGTGCTGGTTACGTTCAGATCGAGATGCAGTTCCTGCCGGACGTAACGGTTCCTTGCGAGATTTGTTTGGGTGCGAGGTACAACCGAGAGGCGCTTGAGATTAAGTTCAAGGGCAAGTCGATCGCTCAAGTACTCGATATGACGGTTTCGGAAGCTGCAGTCGTCTTTGAGAATATTCCGTCGATTTCCAACAAGATGAAGACGTTGACCGATGTAGGTCTTGGCTACGTGCATTTGGGTCAGCCTGCGACGACACTTTCGGGTGGTGAGGCACAGCGAATCAAGCTTGCTTCGGAGCTTTCGAAGAGGTCGACCGGTAAAACGGTCTACATTCTCGATGAGCCGACTACTGGTCTTTCGTTCGACGATGCTGCGAAGTTGATGATTGTGCTTCACCGATTGGTCGACGCTGGGAACTCGATCATTTTGATCGAACATCATCTCGATTTGATCAAGAACGCCGATTGGATCCTGGAAATGGGACCGCTGGCTGGTGAACGTGGTGGACAGGTGATCGCAGAAGGAACGCCTGAGTTCGTGGCGTCGGTCAAGAAGTCGTCGACAGGTCAGTACTTGGCCGAGATGAATGGCATAACGCCGAGCGCAAAGGCAGTAGGTACGACAAAGGCTCGCAAGTTCAAGACATCTGTGAACGGTAGTGCTCGTGACGAAATCTCGTTACCGAATAGGCCTGCCACGTCGGCCAACGGCGCGTCAAAGTCGCGTAGGAACACCGGCAGGTATCGAAGGCGTCGTCGCGGTGCTGCCGCTGCTCGTTAGCCGTGTTCAACTGAGAACACTCGTGAAGTGCCCTTAACGGCTCGCTCCAATGAGCCGGGTGGTTCATTTCTGTGGGGACTGACTCACAATCGGGTTGTATCGCTAGCCCGGAGCCGCCCACATGCCAGAACTAGCTGCCGCTTTGGGCGGCGTTTACGAGGTCTTCGCAGGCTGAAATATCGGTTTGGCAGAGCATAACGACGTTCCCGGCAACGAGATAGGCGTGGTAGCTGGTGCGATTATTACCTGAGGTGATAATTCCGCCAGCTGAGTTCGATGCTGGAGAGCGACCGAGTATCGCAAGCGCTGATTCAACGCCTGCTGACATTGCATCGGCATGCGAAGCGTACTTCCTGATCTCAATATCTCGGCGACTGGCGAATCCGTAGTAGACGTTTGTAGCCAAAGGAACGGTCTCGGTATCAAACTCTTTGCTCAACTTGAATCCGGCATCTTCAAAGTTTTCGACCGTGAACGTTTCGTCGATTCGGAGAACGGGTGCAACTTCTTCGCCGTCATTGTTAGTCGAGACCGAGTCGCCTGAAGTGGCACCGGAGCCACAGGCCACTATGGCGAGCATGGCGATGACAATAAGAAGAGCTGCAGATGATTTGCCGAGTTTCACAGATATTTCCTATTGGTCGAGATTGATACGTGGTCTAACTCCTCACAATGTCAAATAGCCGACCGAGATTCGGATGGATTGATCATTGGCTGCGCACCTGTGATCCTTAAAGTGCCTCAGGATGACATTTTTGGGCAGTTGATTACAGATGGGAGTTACGTTCTAGCTAAGCGATGTTTTCATTGCTGCCCGCAAACCTTAGCAAATACTAGCGTTTTCCACCCGCCAGATTGGCTGATTCGGGGAGAGAGCGCAGCCGCAACATTGCAGTCGTTCCCACGACTGGTCCGAGGGCGAGCATGGCGAACGCCCAGCCCCAGCCCGAAGAATCTTTTACTATCGGCAATAGCCATATCGACACCGCGGTTAGTGCGAACCCGATTCCGGTCTGAAACGTCAGCATGGTTCCTCTGTACGCCGGGTCGCTTAGTTCGGTCATCGCAGTCGAAAATTGTGCTGAATCGGCTATCACTGAAGCACCCCATATCATCGCCAATATCACTATCAGGACAGTCATTTCCGGAGGTATGAACCCGATGAATGCAGCGACTCCACCACTTATTACCATGGCGATGCTAGTCACTGCAGTTCGACCGATTTTTTCCGACCATATTCCCGCGTACGAACTCGCAACTGCCCCGACTGCGAATACGAGGAACGTAAGCGCGCTCGCAAGATCAAGACGGTCACCGATGAGAGATTTTTGGCCAACGATATAGAGCATGAAGCTGCCGAGCCAAGCCCACATCGCGTAAAGCTCCCACTGGTGTCCCAAATATCCGGTTAATGCCAACCGAGGACCCCGTTGTGAGATGGCACCAATCAGATACTTCGGGTTGAACTTAGCGCCCTTAACTTCGTGGGGACCGTCTTTGACGAGGAATTTAAGTATCAGCCCACCGGAAATTGCAAGAACCGAGCTTCCGATGATTACTGCTTGCCAATTTTCGGAAAATACCGATCTCAGCAGATGAGGGGATCCGGATCCGATGGTGAGCGCACCGACCATTGTTCCAAGAGCGAATCCTCTGCCCTTCGTGTACCAGCCTGAGATGACTTTCATCGCCGGTGGGTAAACGCCGCCTAGAAAGGCACCTGTTGCGAATCTAGCGGCGATGAGCGCAGGTGTCGAATCGAAAGGAATTACCAATAAGTTGGCGAGTGCAGCTAGCACTGCTGCGTAGGCGAACAGGGTTCGGGCGTTTATTAGATCGGACAAATTGGTGACGGCGATGAGTAGAGTGCCAAACACAAAACCGAGTTGAACGGCGATAGTGAGGATGGCCATTGAGGATTCGTCGATCGATTTCTCGACTTCGAGCGCACCCGATATTGCGTTGGTCGAGAACCACACTGATAGCGAAAAGAATGTGGCGAGAGATACGAGAACCAAGGCACGTGATTTTGATCGCGATTGGGATTCAGGCTGAGTCATGAGGGTTGGATGTACGGACTATCCCCAAAGATGTTGTTAAGGTTTTATGGATGATCGAGGATGCGGAGTTCGAAAGCCTCCCACGGTTTGATTCCGCACGGTATTGTTTGTTGCGACTAGCGGAATACCACGAGAGAAAATTGGTTTCGAGGAGCAGTATGAGCCAGAGTGAACTTGAACGCACTTACATTCAGGACGGGCTGCACGGCAATCACTGCTACGGCTGTGGAGCATGGAACGACAAGGGGCTACAGATCAAATCGTACTGGGATGGCGATGTTTCGGTATGCGTTTTTCAGCCCGAGCCTCACCATGCAGCGATGCCGCCTGACGTGATGAATGGTGGAACGATTGCCTCGATTATCGATTGCCACTGCGTTTGCTCGGCGATGGCAGACGCGTACCGAACTGAGGGTCGTGAGGTGGGTGAGGGCGATACGATTTGGTACGCCACAGCTTCGCTCACAGTGAACTATCGCAAGCCCACTCGAATCGATGGTCCGGTTACGGCACGAGCACGCATTATTGAGAAAACGGACAGGAAGACTAGCCATGCGGTCGATTTCTTCTCGTATGACGGCGTGCTAACTTGCGATGCGACGGTGCTTTCGATTCGGGTGCCTGACGAGTGGGCCGATCCGACGGGGTTATTTCAGCACTTATAGGTTCTACACAGTAAAAACTTGCAACTTGAGTTGACGAAGCGATTCAGTAAGTTATTTGCTTTACTGGTTGGGCGACTTACAAGGAGATCGGAATGAAGTTAGCAGTTGGCGGCGATCACGCCGGGTTTTCTATGAAAGGCCCAGTAATCGAATATTTGAAATCACAGGGTCACGAAGTTACCGATTACGGAACTCACTCTGAAGAGCCGGTCGACTTCCCTGATATTGCCCAGCGGGTTACTTCTGCGATTCTTTCGGGTGATGCAGAACGGGGCATTCTCGTGTGCGGCACGGGCGTTGGGGCGTCGATCGCAGGTAACAAAGTTCCGGGTATTCGGGCAGCTTTGACGCACGATACCCACTGTGCACACCAGGGTGTTGAACACGACAATGTGAACTTAATTTGCATGGGTGCGTGGATTATCGGAATCGCCGTAGCTAAAGAAATTCTCGACGCATTCATCTCGGCAGAGTTTTCGACTGATCCAGATTTCAGGCGTCGCGTAGACAAGCTTGCTGATATGGAATTGAAGTACGCGAAAGAACTACTTAGTTAATACATTCCACTACGCTTGTAGTCGAATTCTCGTATGAAATAGAAGTTAGGCGGTTAACAGCCAAACTTG
>JABHBJ010000017.1 GCA_018673955.1 Chloroflexota bacterium | reverse complement strand
CTCACCGAGATTTATCGACACAACGCCGGTTCGTTGATAGGCGACGACAACATTATCGAGCTGAGTCATAGTAGTGGTTGTACTGATATGGGCGACGTCAGTCAGATCATTCCAACTATTCAACCGACCGCAAATGCCACAAGCGGCAACGGTCATGGCATCGACTATTTGGTCGAAAATTATGATCTTGCCGTCATCAAGGCCGGAAAAGCGATGGGAATGACCGTTGTCGACCTGCTTGCTGATGATGGGGCGAAGGGGCGAAAGGTCGCAGGGGCGTTCAATGCGCCGATGACGATCAGTGAGTACCTGAGCCGAATGCGCGGTTTTCGATCTGAAACGACGTATACCGAATAATCTATGACATCAGCCGACACATCCCGAATGCGGGCAGTAGCTTTACGTGCGATCGACAGCGCTACGCGTGATCTCATTACCGATGCGAAGACCGTCTACAGCACGCCTGAGACGGGATTCAATGAGAATAAGACCGCAGCCTACGTTCAACAACGACTGCAATCGTTAGGATTTGTAGTTGAAACAGGAATTGCCAGAACTGGCATGAAAGCTGTTCTTAGAGGCGCTAATCCGGGTCCAACTGTTGCAGTTATCGCCGAACTGGATGCACTTCGGGTTCCGACTCATCCTGGAGCAGACACTGAAACCGGTGCTGCGCACGCCTGCGGGCATCACGCCCAAATCGGTTCGATGCTAGGGGTAGCAACTGCACTTAGCGCAGCCGAGCTTCAAAACGCTCTCTCCGGCAACGTTGTGTTCATTGTGACGCCCGCAGAAGAATTCATAGATATTCAAGATCGGCTAGCACTGAGAGCTTCAGGTAAACTCGAGTTCCTCTCTGGCAAACAAGAGATGATCCGTTTAGGCACGTTTGACGATGTCGACATGGCGATGATGGTTCACACGTCGACAGGAAACGGGTCGTCAACGCTCAGTATTGGCGGCGGGTCGAACGCCCACGTCTCTCACCAAGTCAGATACATCGGCAGGTCAGCACATGCTGGTGGCGCACCTGACTACGGCATCAACGCCCTTCAGGCAGCCATGCTTGCTAATACAGCAATCAATACACAGCGTGAGACGTTCAGGGAAGCCGATGTTATTCGAGTCCACGGAATAATTTCAAATGGTGGAGCATCGGTGAACGCCATACCAGGTGAAGTGATTTACGATGGTCGTGTTCGCGCTAAATCGATAGAAGCCCTCGAACCGATCGCAGAAAAAGTCATACGCTGCTATCGAGCAGGGGCGCTGGCTGTGGGAGCATCTGTCGAAGTCCAGTCAATCGCCGGATACCATGGTCTCGTGCAAGATCCAACGATGCAAAAACTGTTCATCGAAAACGCTAAACTCGTATTAGGACGTGATTCAATCAGCGTGGTTGGTGCTTCCCAGACGCATGGTGGGTCGACCGATATGGGGGATCTGAGCAAGATCATGCCAGTTATCCACCCGTACGCTAACTCTGCGTCAGGGGTTGGTCATGGACATGACTATTTGATTGAAGATTACGAGATTGCTGTCGTGGCGCCGGCAAAGGTCATGACTGCGACCGTACTCGACCTGCTTGGAAATGACGCTCAGGTAGCCAGAGAGCTGTTGGCGAAGAGCAATCCAGCAATGACTGCCGAGCAGTACATTTCCGTGCAGCGAAGCCGTTTTAAGACCGAGTTGTTTGAGCCGTCTTAGCTCAGCTTGATATCTTAGTCGTGTAACAACGATCGTTCGTCTTGACCTATGCTGAAGACGGCCGGGATTCGAGTCCGTCTAGACGTTCTGTCGTTCGCTTCCATTTGCCATCAGACTGCTCTTTAATAGAACGTATGGCTTGGAATTACGTTTGGAGTTACCGTTAGCCATACTTTAAGTCGGTTATTACCAACGTTTGCTAGTTCGTGATTCTCTTCAGCAGAAACGTAGAGCACTTCACCAGCAGTGAATCTCTCGGTGTGACCATCGACTTTGGCATCGCAGATACCCTTTAGAAACACAAAAACTTCAGCTTCGACATCCTGCGAATGATAGGTCGCTACTTTTCCATCTTCGAGATAGAACATTCCGTCCCGCACCAGACCAGAGTCAGGGAAGCGATCATAGCGGTCGGTTCTGAGAATTGTGACACCGCCGGCTACGATCATCGAGTCGTGTTCAATCGAAACTTTGTGTTCATTTCCAGGGCAATTAGCGATCAAATAGGAGGCCGGTGATTCACCGCTGATTATTTCGAATCTAACACCTGAGTTGATATACCCCAGTGCCGATCCTGAGACCGAATGTATTCGATCACTGGTTTTGACCTGATACTCGCCTTCGATAAATAGAAGAATGACGTCGGAATCGCTAGATACAATTCCGGTTGAACTGTACGCATCAAGTGTCATGGATTCAAGAGATAAGGTTTCTTCGCTCGCCAGAAGACCATATAGCGCATCGAAGAACGGTGGATATTAAATGCTCATTTTACGTGGTGGAATTCGTTGAGATTCAGATTCGATAATTTCGACCACCTGATCCACCGTGTCGTCCAAGCGACCTTCTTCGTTGGTAACTGTGAAATCAAAAAGGCTTGCCTGTGAAATTTCTTCAGTGGCTGCTTCGAGGCGCTTGGTCATCTCGGCTTCGGTATCGACTCCGCGTTTTTGCAGATGACTCTTCAGTACGTCTAACGACGGCGGAATGATGAATATCAACAATGCCTCCGGAATGATTTCGCTCAGGCGTTTTGCTCCCTGAACATCGACTCGCAGGATGACGTGATTACCTGCAGCTAGTGCGTCGCGTACCTGTTTCTTAGGAACGCCGTAGTAGTTGCCGTAGACCTGTGCCCACTCAAGTAGATCATCTGCGGCAATCTGGTTGATAAATTCGTCGACTGTAACGAAGTGGTGATTTATACCGTCAGTTTCGCCGGGACGAGGATCACGTGTGGTCGCTGTAACAGTGAAATGGAATCCAATTCGATCTGATTCGATCATTCGATCGATCATCACGTCTTTTCCTACTCCTGAAGGCCCAGAAATGACTACAACGATCGGGTTATTGGTTTTGGCAGACTCGCTACTCAATCAACCCACCGATTTTTTGAATGATCTTCCAGAAATCTGGATAAGAACTGCCAGCTTCGTCAGGATCAACGATTGTTATCGGATCAATAGATATAAGCCCTGCTATACCGAGACTCATCGCAAGTCGGTGATCGTTAGAACTCTGGAACTGCCCACCTCCGATCGAACCTCCACCGGGAATAATCATGCCGTCATCAGTCCCAACGGCATCGATACCGGCTCCGTTGAGCCAAGTAATGCTCGTGTGAATCCGATCTGATTCTTTTACACGAAGCTCCTCAGCATCCCGAATTACGGTCTCACCTTCAGCAATAGCGGCAGCTACAGTTATCACCGGAATCTCGTCGATGAGGAGCGGGACGATGTCGCCAGAAAGCTCAATGCCGTTTAGTTGACTAGTTTTGACCAGAACATCCGCGACCGGTTCACCAGCCACAACTCGTTCATCAATCAATGTGAGATTAGCTCCCATCATCTGAAGGGCTGTAATTATTCCGGCTCGTGTGGGGTTAATTCCTACATTTCGAATCATCAATTCTGCATCGGGATGACAAATTCCTGCGACCATCCAGAATGCTGCGCTACTGATGTCACCTGGGATTTCTACATCGACCGTATTGAGTTCAGAGGGCTCAAGTACAAGATCAAGGCCAGAGGTTTTTAGATTGACTCCCATTGCCGAGAACATTCGTTCAGTGTGGTCACGCGACTCAGCGGGCTGGGTCAACGTTGTTATACCGTCGGCACGGAGTCCTGCTAGAAGAAGACATGATTTCAACTGAGCCGAAGCGACTGGCATCTCGTATGTCGAACCGCGGAGCGACCCACCGTGAAACACAAGAGGTGCGAGAGTGTTGCCAGCGCGACCCGAGATTACAGCGCCCATTTCAGTCAGAGGATTCACGACTCGTCCCATCGGACGAGACTTAAGTGAATCATCTCCAGTAAGAATTGTGAGAATATCTCGCCCCGCGAGTATTCCCGACATTAACCGAGTCGTAGTCCCACTATTTCCAGCGTCAAGAATTTCCGAAGGCTCTTGTAAGCCGTTTAGCCCCACGCCCTTCACGGTGAGGCTATCGCCTCTTCCGTTTGGATCAGCGTTCCGAGTGATCTCAACCCCCAGTTCACGCATGATCTCAATCGTTGCTGTGCAATCGCCCCCTGGAGAAAAGTTTGTGATGCTCGCTGTACCCGTGTTCGACAAGGCGTTGAACATTATCGCCCTGTGTGAAACCGACTTGTCTCCGGGGGCAATAATTTCTCCGCGCAGAGACCGCGGACGTGCAATAGTTACTGGCATTAGAATCCTGTTACTTCATCCTACGACGATCGTATTTCGTCGTGTCTTTTTTCTTGTCTGGTCCGCGCCCCATTACTTTGGCAACACGGCTGCCAAAGAACAACCCCATCATGCTTTCGCTTGATGATGGGATCGGCGCTCGCTCATCGGTATTCGGGTGACGATCAGCAACGCCGGCTTCTAGCCGAGCACGTTGTTCCCAAGCCTGAATAAACGATTCTGCAAGCGGTCCGTCTGAAGCGAAACGTGCTTCGTCGTCTTCTAGTCCAGCTTTGATGGCCTGAAATCGTTCGATCAATTGATCGATCCAGTAGACAAGCATGTCGGCATTGGTGGCAGCCGCACTCTGGGACGAAGCAGGATCGCCCGAGGCGGGTGAAGTAATGTTGTCGAAATCGCCGCCAACGAACCGGCTGATCTCCGCCCAAGATGGAGATGTACTAACAGCGTTCATCACTGCGGCAGAAACTACCGCGGGTAGCCCACTAGTGGCTGCAGAAAACGAATCGTGTTCGTGTGCATCCATAAAGACCGGCTTAGCGCCGACGCTTTCGATCAGATCGGTAACTGCCTTGATCGAACGAGAATCGGCAGTCGACGGAGTAACAACGGCCCACTTTGCGTTGTGGAAAATGTATCCCGAAGCTTCTTTTTGCTCCCGGATCGATGCACCAGTAAGGGGATTGCCGCCGACATAGCCAACGTTCGAAGGAAGTAGATCTTTCGCCCATTCCATTACCGCCCGTTTTGCGGGAGAGGTATCTGTTACAACTGCCCCGTCTTTCAGATGGCGAGAAATACCGTCGAACACGTCATACAGAGATCCGGCTGGCGTGGCGACGATTACCACATCGGCGTTTTCGACAGCTTTGTCGATGTTCCATTCCACAGAGTCGACTGCGCCCATGCGTTGAGCGAGAGTCTGTGCGCTGTTTTCGGCGTCATAACCGACGACTTTTGAATCTCCCTTGCTTCGAATGGCCATTCCGAGTGATGTACCGATTCGTCCGAGCCCTATGATCGTGTAGTTCGTCATGTTGGTTCCCTATTAATCGCTTTCCGCTTTAAACAATTACGTTCAAAACGAACGTCCGGTCTCAAATACCGTTATTCCCAGTCGTCGTCTTCCAGGTCATGATCGTGATCGTCGTCGTCATCCTGCGCCGAAGATTCGCCAGCACGTGGAATCGTTGCCCCGGCAGAACTTTTCTGCTTCTTGGGTTCGAGCAGGTCGATTGTCTTCCGTAGTGTGGCAAGATCTTCACTCGATATTGATCCACCGTCGTAGATCAATGCCGATATTCCGATATCACGGAGTAGTTCAAGATTAATTT